>DAOTXK010000282.1:0-4113 GCA_034435395.1 Anaerolineae bacterium | reverse complement strand
AATCTGGCGGACATCCTGTTTAACCTGCTGTACTTCGGGCAGGGGCTGACCTATCCCATCGCCCAGTTCGGGGGCCTGCTCACCTCAGACGGCGTCGATCCCCAGCGCGTCGCCCTCGCCCTGATCGCCATCGGCCTGATCGTACTGGGAGTTATCCTGTGGCTGACCCGCGACCGGCGGGCCTGGCTGGGCATCTGGTGGTATGGGGTGGCCGTCCTGCCCCCCGCGCTGTCCCTGAGCGGCGGTTACGTGATCGACGGCCCCCGTCTGATGCTCACGGCGTCGGTGGGAGCGGCGCTGGCCTGGGCGGTCGGTCTGGAAGCCTTATGGGAGCGCCTGCCGGGCATCGGGCGGGCCGTCCCGCTGGCGCTGGCGACCCTGTTGCTGCTCGGCGGGAGCGCGTTCGTCGTCACCCGCCTGGACCTGCACGACCGGCTCGCCCCGCTCTACTGGGAGATTTTTGACGCTGCCGCCGAGGCCCCCGACGAGCGCCTCGTTGCTGTTAATCTCCCGGCCTGGGTCGCGCCCCGCGACCGGGTTTACGCCGTGGGTCATGAGGGCGTCACCTACCTGACCGACTACTTCCCCTTCCGCGACCTGGTCTGGGCCAACACCGGCCTCGACGTTCAGGCGGAGGTCCTGGTCTGGCCGGACATCACGCCGGCCCTGCCCGGTTACACGCTGGGCATGGTGGGCGCTGATCTGGACCGCGAGGGGCGCGCGGCAGCGGTTCAGGGGGCGGGCCGGGCCTTTCTGGCCAGGGTGATCCACGACCGCTGGGCCTGGGAAACCGGCGCGCCGCTCCCGGACGCCCCCCCGACAATCGCCGGGGCCTTCATCAACGGCGTTCGCCTGCTGTCGCTGGCCGCCCATCGGGCGGGTGATCAGGTCACAATCCCGCTGGCCTGGGAAGTGACCGCGCCGGTCGATGAGGTCGCCTTCGTGCATCTGGTCTGCGACGACGCTCTGGTGGCCCAGCGCGACGGCCCACCGCTGGGCGGCCTGTACCCCTTCGACCGCTGGCCGCCGGGCGGGCGCTGGCACGAGACCCGCCTGATCCCCTTGCCCCCTGACGCCGGGGAGGCGTGTGTGGTCAACGTCGGGCTGTACGATCCGGCGACTGGCGAGCGGGTCCCGCTGGAAGCCGGCGGCCAGTTCGTGACCGCCACTGTGGGATCATAACCACCCGGAAGCTTCTCCGTGGCGATGGCATGGCTGTTGACACCGCCCTGGTCTATCCGGGCGCGGCCATCTACCGAGGAGCCAAACCCCAGGGCAATCGCCCCGTGAACCTGCCAGCACCCTTGCCGCCCCTCCCAGACGCATGTTACACTACGCCCATTCACGCCCGGTAAGTGAGAAGCGGAACCGTGCCTGAACAAGCTCTGTACCGCAAATGGCGTCCCATGCGGTTTGAGGACGTGATCGGCCAGGAACACATCACCCGCACGTTGCAGGGTGCGCTGCGCCAGGGCCGCATCCGCCACGCCTACCTGTTCAGCGGGCCGCGGGGGACCGGCAAGACCACCACCGCCCGCCTGCTGGCCAAAGCCGTCAACTGCCAGCACGACGACCCCGCCCAACGCCCATGCAACGCCTGCGATCACTGCCTGGCCGTCAACGAGGGCCGTTACCTGGACCTGATCGAGATCGACGCCGCCAGCCATACTGGCGTGGACGACGTGCGCGACCTGCGCGACAAGATCGCCTTCTCCCCCGGCGAAGGGCGCTACAAGGTCTACATCATCGACGAGGTGCACCGCTTCTCCGGGGCCGCCTTCGACGCCCTGCTGAAGACGCTGGAGGAGCCACCCGAACATGCCATCTTCGTGCTGGCGACCACTGAGCTGGAGAAAGTGCCGGAAACCATCCTCAGCCGCTGCCTGCCGTTCGAGTTCCGACGGGTGCCGGTGGCGGAGGTTGCCGCCTACCTGCGGATGATCGCGGATGCGGAAGGCTTCGCCATCGAGCCGGCCGCGCTGGACCTGATCGCCCGGCAGGGAACCGGTTCGGTGCGCGACAGCATCAGCCTGCTGGATCAGGTGGTGGCCGATCCCGGCCAGACCATCACCCTGGCCATGGCCGAGGAGGCCCTCGGCGCTGCCGGTCGACGCGCCGTGAGCGTCCTGGTAGATGCCCTGCTGGAAGGGGATGCGCCGGGCGGGCTGGAAATCGTCCACGCCGCCGTGGACGGTGGGGCGGACCCCCGACAGTTCGCCCGCCAGGTGGTGGAGCATCTCCGTAACGTCCTGCTGGCCCAGACGGCCGGCGCGGACATCCTCGACGACACTGAGGACGCCCGGCAGACATATGCCCGCCAGGCGGCGCGCGTCAGCCGGGGGGCGCTGCTGCGGGCCATTCGCAACTTCAACGAGGCCCACCAGGACCGGGGCAGCGACTGGCAGCCGCAGCTTCCCCTGGAGCTGGCGCTGCTGGAAAGCCTGGCCCCGCCGGAAGAACCGGTTGCCGTTGCCGCGCCGGTGGCCGCTCCCCGGCTGGCGGGCGCGACAGTCGCCGTTCCATCGCCCGAACCGGCGGAGGAGGAGCCGGTAGAAGAGCCGGAAGATACCGGGTCTGGCATGCCCCCGGCGGTCGGGCTGTTGACGGTGCGGGAGAAGTGGGTGGCCTTGCAGCGAGCCGCGCACCGCTACAACCGCAGCGTGCCCGCCGTGCTGGAACACGTCCAGGTGCGGGAGGTCAGCGGTAATACGCTGGTATTGACCGTCAAAAACGCCATCTTTAAGGAGAAACTGGAGGACGAAGACCGTCGCCAGGCGCTCCTGAAAGCCATGCGCCAGGTGTTCGACCAGCCGCTGACGTTCCGGGTGGATGTGGTCGACCCGGCGGAAGCGTCCACCACGATGGATACCCAGGACATGATCGCCAGCGACGAACTGGTCGCCTTCGGCGTGCATCAACTGGGTGGCGAGGTATCCAGCAGCGACATCGTCAACACCGATTCACCCCCTGACGAAGAGGAGACACCAGATGAGTAAGGGTAAGGGTCATCGCGGCGGCCTGCCCGGCGGACAGGCCAGCATGTTGAAGCAGATTCAGAAGATGCAGCAGGATATGGTGGAGGCTCAGGAGGCGCTGGCGGCGGAGACCGTGGAGGTATCCGTCGGCGGCGGCGCGCTGACCATCGTGATCAGCGGCCACCAGCGCGTACAAAGCATCACCATCAATCCTGAGGTCCTCGACCTGGATGATCAGGAGTGGCTGACCGATCTGCAAGACCTGCTGGTGGCGGGCATCAACCAGGCCATCGAACAGAGCCAGACCATGGCCGCCCAGCGCATGGAGAACATCACTGGCGGGCTGGCGGGTATGGGCCTGGGCGATATGCTCGGCGGCCTGATGGAGTGAGCCACACCAGACCGCTATGAGCAAAGCCATCCCTGAACCGGTCACGCAGCTGATCGAGGCGTTTTCGCGGCTGCCGGGTGTGGGGCCTAAAACGGCCTCGCGCCTGACCTACTATCTGTTGCGGGCGTCGGATGAAGTCTCGCAGTCGCTGGCCCACGCGCTCATCGAGTTGAAGGCCAACACGCGCTTCTGCTCGCAGTGCTGGAACATCACGGAGCGCGACCCCTGCCCGATCTGCGCCGATGCCTCGCGCCAGCGCACCCTGATCGCCGTGGTGGAAGAGCCGCTCGACGTGCTGGCGGTGGAGCGCACCGGCGGCTATAACGGGCTGTATCACGTTCTGCACGGCGCAATCTCGCCAGTGAACGGCATCGGGCCGGATCAGCTCAAGGTGAAAGAGCTGGTCAGGCGCGTGCAGACGCAGAACATCCTGGAAGTGATCATCGCCACCAACCCCGGTCTGGAAGGCGACGCCACCGCCATGTACCTTCACCAGCAGTTAGCGCCGTTGGGAGTGAAGGTGACCCGGCTGGCGCGCGGCCTGCCGACGGGCGGCGATCTGGAATACGTGGACGCCATGACGCTGATCCGGGCGCTCCAGGGCCGGAATGAGATGTGACGCTCCCCACACCTAAAGGCGGGGGCTTCTGCCGCACGCATGAGCCAACGCTCTACGTTACGCGACAAGGCTCCGTCCGAGCCAGAAGGAAGTTTCGCTCTTATGTGCGGTTCAGGTTTTACACAGCG
>DAOTXK010000281.1:0-4871 GCA_034435395.1 Anaerolineae bacterium | reverse complement strand
CCATAACGGGACGCAGATTCTGGTCACCCAGCTCCAGGCCGTCCAGCAGCCCGCCGAGCCGCCGCCGGTCGCCTGCCCCCTGGCCCCGCGCCTGTCGCCCGGCACCTCGGCCCGGGTCTCGCTCGGCCCACTGCCCAACGCCGTGCGCTCCGCGCCGGGCACGGGCGGCAGCAGCGCCGTGCTGGGCAGCATCCCCGGCGGCACCGTCTTCACCGTGCTGGAAGGCCCGGTCTGCGCCAGCGGCTACCACTGGTACCGGGTGAACGCCAGCGGCTTCGTCGGCTGGACGGCGGAAGGCCAGGGCCAGGAGTACTGGCTGGAACCGCTCTCCTGCCCCAACGGCCTGCCCACCCGCCTGACCCCAGGACAGCGCGCCCGCGTCACCACCTCGCCAGCCCTCTCCAACGTGCTCCGCAGCCAGCCGGGCCTGGGCAGCGCCCGCCTGGGCCAGATTCCGGCGGGCGGCTTCTTCAGCGTGCTCAGCGGCCCGCAGTGCGGCCCGGAGGGCATGGCCTGGTGGCAGGTCAACTACAACGGCCTGGTCGGCTGGACGGCGGAAGGCGACGATGGCGTCTACTGGCTGGAACCGGCCACCGAAGACGTGATCACCGAGCCGGTGGCCGACTGGCGCGGCGAGATCGTCGGGCTGGCCGCCGGGGCGCAGTGGGACGACTACTTCCAGCGGACCGACGGGACGCGCTACGGCCTCGGCTCCGGCGACGCGGCCATCCAGCAGCAGATCGCCATCCTGCGCAGCACGCGCCGGACCGTCCGCCTGTGGGGCACCCTCTACCGCGACGTGCCGGACTACAACACGACGCACATCGACGTGACTCAGCTCGTGGTCGTGGATCAGGAGCCGGTCACCTGCGGTCTGCCGCCGCGCCTGATGGCTGGCCGGTCGGCCATGGTGACGCTCGGCGGGCAACCCAACGCCGTCCGCAGCCAGCCGGGCACCGGCGGGGGCAGCGCCGTGCTGGGCACCATCCCCGGCGGGACCATCTTCCGCGTGGTGGAAGGGCCGCGCTGCGTCGACGGCTACCACTGGTGGCGCATCGCCGCCAGCGGCTTGGCCGGCTGGACGGCGGAAGGCCAGGGAAGCGAATACTGGCTGGAGCCGCTGATCTGCGCCAACGGCCTGCCGTCGCAGCTGGTGCCGGGCTTCCAGGGCCGCGTGACGACTGACCCGCCGCTGGCCAACATCGTGCGTAACCAGCCGGGCCAGGGCGGCGACAGCATCATCCTGGGCGAGATTCCGCCGGGCGGCATCTTCACTGTGCTCGGCGGCCCGCAGTGCGGCCCGGACGGCAAGACCTGGTGGCGCGTCAACTACAACGGCCTGATCGGCTGGACGGCGGAAGGCGAGCCGGGCCAGTACTGGCTGGAGCCGCTGTTTTAACCCCGGCCTGGCCGCGACCAATTCCCCGCCCGCACGTATAGATCAGCGGAGGATAAAAAACCCTCCGCTGATACTTTTACCGGGTAGAGGGGAGAACAACGATGAACCGCAGGATTATTCCATTCCTGGTGGTGTGGGCGCTGGTATCGATCGTTTTGCTCACCGCTTTCGCCAGCCAGCACGTCGCCGGATCGGCTGTGGGGCAGGCCGCCGCCGACCCCACTCAGCAGTGGCAGACCGTCCAGGCCGCCGTCGATCAGCGCTTCACCCAGACCGCCGAAGCGGGGCGCGTCCGGTCCACGCTGGAACCCACCGCCGCTTTTGTGGCCACCGTTGACGCCGCCTTCCACGACGCGCTGGCCGCCACCCAGACCGCCGAAACACCGCCCCAGCCTACTGGCGGGAACGCCCGCCGCGATATCTTCCGCGAGCCGCTGGGGCAGGCCCAGTCCGCCCGCATTGTGATCGACATTCCCCTGGCCCAGGCCACCATCACCACCCAGGCGGGGTCCGAGGACCTGATCACCGCCGACCTGACCTACATCGGCGTCATCGACTTTTACGCCGTGGGGGAGGAAGAGAAGTTTATCATGCTGACCAACCCCGTGCACACCCTGCCGCTGACCGGCGTCACCGAAGACCTGCCCTGGCACATCGTCCTCAACCCGGCGGTGCCGCTGAACCTGGAGATCAACGTCGGCGTGGGGCGGGACAACGTGTTTGACTTCACCGGCCTGGAATTCGGCGAGCTGCTGATCAACACCGGCGTGGGCGATACGCACGTGACCCTGCCCGTCGGCGGCCTCAGCTACCTGGCCGGGATTCACGGCGGCGCGGGCAATGTGACGGTGGTTATCCCGACCGGCGCGGCGATCGCGCTGGACATCAGCGGCGGCGTGGGGGCCATCACCCTGGAACTGGGCGAAGAGGCCGTCGTCCGGCTGGAGGCCAGTTGGGGTGTGGGCAGCGTGACCGTACCGGACCGCTTTGAGCAGGTCAGCCTGAGCACCGGCATCGTCGGCGGGGAAGGCGTCTGGCAGACGCCCCACTTCGACCGGGCCGAGCGGCAGGTGATCATCACCTACCATGGCGGCGTGGGCAATCTGACGGTGCGCTGAGACGTGGCGTCATCGTAGGGCAAGCGATGGACAACCGTCGATTGCGGATCAGGCCGGGAATCGGTATGGTGTAAGAGGGGCAAGGTAGAGCACCGCGCCCCTCTTACGATGATCCGGTTGGCCCTCAGGTGACCGTTATGATCGCTCGCCTGCGCCGCTTCCCGCGGAACCATCCCCGCCTGGCCCTCGCCATCGGCGCGCTGTTCCTGGCCGCGGTCGTCGGCACAATCGCCCTGGCCGCCGTCCTGTTCACCGGCCTGCCGGACATCAGCGACCTGGAAGCCGGGCTGGCCCTGCCCTCCACCCGCATCCTGGACCGGGGAGGGCGGCTGCTCTACGAGATCGTCGATCCGGAGGGCGGGCGCAACCGCGCCGTCCCGCTCGCCCAAATCCCGCAGGACTGCATCGACGCCACCATCGCCACCGAGGACGCCAACTTCTACCGCCACATCGGCATTGATCTGGCCGGGGTGCTGCGCGCCTTCCGCATCAACCTGGCAGGCGGCGAAGTCCTGGCCGGGGGCAGCACCATCACCCAGCAGGTGGCCCGCAACCTGCTGCTCGATCCGCAGCAGCGCGCCGAGCGCACGCTGATCCGCAAACTGCGGGAGACCATCCTCGCCATCCGGCTGACCACCGTATACTCCCGCGATGACATCCTGACGCTTTACCTCAACCAGACCTACTACGGCAACCTGGCCTACGGCATCGAAGCCGCCGCCCAGGCGTATTTCGGCCAGCCCGTGGAGACGCTGGACCTGGCCCAATGCGCCATGCTGGCCGGTCTGCCCCAGGCCCCCGCCGTCTACAACCCGCTGGACAATCCCGACGCCGCCCAGGAGCGCCAGGAGACGGTGCTGCGGTTGATGGCCGAACAGGGGTATATCACCGAGGCCGAAGCCCGCCGCGCCGCCCATGAGCCGCTGGTTTACGCCGCCTCGCCCTTCCCCATCGAAGCGCCCCACTTCGTGATGGCCGTGTGGGAGCAGCTGCTCCAGCGCTTCCCGGAGGCGCTCTACCAGGGCGGGCTGACCGTCACCACCACCCTCGACCTGGACTGGCAGCACGCCGCCGAACGCCTCGCCCGCCGCCACCTGGCCCGCCTCAACACCCCCGACCATACGGGCCGCTCGCACGAGGTGGGCAACGCCGCCCTGGTGGCCATGGACCCCTACACCGGGCACGTGCTGGCCATGCTCGGCAGCCCGGATTATTTCAACGAGGCCATCAGCGGGGCCTACAACGCGGCGCTGGCCCCCCGCCAGCCCGGCAGCGCCCTCAAGCCCTTCACCTACGCCGCCGCCTTCGACCCGACCCGCCCCGATCCCTGGACGGCGGCCACCATGATCCTGGACGTGGAGACGCCGTTCGTCACCCGGCGGCTGGAAAGTTACACCCCGGCCAACTTCGGGCTGGTGGAACACGGCCCGGTCCTGGTCCGGGAGGCGCTGGCCTCGTCCTACAACATCCCCGCCGTGGTGGCCCTGGATCACATCGGCGTGGAGTCGCTGGTGCGGCTGTTGACCCGGCTCGGCGTGACCACCCTGGCCGAAAACGACCGGCTTGACCTGGCGGTGACGCTGGGCGGCGGCGAGGTCCGGCTGCTGGAGCTGACGCAGGCTTACGCCGCCCTGGCCAACGGCGGCTTCTACGTCCCGACAGTGCTGATCCAACGCGTCGAGGATGCCAGCGGCCGCCTGCTCTACGAATGGGAGCCGCGCCCGCTGACCGACCGGGTGCTGGACGAGCGGGTGGCCTGGCTGATCACGGACATCCTCAGCGACAACGAAGCCCGCACACCCGCTTTTGGCCCGGCCTCGGCGCTCCAGATCGGGCGTCCCGCCGCCGCCAAAACCGGCACCACCACCGACTTCCGCGACAACTGGACGATGGGCTACACGCCCAACCTGGTGGTTGGCGTATGGGTGGGTAACGCCGATAACAGCCCCATGCGGGAGGTGACCGGCATCAGCGGCGCGGGGCCGATCTGGCACGACTTCATGCGGCAGGTGTTGCTCGGCCAGCCGGAACTGGGCTTCCCACGCCCCGACGGTCTGGTGCTGGCGGAGGTCTGCGCGCTGAGCGGCCTGCTGCCCACCGACGCCTGCCCCCGCCGGGTGCGCGAGTGGTTTATTGAGGGCACCGTCCCCACCGAGCCGGACCCCTTCCACCAGCGGCTGACCATCGACCGGCGAACGGGGCTGCTGGCCGATGACTCCACCCCGCCGGGGGATCGCGTCGAGCAGGTATTCCTCATCCTGCCCCAGGAGGCGCGCGACTGGGCCGTTCGCCAGGGCATCCCGCAGCCGCCGCTGGGCGCGGAGTTGCTCGCGCCAGACCGCACCCAGGGCCTC
>DAOTXK010000280.1:0-18465 GCA_034435395.1 Anaerolineae bacterium | reverse complement strand
GTCGTGTGATCGGTTCCGATCGCCGGGTATCGCTGGCGGGCAACGCCGGGTTGGGCCTGCGGCGTCGCCTGGTTAGCTGCTACCCTGGAAATTCTCCGGCGTGGCCTCCGTTTCGGTGATGTACAGCGAGCCGGTGATATTCTCCTCGGCGCTGAAGCTGCCGATCCAGATGTCGTACTGACCGCTCAGGGGCGGGTCGAAGGTCAGCATCGGCTGCAACAGCCCGCCGGTGTCGTCGTCGCAGTACCAGCGGCCATCCGGCGCGTTGATCACCATCGTGGTGTCACCCTCGCTGACGAAGAAAAACCGTAAGATGTACTGACCTGCCGTATATTGCAGGCGGAAGTCCGGCGCGCTGGCCGCGTAGCCGCTGGCCACGCCACTGCACGCCTCGCCCATCGCCGCCACCACATCCACCGTCCCGCCGCTCGTCACCGCCACGGTGAAGGGGTCCGGCGTGAACCCGGAGACCAGTGCCGTTGATCCGAAAGAGGGCGGCAGCGAGTAATCGAGCATGCCGGTCTCCGCCGGGCTGACCGTGACCGGGATGCTCAGGATGCCGGGGCAGTCGACGGTGGGGTCGATGCCTTCAAAGATAACCAGCGGCGGCAGGCTGGGGGAGACCGGCAGCAGTTCGACGGTGGTGATCGCGCCGGGGTTGTAGGTCTGATGAATGTTGACCTCGGTGGGCGTGACCGGCGTCCCATAGTGCAGGGTGAGGGTATCCTGGCCGGTGCTGGTTGCCGACGCCCAGGCCGTGGGGATGTCGCCGCATTCTTTCGTATCTGGCGCGCCGGTGGTCTGGGCCGCCGACCAGGAGTCGGTGCCGTAGGAGCTGGTCGCCTCGGCAGCGATGGCCCACTGCCGCACCACGACCCCGCTGGCGTCGGCCCCCACCAGCTCAACCGCGTCGATCTCATTCCAGTTCTGGGTGATGGTTTGATCCAGGGTGATGCGCACGCCGTCGTACACGTTATCGCTGGGCGGCGCCTCGCTCACGCTGACCGGGATGCTCAAAATGCCGGGGCACGGCGTGGCGTCGTCCAACCCTCGGAAGATGACCAGCGGCGGCAGGGCAGGATCGGCGGGCAGCAGTTCGACGGTGGTGATCGCGCCGGGGTTGTAGGTCTGATGAATGTTGACCTCGGTGGGCGCGACGGGCGTCCCATAGTGCAGGGTGAGGGTATCCTGGCCGGTGCTGGTTGCCGACGCCCAGGCTGTTCTGTAGTCCCCGCAGGCGGGCGTATCTGGCGCGCCGGTGGCCTGGGCTGCCGACCAGGCATCGGTGCCGTAGGAGCTGGTCGCCTCGGCGGCGATGGCCCACTGCCGCACCACGACCCCGCTGGCGTCGGCCCCCACCAGCTCAACCGCGTCGATCTCATTCCAGCTCTGGGTGATGGTCTGATCCAGGGTGATGCGCACGCCGCTGTAGAGGGTGCCGGCGCCAGCGACCATGCCTGCCCCTGCGCCGCCGACCGGCTCGGTGATCACGATGGTGGCCAGCATGGCGTTGAAGGTGTTCTTGAAGGCCGCCGCCTGGGACGTGGGGGTAGCGCCGATGATGATGTAGGTGAAGGCGTCGGTGCTCAGCACCACGATATCCAGGACGGCGTTTTCGTCGGTGACCTCAATGGCGGCGCGCACGGCATTATAACCGGCGACGGTCGTTTGGTTGACCGTGATCGGGCTGTCAGGAGCGAATTCGTCGGCGAAAAGCTGGAGGGCTTCCGCTGGCCCGCCTATCGCAGCGGCGGAGGCGGTGTCCAGGGCGACGATGACCACAGCATCGGCGGTCGGCGGGCCTTCATTAAGATCGTCGTTCGGGTTGGCCTGTAGCCCATAGGTGTCGTTCTGCAGGTCAACCGAAACCCATCCGGCAGGATAGCTGATGGCGAAGCCCTTTTCCGGCCACTGGAAGGTCTGTTCCAGGCCCTGGGCCAGCGCTAGGCCGGGAGCGATAGCGACAACCAGTACAAGCGCACCCCAGAGTGTGATACGAGCGAAATCTTTGATCGACATGGGTTCAAACATCCTTTGCCTCACACGAACCTCAGGAACCATCGCACTGCCAGCGGTAGAATCTCGCCGCTGAGACCTATCATAGGCATTCCAGGGGACGGCGCAACCGGCAGTTGCCGTCTGCCGCCAAATCTGCTCCAATTGCTGGGTGTGGGCCGGCTTGCTGGAGGCGGTGCCGAGAGATGACCGCAACGCCGCACATTCTGTTTATCTTTCTGGATGGCATTGGCCTGGGCGCGGATGATCCGGACCGTAATCCTTTTGCCAGCGCCTGCATGCCGTTGTTGAACGATCTGGCTGGCGGGCGCTGGCTGCGCGGGCGGCCCCCCCTGGTGGGATCGTCGGCCAGTTTTGTCCCGACTGATCCGCGTCTCGGCGTGGCCGGGCGACCACAAAGCGCCACCGGGCAGGCCGCCATCCTGACCGGGCGGAACGTCCCTGCCGCGATCGGCGAGCATTACGGCCCGCGACCCAACGCCGCCATCCGGCGCATTCTGGCGGAGGATAACCTGTTTAAGCAGATTGTGGCGCGGGGGGGCACGGCAGCGCTGATCGACGCCTACCCGCCAGGGTTTTTCCTGGCCGTTGACCGAGGCAAGCGGCTGCTCTCATCAATTCAGCAGGCGGTGCACGACGCCAGGTTGCCGTTGTTCGGCGAGGACGCGCTGCGGCGGGGCGAGGCGATGAGTCCGGATTGGACCGGCGAGGGGTGGCGGACGCGGTTGGGATACGACGACACGCCGGTGTTCACGCCCCAGGAGGCCGGGCGGCATCTGGCCGAACTGGCGCGCCGGCGGACCTTCACCTTTTTTTCCAGCTGGATCACTGATGTGCTGGGCCACCGGGGGCCGTTTGAACACGCCGTGGCTTTTTTGGAACGCTTTGACGGCGTGATGGCCGGTCTGCTGGAGACCTGGGAGGCCCGCGACGGCCTGATCGTGATCAGCAGCGACCACGGGAACATGGAAGACCTGGGCACCCGCAAGCATACCGACAACGATGTGCCGACGCTGGTGGTGGGACGGGGCCACGAGGCCTTCGCCGACGGTCTGACCGACCTGACGGATCTCGCGCCGCGCATCCTCCAGGCGCTGTATCCTGATTCCTGAGACATGCTACAATAAGATATGTTGTTGGGCGGGTAAGGGTGGACCATGATGAACAAGCAATATACGCGGGAGGAGGAGGCGATTCTGCTGCGGATCGCGCGTGAAACATTGGAACGGGCTACTGCTGGCGAGGCCCTGCCGCTTCCTGATCTGACGACCCTGCCGGAAGCCCTGCGCGAACCAAGAGCCTGTTTCGTGACGCTGCATACCGTAACCGGCGAGTTACGCGGCTGCACGGGGACGCTCGTTGCCCGGCAGCCGCTGGCCCATGAGGTCAGCCACATCGCTCGCCAGACGGCATTTAACGATCCCCGGTTCCCGCCGCTGCGGGCGGATGAGCTGCCGAACATTGTGATCGAAATCTCGGTGCTCACCCCACCGGTGGAGCTGGCTTTTGACACGCCGCAGTCGATTCCTCGTTTGCTGCGCCCCTACATCGACGGCGTTATTCTGGTGATCGGCGCGCACCGGGCGACTTTTCTACCCCAGGTTTGGGAGCGAGCCTCGGACCCTGAGGAGTTCCTCGATTTGCTGTGTCGCAAAATGGGGCTTCCGCCTGGCCTGTGGAACCAGCCCGACGTGCAGGTGTTCACCTACCAGACCGTCGTCATCGAAGAGCAATCGGAGCGTGTGTAGAGTCGTGAGCCAGCCCGCCAGCGGCGTGAGAGGTATTGCTGCGGCAGGCTCCAACAAGGTCGGAGGGCCGGCGCTCAGTCGACCCTTGCGTCAGACGGCAGGGCTGTTACAATCCGTTGCGTTTGTATTTATGGGGGGCTGTTCGATCGTTTATTGGAGAAACCCATGAATAAATCGCGCAACTTGGCTATTGCGTTAACAGCGCTGGTGCTGGTGAGTGCCGCTGCCTGTTCCGGACCGCCGGAAACTCAGGTCTACATCGTCGTGACCTCGACTCATCAGCCTCCCACGCTGACCGCGCTGGCCCTGGCGGGGCAGGCGGTGGCGGAGACTTCTGAGACTCCCACCGCGCCACCAGCGACTGACGCGCCCACCATCGCCGGGTCGCCGCTTCCCATCCCCACGGTGAATCCTATGCCGACGCCCCTGGTGGCCCAGATACAGGTGGCCGAGCAGGTGTTTCAGGGCGGGCGTATGTTCTGGTTGCAGCCCAACCTGGAAATCTGGGTCATGATCAACGCCCCAGGCGCGACGGATCATGGCCAGTGGCGGATTTTTGAGGACACCTTTGTGGAAGGCGAGGCTGAGATCGATCCCGATCTGACGCCGCCGGTGGACGGCATCCAGCCCCGGCGCGGATTTGGCAAGTTATGGCGGGGGCATCCGGATATCCGTGAGGCTGTAGGGTGGGGCATAACGCCGGAGTTCGGGTTTGTCACGACCTATGAGTATCGTGCTGGCGGCTATCTTGACAGTGAGGGGAGATATGTCCCCGGCCCCGGCACCCATCTGCTGACCAGCCTGGGCAATGAGACTTTCGCCTTTGAGGAAGCCGACATGACCTGGCGTCTGGTGGGGCGAGGCTCGTAGCGCACGGGTGATCGGGCACTCCCAGGGGGAGCGTGATGCAGGGCAATCAGCGCAGTTGGCAGCTTGCGGCAGGGGACCCGGTCGCGCTGCGCCTGGCGGCGGACGTCAGACAGTTTCAAACCGATTACACCGACGACCACATCTGGAGTCTGGTCCTGGGACAGGGCGACGCGCCCGCGTTGGTGCTGGAAACGCGCTACGGCGGGCGCTGCGGGCTGGCGCGGCTGGTGCCCATGTGGGTGGTGGACGGACGCGTGATCTACGAGGCGTCCGCGTACGCCGGGCCGCCGACCGTGCAGGTTTTCTGGCCGAGTTACCTGTGTCTCACGGCGCGACCGACCTCCTCTCTTTCCCTTCAGGTTGAGTATTGGGCCATGGAGTCGCATGCGGTCGGCGGGCAGGTGACCTTCCGCAATGAGAGCGACCAGCTCGTCACCGCCGGCATCGACCTGGTCGCCCAGTTTATGACCGAGCAGGAAGCCGGTGAGGTGGACGTGCTGAGGTTGAGCAACGGCCAGCTTGCCCTGCACATGCGGGACGTGGGGAACTTGCAGCCGATCATCCTGATGCAGGCCATCGCCGAGTCGGACGGCTCAGGCCCCAAACTCCCGGCGCGTGTGGCCGTCCCGCCGGGCGAGGGGGCGGTCTTGCGCTGGGTCCATGCGGCCCGTCCCGCCATGGCCGACTCGCTGGCCCTGGCTCATCACTGGCTTTACAACGAAGACTGGAACGCCCATCTCCAGCAGCTTCAGGATATCAACGCCACGACTCCCATCATTGAGACGGGCGACCGGGACCGCGACGCGGCCATCGCCTTCAGCTACAAGGTGTCCCTGGGCAGTTTTGTCGGCCCGACCAGTCATTTGCCCCATCCCTCGTTCGTTTTTGCCCGCATCCCGGCGCGTGGGTTCAGCCCGCGCGGCGATGGCAGTGACCATTACTGGCAGTGGAGCGGACAGGTGGCGACCGAGGCTTATGTGGCGCTGACGGCCATCGCGCCCGCCGCTCCGGAGCTGGCCCAGGGCGTGATCCGGAATTACCTCGCCGTCGGCGGAGCGGATGGCTTCATCGACTGGAAGCCAGGGCTGGGCGGGCAGCGGCACGGCGCGTTGAGCATCCCCCTGCTGGCGACGATCGCCTGGCACCTGTACACCTACACCGAGGATCGCCAGTTCCTGGCGGAGGTCTTCCCTGGCCTGGTGAAGTTTTTCCACCGCTGGTTTCAGCCGGATGTGGACCGCGACGGCGATGGGCTGCCGGAGTGGGCGAATACCATCCAGAGCGCCTTTGACAATCATCCCAGCTTTGTCCCCTATCGCCGCTGGTCCCAGAACGCCGACATCTCGCGGGCCGAGACGCCCGACCTGGCGGCCTACCTGATCCGGGAAGCGCGCAGCCTGCTGGCGATGGCCGAGGTGCTGGGCAAAAAGAAGGGCCGGGCAGCTATTCAAAAGCGCCTGGATAAACTGCTGGCCCAATTGGCCACCATGTGGCGCGATGAGACGGGCAGCTTCCACTACCGGGACCGCGATACGCATGTCACCACGGCGGGCGGCCTGATCGCGGAAGGGGGCGGCGACCAGGTTTTGACCCCCTCGCAGGAGCTCCGACCGCCGAACCGGCTGGTGGTGCGGGCGCTGGGCGGGCGCGATCATCGGCCTGATCTCCGCGTCACACTGGAGGGGTTGGACGCGGGCGGCCAGGAGGTGACTGAAATCCTGCCCGGAGAAGCCTTCGTCTGGTATCGGAGCATGGGCGCGGCGACCTCGGCCACTGTCTATTCGCGGCTTGATCGCGTCACCGCCGGGGGGTTGAGCCGGGTGTACACGGTGCAGGTCAGCAGCGTGGACTGGACGCTGGAGGATCAGACGTTGCTCCTGCCGCTGTGGGCCGGCCTTGACGATCCGGCGCGGACGAAGGCTCTGGTTAAAACGGTCACCGATCCGGAGCGCTACTGGCGGCGGTACGGCATCCCCAATTGCTCGGCGCAGGCCCCAGCCTATGATCCGACCAATCGTAACGGCAGCGGCGGCGTCTGGATGATGTGGAACCTGATGCTGGGCGAGGGGCTGATCGACGCCGGGCGGCCCGATCTGGCCGCGGAGCTGCTGACGCGCCTTATGACGGCCCAGATTCATGCCCTGCGCACGGACCAGGCTTTCCGGGAAGCGTACAACAGCGACGAACTGGAAGGGCTGGGCGAGATCGACTACCTGTGGGGCGTGGTGCCGTTGCATCTCCTGTGGCGATTGATGGGTGTCCGTATCATTTCGCCGCGTAAGGTGTGGGTCGGGGGGAAGTACGCGCTGCCCTGGCCGGTGCGAGTCCGGCACCTGGGCGTGACCGTAGAGCGGAACGCGAAAGGGGCCAGAATCACCTTTCCATCTGGTTACCAGAAGCGAACGCGCCATACGGACTGGCAGGCCATCGAAGATCCAACGGCCCCGGCGGTCGAGGCTGGCAGGCGGCCTGCCAGGCCCCAGCCGCCGCCCCCACCACGCCCCGCGCCTGAAGCGCGCCCGAAAACGGTCAGGGTCCCGGTGCGGGGTGACGGGTCAAAATTCTCCGGGTCGGCTGATGGGACGTAGTCCTGCGTGGTGGAGGGGCGGCGCGGTGGGCTGGTAGCAAACCTGGTGCCTCAACCGCAGGACGCGGGCGTGGACGGGCGGGCCTTCACCCTGATGGGCCGCGGCAACCGGAAAACCATGAGCGAGTCTACAGTCCGGGCGCGTTACGACTTTCTGTTCCGCACAATCTCTGACGGCATCATCATGCTCGATGCCGACGGGCGCGTTGCCCGGCTGAATCCGGCGGCGGCGGCCATGTTGCGCGTCACGCCGGAAGGCTGCCTGGGCCGGCCACCTGCCGACACCTTCGCCGACAACCGCAGGCTTCTCCATCTGCTGACCCAGCCTGATGACGTGACCTACGATGTCCAGTTGCCTGACAGGCGGTTGGCCGTCGGGTTTGGCATGACTTTCGCCGACGGTGGGCGCATGGTGGTGTTGCAGGATGTGACCGAGCGACGCGAGCTGGACTCCCGGCGGGAGGCGCTGGTGAAGACCATCGCCCACGATCTGCGCAACCCCATTTCTGCCCTGGAGGGTTTTGCGGACCTGGTGCTGAAGTTCGGGCCGGTTAATGAGCAGCAGGCGCGCTTCATCACCCGCATCCGGCAGACGTCACAAAAGCTGCACGATCTGATCGGCACGCTGGTTGACCTGGCCTGGATCGAAGCCGGGATGCCGCTGGCGTATGTCCCGGTGCAGCTGAGCACGATCATCAACCGTGTGGTGGAGGAACAGGCGGCGTTCGCGCGCCTGCGTGGCGTGACCATTGCCGTATCCACCCAAGACCCGATGCCGACGGTGATGGGCGACCCCGCCCGGCTGCAACAGGTGGTTTATCATCTGTTGCACAACGCGATCCTGTATTCCCGCCCGGAGCAATCGGTGGCGATTCATGCCTGGCAGGATGCCGAGCAGGCGTTTTGCAGCGTGGCGGACCAGGGGATCGGCATCATGCCTGGCGAGGTGGAACTGATCTTCGACCGGATGTACCGCTCCACTGATGAGCAGGTGCGGGCTTTGCCGGGCGGCGGCCTGGGCCTGACGATGGCCCGCACCATCGTCGACCGACACGGCGGGCGAATCTGGGTGGAGAGCGAATACGGCGTGGGCAGCACGTTTACCTTTGTCCTGCCCCTGGCCGAAGCGCGATGATTGGATGAAAGAGCACCCATGCGCAAAGCCAAAGTGACGGTCCCCGCCGTCAGCACCAATCTCGGCCCCGGCGTGCAGAGTCTGGGGTTGGCGCTGGGCCTGCACCTGACCGCCACGCTGATCGAACGGGGGGATACCCGGCTGGTGATCGAGTCACACGGGGAAGGGAGCGCCGATCTCACCCCGGACTGCTACCACCCGGTGATGTACGCGGCCATTCGGGTGTTTCAGCGACTGGAGGACTCGCCGCTGGGCCTGCGCGTGGACGTTCAAAACATGATTCCGCTGAATTCCGGCCTGGGGGCGGAAGCGGCCATGACCGTGGCCGGGCTGGTGGGGGCCAACAATCTGATGGGCACGCCGCTGAGCCGCGACAATCTGATCGCCATGGGGGCCGAGCTTATGGGGCGTCCGGATGGGGTCATTGCGGCCATGTTGGGCGGGCTGACGCTGTCCGCTGCCGGTGACGGGGGGGGCCTCTACCGCCGGATCGACGTGGAGCCGCTCCGGGTGGTGGTCGTGGTGCCCCAGCTGGACGATTACGACCCTGCCGTGATACCGTTGCCCAAAACGGTGGCGCTGGCCGACGCCGTCTACAACCTGGGACGCCAGGTGTTGGTCGCCGATGCGCTGCGCACCAGTGATTTCGAATTGCTGGGACAGGCGATGGACGACCGCCTGCTGCGGCCCCACCTCAGCGCGCACATCCCTGGCCTGGCCGAAGCCTTTGAAGCGGCGCGGCGCGCGGGCGCGGTGGCGGTGACCGTCAGCGGGGAAGGGCCAGCCCTCCTGGCTTTTGCCCTGTACAACCATTACAAGATCGCCGATGCTATTCAGTCGGTCTTTGACCGGCATGACATCATGTCACGGGCCTGGACGCTGCCGGTGGATACGCAAGGGGTGGTCATCACGGCGGCGGAGACGCTCTCCGAATGAACGCGGCCACTGCGTTCCGGGTGCTCACCCTCCTGAGTGTCGTCCTGCTGGTTGCCTGCCTCCCAGGGCCGCCGGATGATGCCGGGCTGACGGTGGTGACCGCGTTTCCCACCCTGGATTCCGGCGACCCGGCGGCGTTGTGTGCGGCGGTGGAGATCAACTGGAACGCCAACTGGCCGCGGGTGATCGAGGTGCTGGAGTTGCTGATCGCGCAGGGGGCCGATTGCGCGGCAGAGCAGCCGAGCGCGGCCAGGCTCTATGCCGCGCGCCTGAGCTACGGTCGAATGCTGGAGGATGCCGGGCGGATGGCGGAGGCCGTCGCCCAGTATGAGGCGGCGGTGGCGCTGAATCCTGGCGGCGTGGAGGCGATACGGGCGTTGCGCGACCTGGGCGTGTTCACGCCTTCCCCCCTGGTCACCTGCACGGCCCTGGAGGCCGAGCAAGCGCTGGCCGCCCTGCCACGTTATGAACCGACCGACCGGCGCGACCTGGTGACGATTGCCGGCGACCGCTTCCTGGTCGGGGAAGAACTTTACGTTGTGCAGGGCGTCAACTACTACCCGATGCGCTACCCCTGGCGGCGTTTTCTGACGGAGGCCGACCTGGGCGAGATTCGCTTTGAACTGGCCCTGCTGATGGGCGCTGGATTCAACACGCTGCGGCTGTTTCTATGGAATGAGGCGCTGTTCACCTGTCCGGGGAACGGCCCGATTCCAGTGGTGGAGGCGTTTGAGCGCCTGGACGCGGTGATCCAGGCAGCGGCGGCCTACGGCTTCCGCCTGATCGTGACGCTCAACGATCTGGCCGATCTGGGGCAGTACCCGTTGTACAGCAGCCCGGCGCACATCAACGAGCAAACCGCCTTCCTGGTGGAGCGCTACCGGGACGAGGCGGCCATTCTGGCCTGGGACCTGCGTAATGAGGGCGACATCGACTATCTGCCGATCGGCGACATCGGCGGCGGCTTCGCCCGCGAGGAGGTGTTGACCTGGCTGGCCGAGACGGCGGCGTTGGTGCGGGCCGTCGACGACCGGCACCTGATCACGGCTGGCTGGTTTCGCGATGCCGAGGCCACCATCCCCTTTGTGGACTTCGTCAGCCTTCATCACTGGGACGATGCCAGCACGTTGCGCGAGCGGATAGCCCAACTGCGGGGCTATACCGACAAGCCGATCTTGCTGGAGGAGTTCGGCTACAGCACCTACCAGCTTGATGAGGCCCAGCAGAGCCGCTTCTTGCGAGAGGCCATTCAGGCTGCCGAATACGACGGACTGGCTGGCTGGTTGATCTGGACGGCATTTGACTTCCCGACGGATGTGACCTGCCTGCCACCGGCGTGTCCCAGCGAGGACAGCATCCAGCATCATTTTGGCCTCTGGCGGACGGACCACACGCCCAAGATGGCTCTGGACGTGCTGGAGGTCTTGATCGGCCAGCGGCGCGCCCCCTAGGGCGCATTTCTTTTCCCCCTGCGTTATAGTAGGCCCCGGTTTCGCGACAAACAGGTTTCCAGGTGGGCCAGGCTGATGGCATGGCGAGATGAGTCCGTCCTGGTGACGGGCGCGAGCGGCTTCATCGGCGGGGCACTGGTGGCGCGTCTGCTGGACGAAGGGGCGCGTGTGCGTGGGTTGGTGCGCTCCATGGAGAAAGGCGCGTCGGTGGCGGCGATGGGCGCGGAGCCGGTGGTGGGCGACCTCACCGACGCGGATTCGCTGCGCCGGGTGGCGCAGGGTTGCGCGGTTGTGTTCCACGTCGCGGCGGCCACCGGCGGACCGGCGGCGGTGCAGTACGCGGTTAACGTCACAGGGACCGGGCGGCTGGTTGAGGAAGCCTGCCGGGCAGGAGTCCGGCGGTTGGTCCACGTGAGCACCGTGGCGGTGTATGGCTACCACCCGGCTGATGTCATCACCGAAGAAGCCCCCCTGCGTCCTGGCAGGGAACACTACGGCCAGAGCAAGGCGCTGGGTGAGAAGGTTCTGTGGGAACGGGCGGCGGCGCTGGGTCTGGATGTGACCGTCGTCCGTCCCGGCATGGTCTATGGCCCTCGGTCTGGCTTCTGGTCCGGCCTCATGTTTGACCTGGCCAGACGCCGCCCGGCGCTCCTGCCCGGCGATGGCTCGGCTTACTGCCCCATCATCTACATCGACGATGTGGTGGACCTGATGCTGACGGTGGCCGGGCATCCCGGCGCGGTCGGCCAGGCGTTTAACGCCGTATCGGACCCTCCGCCGACCTTTCGCGAGTTTTTTGGCGCTTACGCGGCCATGGCCGGACATCAGGTTTTCCTGTCGCTTCCGGTGTGGCTGCTGCGGAGCGCGGCAATTGCTGTGGAACCGTTGACTCGCCTGAGGGGGGAACCGCAGCCGGTGCGCGATATGGTGGAGGCGCTCGTCGCCCGGCGGCGGGTCTACAGCATGACCAAAGCGGCGCGGCTGCTGGGCTGGCGGACGCGTATTTCGCTGGCAGAAGGTATGGCGCGGACGGAGGGCTGGCTGCGGGAAACGGGACGGTTGCCCTGATGATCCTGGTGGTGGTTCTGGCCATCCTGCTGGCTGTCGGGCTGTTGATCTTACTCGGCTGGTACCTGCTGATCAAAACGGAGGGCGTTTACCTGGGCTGGCGGGTGGTGGTCTGGCTGTACGATCTCTACGCCGGGCGCTACGACCGCATCAAGGATTACGACCGGGTCTACGAGGCTTTTTTCCTGGCGCGGCCTATCATCCAGCGGCTGCGGGACGTGCCCAGGCCGCTGGTTCTGGACGTGGCCACCGGCACGGGACGTCTGCCCCTGACGCTGCTGGAGCAGTGGGATTTTCGCGGGCGCGTGATCGGGCTGGACCTCAGCCGCAAGATGTTATTCCAGGCGGCGGTGAACCTGGCCCACCATGCCGGACATTACGATCTCGTCTGGCACACGGCCATGGACCTGCCGTTCCCCAATGACACCTTCGACCTGGTGACCTGCCTCGAAGCCTGGGAGTTTTTGCCACGTCCGGTGGAGGCCCTGCGGCAGATGGTCCGCGTGCTGCGACCGGGCGGCTGGCTGCTGATGACCAACCGGCGGGGGCGCGATGCCCGTCTGATGCCGGGGCGGACCTTCAGCGCGGCGCGGGTATTCGAGCTGTTGGAAGACGAGATGGGCCTGGTTGACGTGGAGAAAAGCCTCTGGCAGGTGGATTACGAGCTGTTCTGGGCGCGCAAACCCGGTGCATCCGAGCCAACGGGCGTCCGTTCGCTGGGTGAGGTGCTGCGCTGTCCGGCCTGCGGCGGCGTGGGGATGGTTCCGCTGGAGGCGGGGGCGTGGGTGTGCATGACCTGCGAGGGGCGCGTCCCGGTTGGTGATGATGGCGTGATCGAGTTGTTTCGGCTGCGGTAGGCATTATGGTCCGGGGACCCGAACCAGCCCTGATGGCCTGTCAGGGCTGGTTCGATCATGCGGTGGGAGCGATTATTCGGCAGTCTGTGACCAGGCAGGGGCGGGGGCCGCTTTCTGAGGCATGGGCACGGTTGGGTCGCCGCGATACAGCCGGCGGCCCAGCCACAGCGCCACGTAGACCAGCCCGATCAGGACCGGCACCTCGATCAGCGGCCCGACGACGGTTGCCAATGCCTGTCCCGACGCGATGCCAAACGCGCCAACTGCTACCGCGATTGCCAGTTCAAAGTTGTTGCTGGCAGCGGTGAAGGACAGCGTGGCCGCTTCATCATAGACAAAGCCCAGGCGTTTGGACATGAAGAAGCTCAGGGCGAACATGATCACGAAGTAGGCCAGCAGCGGAAGAGCAATGCGGACCACATCGCCAGGCAGGGCCAGGATTTTTTCGCCCTGCATGCTGAACATCACCACCACGGTGAACAACAGGCCGATGATGGCCGTCTGGCCCAGGCGTGGCGCGAAGTCGGTGTCGTACCATTCGCGCCCTTTGCGGTTGATGAGCGCGAAGCGGGTGATGATGCCCGCTGCCAGGGGGATGCCCAGGAAGATCAGCACGCTTTTGGCAATGTCCCACATGGTCACGCCAACTTCCGCCGCGTCCGCGCCGAACAGGCCCGGCACGATCGTCAGATAGAAGTAAGCCAGCGTGCTGTACATGATGATCTGGAAGACCGAGTTGAGCGCGACCAGCACGGCGCAGTCCTCGTTGTTGCCCCCGGCCAGCATGTTCCAGATCAACACCATGGCGATGCAGCGGGCCAGCCCGACGATGATCAGCCCGGTGCGGTATTCGGGCAGGTCGGGCAGGAACAGCCAGGCCAGGGCGAACATCAGCGCAGGGCCGATGAGCCAGTTCTGCAAAATCGAGACGCCGAACAGCCGCCCTTGCTGGCGTATCTTGCCCAGTTCCTCATACTTCACCTTGGCCAGCACGGGATACATCATCCACAGCAGGCCGATGGCGATAGGGAAGGACACGGTGTCAAGGCGCAGGGCGTCAAATGCTTCCTGGATGCCGGGGACGGCGGCCCCCAGCAGCACCCCGGCGGCCATGGCCAGGAAAATCCACAGGGGCAGGAAGCGGTCCAGCAGTGACAGACGCTGGAAAACACTGCCAGTCTGGTCGTTTGTCTGAGCGGTCATTATCCTCACTCCTATGACGAATCAGGTGAATTTAATAGCGTTAGTCCAGCGACAACTACCATGCCGATCACAACATGCCCGCCAGCGTGGCCTGTCGTTCGGTCAGCGCTTCGTCAGTCATCATCGGCAGGCATTCGGATAGCGTGCGTCTCTGCTGGAGCAGGGCGAAGGCAAAGGCCATACAGGTGACCTCGCCACATTGTTTGCAGTTTGTCTGCGGCAAGAGCGACCACACGTCCAACACCCGTGGCGAGCGGCGGGTGGCTGTCACCGGCGTCAGTTCATGCCGCTGTTCCCAGGTGGCATTGATGGCGTCGACCAGGGCGGACAGGAGTTCCAGCCCTTCCTCGGCGTCCCCCACCTTGGTGATGTACACCCGCTCGGCGTACAGCGTGAGGAAGCCACGCTCCCGACGGAAGGTGAGGGTGCCTGCCTCCGGGTTGTAGGCGATGACGCCGGGCAGCGCGGCCAGGTAAGGTAACACCTCTTTCAGACTCCGGGATGGTTTGCCGACCACGATGATTTTGCCCGGCTCGGCCAGGCACGGGAGCGTATGCACCAGGGCTATCGAGTCGAGGAACATCACTCCCTCCCGGCTTTGAAGATATGGCCGCTGACCTGTCTGATGCCTGCCCCAGGCACGTCGATCATCACCTTTCAGCCGCCTTCGAGCAGATCGCGCGCCTTGCCTTTGAAGTGTGTCTTGAGGAAGGCCAGTGCGCCCTCGGCATCGTCGTCGATCAGGATTTGCATCAGTTCGATGATCTGGGCGTCTTCCAGCACAAGGGTGATCGCCTGTTTCATGTTTTCCCTCTCCCCGCAGGGATGTCACGTGGCCAGCCCTAGACCGTGGCCAGGAACGCCCCGAAGAGATACCCCGCCAGGGTGCTGAAGACGGCCACCAGGCTGACGTACACCGCCGTCTTTTGGCGTCCCATGATGCGCCCCGTGACCAGGATGCTTTGCAGGCTGAGTTCCGGGTCAGCCAGCAGGTAGGCCAGCAGCGGCCCACGATGCATGCCCAGGTCCAGGAACATGCGGGCGATGGGGACTTCCACCAGGGTGGGGAAGTACATGAAGACGCCGAACAGCACGGCCAGCAGGTTGGCCCAGATGGTGTTCTCCCCGGCCAGTGCCCGAATCCAGTCCTCCGGCACGATGGAGCGGACCATGCCTGCCACGAACACGCCGACGATAAGCAGCGGGAAAATCTGCTTGACAAAGCGCCAGGTTTCCCACAGCCAGTGGGCCAGCTCATCGGTTTCCAGCTGACGCCCGGCGACATAGACGATGGCGCTGATCAACAGCAGTTCCGCCAGGAAACGCCCGGTCACGTGGATGACCAGGCTGCCCGCTTCGGTGGTCGGCGCGGCCAGCAACAGCGTGACGGCGACCAGCGTCAGCGCCGCCCACGTCCAGCGGTTGAGGCCGCTGAGCACGTTGTTCAGCCCTTTCCAGGCAACCGGGGCGATGATGACCAGCAGGACGATCAGCGCCGCCCCTTGCAACGTCAGGTTCAGCCCGTCGAGGCCGTTTTGCAGGCTGGCGGGCAGGTCGAAGGGGAGGGTCAGGCTGACTATCGGGCTGGTGAGCAGGTCAATTTGCAGCGTGCCCGCGATCAGGACGGCGACCAGCAGGCCGAACAGCGCCCACAGTGCCGGGCGCATCGTCGCCGTGCGCTCAAACAGCGCCGCGTTGGCGGGATCGGCTTCCGGCTGTTTGAACAGCGCGGCCATGATCAGGCCGATGACGATGCCGAAGGTGATGGCGAGCACGATGCGGGCCAGGGCGATGTCCAGGCCGATGGCCACGCCGGTATAGCTGATGGCCAGGATGTTGACCGCCGGGCCGACGAACAGAAAGGTGATGGCCGGGCCAAGGCCCGCCCCACGTTTCCAGATGCCCGCGAACAGCGGCAGGATGGTGCAGGAGCATACGGCCAGCACGAAGCCGCCGATAGCCGACGCCGGGTAACTGATCCACTTCGGCGTCCGGGGACCCAGGTAGCGGGTGATCATCTCCTGGGGGATCAGCGATAGAAAGCCGGCGATGAAAAAGGCCGGAACCAGGCACAGCAGCACGTGCGCCGCCAGGTAATCCAGCAGACCGGCCCACCCGGCCTGGAGCAACTGTAAAAGCAGGTCACTGAGTGGCATGTGGTCTCCTTGTCATATTCGAAAAGATGAATGCGATTCCACACAATAGGTGCCCCACAGGTGGGGCACTTGGCACAGCGTCAGGATGTTTCCAGCGCGTTAGCCAGCCAGGTCATGATTTCATGAGTCTGGGGCACGCGACCCTCGCAGACGACCTGCTCGTTGATCACCAGGCCCGGTGTGCGCAGGATGTACTGGCTGATCTCAGCCGGGTCGGTGACTTTGACGAGGCTATGGCCGTTTTGCGGGCTGAGCATGGTCAGCGCCTGACGGGTGCGCGCTTCAACTATCCGGCAGTTGGGGCAGCCTGGCCCCAGGACCTTGATGGATAACATAGGCTCCTCCAGGGGGTTATGCGGTTTCCGGTACAACGGCGCAGTGCGGACACGGACACCCTTCAACCAGCGGCAGCGGATCGCGGGGGGCGGGGCCCAAAGCAGTCTCCAGCAGGACAGCGGTCAACTCATCTGCCAGCCGGTAGAAGACTTTCAGGCCGTCCTTGCGCGAGTCGACCAGCCTTGCCTCGCGCAGGACCATCAACTGCTGCGAGATGTATGCCTGCCGCCGGCCAAAGACAGCCTCCATGTGGCACACGCAGACCTCTCCCCGGCGCAGCATATTCAGGATTTGCAGGCGTACCGGGTGGGCCATGGCTTTGAAGCGAACGGTCAGGGTATCGTAATCGTCGGTCATAAGTTTCCACCGCATTCACAAAACCGAATGCAGTGTAGCCCGATCTGACCCTAGACGACAGCGTGGACTGTCACCATTTTGTATGACATTCAGCAGATGGTAGCGCGGGGCAGGTGCCGGTTTTTATCGGACACTTATTGAAAGGCGTTCATTGCCATGCTAGAATGACGCGGGTTATGCACGGTTTGGGTCAGATTTTGGATCAGGTCTGTAGAGGAGCGCCGCCTTCCGATGAACATATTGCCCCAGGAACATGCTGCCCTGATCCAGCAGGCGATTGAGCAGGCCCAGGCGGCGGGTGATCTGCCGGCGTTTGAGCTGCCGGAAATCCGTACCCAGCCGCCGCCCAACCCGGAGCACGGTGATTATGCCTCGCCGGTGGCCATGCAGCTGTCCAAGATGGTCCGGCGAGCGCCTGTCCAGATCGCTGAGACGCTTCTGCAACACCTGCCGGAAGCGCCCTTTGTGGGCGAGGTCTATGTGGCCCCACCGGGGTTCATCAACTTCCGGCTGAGCGAGACCTGGTTGAAACAACAGGTTGAAACCATCATTGCCGAGGGCGAGGGGCTGTTTACCCTGGACCGGGGGAAGGGCCAGCGTGCTCAGGTGGAATTCGTCAGCGCCAATCCTACCGGGCCGCTGCACATTGGGCGGACGCGCGGGGCCGTCATCGGCGACGCCATCGCCCGTCTGTTGGAGGCCGCCGGTTACGCGGTCGAGCGCGAGTATTACTTCAACAATGCCGGGCGGCAGATGGAGATGCTGGGGCGGACGCTGCAGGCGCGATACTTGCAGGCGCTGGGTCAGGACATGAAGCTGCCGGAAGAAGGTTACGCGGGCGATTATCTGAAGGACATTGCCGCCCAATTGGTGGCACAGGTGGCCGATGACTGGTTGGAGGAGGACTGGCCGCCATTTAAGGAGTATGCCGAGCGGATCATCTTCGGCTGGATTCGGGACTCGCTGCTGCGGCTGGGCGTCAAACACGATGTGTTCTTCAACGAGAACAGCCTGTATGAGGATGGCTCCCTCTGGCGCGTCCTTGACGCGTTGCGCGAGCGCGGCTACATCTACCAGGCCGCCGTATGGGAAGGGGCCACGGTCGATGAACGGGCGGAGGCGGAAGCCCAGGGCACGGCCCCGGCGACCTGGTTCCGCTCCACCTGCTTTGAGGATGAGAAAGACCGCGTGCTGGTCAAGGCCTCCGGCGAGCCAACCTACACCCTGCCGGACATCGCCTATCACGTCAACAAAATCGAACGTGGGTTCAACCTGCTGGTCAACGTCCTGGGCGCCGATCACGGCACCCAGTACCAGACGGTGCGGCGCGGGTTGCAGGCGCTGGGTTACGATCCGTCATTGCTGCACGTCATCATTCACCAGATGGTGCGCATCTACCGGGAGGGCCAGCTGGTCCGGGGTAGCACCCGTGCTGGAGACGTGATCCCGCTGGACGAGGTGATGGATGAGGTCGGGCCGGATGCGGTGCGGTATTTCCTGTTGGCCCGCAGCGCCAATACCGACGTGGATTTCGACCTGGACCTGGCCATCGCCCGGAACAACGACAATCCGGTCTACTACATTCAGAACGCGCATGTGCGCTGCGCGGGTATCTTTCGGATGGCCGACCAGCGCGGCTTCACCGACGAAGGGGCGGACCTGAGCCTGCTGGGGGAGCCGGAGATGGCCTTCCTGCGGCAGGTCGTGCGCGGGCCGGAAGTGCTGCTGTTCGCCCTGGATGAGCT
>DAOTXK010000279.1:0-14248 GCA_034435395.1 Anaerolineae bacterium | reverse complement strand
TGATCATCCTGTACAGCGCCACCCGGCTGCCGATCAGCATTTTTCTGCTGCGCGCTTTCTTCGCCCAGATTCCCCAGGAGCTGGAGGACGCCGCCCGCATCGACGGCTGCTCGGACTGGAACATGTTCTGGCGGGTGATGTTCCCCATCAGCCGCCCGGCGCTGGCGACCATCCTGGTCTTCAACTTCATCTATTGCTGGAACGAATTCCTGTACGCCATCGTGATGGTGCCGACGCGCACCTCCCGCACGCTGCCGCTGGCGATCTTTAATTTCCTGGGCGAAAATCGCTCCGACTATTCCCTGGGGGCGGCCAGCCTGGTATCCAGCACCCTGCCTGTGCTGCTGCTGTACCTGTTCCTGTCCGAGCGTTTCATCGAGGGCATGACTGCTGGCGCGATCAAGGGATAGGCCATCGCCAGGGTTCCCGCCAGCGGTTTGATCGCACCAGCTGGGGAGAGAGACGAGCCTCATGGACCCCAAAGAGAACCTGCTGCGCGCCATCAGGCGTGACGCGCCAGCTTACCTCCCGCACCAGTACGAGCCGACCTGGAACCGCCTGGCCTATGACGGCGCTTTTCCCCAGGACTGGGCCGACGGTCGCCTGAGCTGGGTGGATAACTGGGGGGTGGGCTGGCAACGGGAGACCGTCGACGACTGGGGAGCCACGCCGTTCCCGGTTATGCATCCTCTGGCCGACCTGTCCAGGCTCTCGACCTACCAGCCGCCGGACCCCAACCAGGCCGGGTTCACGCGCATCCGGGAGGGCTTGCAGGACCCCGGCAGGCTGCATCTTGGCCACCTGCCGCTGGGTCCTTTCGATCGCGCCTGGGCGTTGGTCGGCATGGAGGACTTTTTCGTCGCGCTCCTGACCGACTTCGATAAGGTCAAGCTGGTCGTCGAAATGGTGACCGACTACACCGTCCGCATGTCCCGGCGGCTGGTGCGTGCCGGGTTGGAGATGTGCTGGCAGACCGACGACTATGGCTCGGAGCGGGCCCTGATGATGAGTCCAGACGTCTGGCGCCGGTTGTTTAAGCCGGCGCTGGCCGAAATTTTTGGCGTGTGGAAAGACGCCGGGCGGCTGGTGGGGTTACATTCCTGTGGGGCGGTGGGGGCGATTGTGGGCGATCTGGTGGAGATCGGCTTGGATGTGTTGCATCCGGTGCAGGCCAGTTGCAACGACGCCGCCGCGCTCAAGGCGCAGTGGGGCGACAGGCTGTCTTTCTGGGGCGGCGTCAGTTCCAGGGTGCTGATGGACGGCACGCCCGCTGACGTGCGCCGCGAAACGCTCCGGGCGATGGCCGCCCTGGGGCCGGGCGGCGGTTACGTCTGCGGCCAGGACCAGACCATGCCTTACCCGCCGGAGAATATCGCCGCGCTGGCGGAAACTGTCGAGCAGTTTGGCGCTTATCCGTTGCGCCTGCCGGTGACCGACCAGGGACGGGTCTGAGCCGGGCGGCCATTCGTGGAAATAATGCCGAAAGGGAGGGAGCTGGTTGATGGCGGGTGAAGTGAAGGTTGCCGTGTTGGGCTGCGGGGGCTTTGCGCGCCGGCGGCAGGGGCCTAATCTGGCGGCGCTGCCGCCGGTCCGGCTGGTGGCCTGCTGCGACACCGAGGCCGGTCAGGCGCAGCTCTTCTCGCAGGAGGTTACCGCAGGAAAAGCCGCTGTCTATACGGATTATCGCCGCATGCTCGACGAGGCCCAGCCGGACGCCGTTTATATCGCCCTGCCGCCTTACGCGCATGGCGACGAAGTGGAGCAGGCCGCCCGGCGAGGGGTGCACGTCTTCATCGAGAAGCCTATCGCCCTGGACATGGACACCGCCTGGCGGATGGTCGAGGCCGCCGAGCGCGCCGGCATCGTCACCCAGGTGGATTTCCAGTTTCGCTTCGGCGCGGCGGTGGCCTGGGTGATGGAGCAGATCGAGTCAGGGGCGGCGGGTGCGCCCGGCCTGATGCTGGCGCGCTACTTCTGCAACAGTCTGCACGCGCCCTGGTGGCGGCGGAAAGATCGGAGCGGCGGCCAGCTGGTCGAACAGGTCATCCATCTGATCGATCTGCTGCGCTGCTTCCTCGGCCAGCCGGTGGCGGTCTACAGCCGCCAGGCCAACCTCTTCCACCGGGATGTGCCCGATTACACGGTCGAAGATGTGAGCGGCACCGTCATCGACTTTGCCAATGGGGCGCTCGGCGTCATTGCCGCGACCAACGGCGCGATCCCCGGCCAGTGGATCGACCAGTGCCACCTGGTCACGCGCCGCCTCACCGTTGATTTTGCCGATGCCAACCATGCGAGAGTCGCCTACACGGCTGAAGACCCGCCGCGCCTGGAGGCGATCGGCGAGGATCGTAACCACTGGCGGGCGGCCGCGGCGGACTTTATCGCCGCCGTGACGGAAAACCGTCCGGCGCGCGTGCCTCTGCGCGAAGGGGCGCTGACCCTGGCACTGGCGCTGGCAGCAGCGGCCTCGGCGGAGCGACGGGCGGAAGTGCCGATCACGCCCAGGGCTTGAGGATGACCTTGGCCGTCTCGCCCGCCGCCGACACCTCGAAGGCTTCCTGAATCCGGCTCAGCGGGAACACGTGGCTGATCAGCTGGTCGATCAGCGGCGAGCGTTGGATGACCTGCATCACCTGGGGGAACAGCTTCAGGTTGTAGTGCCACGATCCGATCAGCGTCAGGCCCTTACGAATCATATCCGGACTGACGGTGATCGGCAGCGGCTCATAACTTTCGCCCACGAAGGCGACCTTCCCCTTGCGCCGCGTGGCGTCGATGCACAGCCGCTGCGCCGTGCCGTCGCCGGAGCAATCGACGGCGCTGTCCACGCCCCGGCCATCAGTCAGCTGGGTGATCTGTTCCAGGGCGTCAGCCTGCCGGGGATCGATCACGGTCGCGCCCATCTGCCGGGCGCGCTCGGCCCGCCACGGCGCAGGCTCGGCGACGATGACCCGCGCCCCTCGGAAGCGCGCATTAACCACCCCGCCCAGCCCGACCGGACCCGCGCCGGTGATCAGCACGGTGTCAAAGGCGCTCAGCCCCATGGCGTCGAAGGCCCCAAACGTCGGCCCCAGGGCGCAGCAGGCCAGCGAGGCGTGCTCGTAGGAGACGCCGTCGGGGATGGGGGGCAGGAGCCAGTCCGGCTTGAGCAGGTACTGGGCCATGGTGGCGCTGCCTTCCCGCGACCCGGTGAAGGCGGCGACATCGGTGCTGTGCTGGCAGTGGATGTAGTCACCGGCCACGCACAGCTCACACCCGCCGCACGGATACGACGGCATCACCACCACCCGATCCCCGACCCGCACCCGTCCCGGCTGGGCCACCTCAACCACTTCCCCGGCGGCCTCGTGGCCGAGGTAATCCGACGGCTGGCCGCTCAAGAATCGTTTGTACTCGGTGCACATCGGCGCGGCGTGGACCTTAACCACCACCCAATCCTCTTTGGGGCACGGGCCGGGCACGTCCACGATCCCGGCCTGCCGTTCGCCGAGCAGAACCGCTTTTTTCATGACAGTGATACTCCTAGCTGGTATGGCCTCGCGCTCGCAGGCGGCTGATCAGATCGTCGTCGAAGCGGCGCGGCAGCTCGACCAGGCCGCCGTCGCAGCCAGAGGCGTAGATAGCCATGATGACCTGGTAGGAGAGCGACGACTTCTCCCGGTCGGAGACATGGCCCACTGACGGGTCCCGTGCGTACCGCGCCGCCGCGTCAAGGTGGGCGGTCTGGGCGTGGATATAGTCCCTGTCCCAGCTCGACTCCCCGGTGACGGTCCTGCCGTCGGCGTAGGTGGTGAGCTGCCACGTCTGGTTGAGGGTCACTTTGATGTGGCCGTGGGTGCCATACACCTCCATCCCAAACTGGTACCATTGGTTGGTCTCGCCGGGGAGGGGGTGCCCCACCGCCCCGAACGTCATCGCCGCGCGGACGCCGTTCTGGAAGCAGACCATCGCCGCCGCCGCTGCTGGCGCGGGCGTGCGCGGATCGTCCAGCCCTTCCAGACCGTCGACCTGAGCCATGACCCAGCTGGCCGGGCAGTAATCGTTGAAGTGCAGGGCCATGTCGGTCAGGTGCTTGCCCTGCACCATCAGGTTGCCCTGGCAGGTGGCCCGCATGAATTCGAGCGTGCCGATGGCCCCGGCGGCGATGGCCTCGTGGGTCTTGCGCCAGGCCGGGAGGAACTTCTTCTGGTGGTTGATGGTCAACAGTTTGTGGTTCTCCTGGCACAGGCGCTCGATCGCGTAGGCGTCGCCCGGCGTGAGGGCGATTGGTTTTTCCAGGTTGATCAGCCGGAGGCCGGGCAGCCCGACCCCCAGCCGGACCCCCTCCAGCCGGAACGAGGGATGCGCGGCAATGTCCAGGATGTCCGGCTGGGTCTGGTGGAGCAGCGCTTCCAGATTGAGTGACCGCTCGGCGATGCCGTACCGGTCAGCCAGCGCGTTCAGTCGTTCGGCGTCGCGGTGGCCGCACACCCCGACGAGTTCCACCTCCGTACAGTCGGCATAAGCGGCCGCATGAACCCCGGCCCAGTTGCCAGTGCCGAACAGCACCGCCCGCAGCTTGGCCATGACACACCCTCCTGGCAATGGATGTCGCCACACGCGGCGGCGCTGAGCGGACAGGCCCTATTTGGTGAAGCCCGCCGTCAGGCCGCCGACGATGCGCGTCTGGACGAACATAAACACAAAAGCGACCGGCAGGCCGACGATCACGCTGTAGGCCATCACCGGCCCCCACTCGACCCGCTGAAAGCCCATGAAGTTGACGATCTGCACCGGCAACGTGCGCAGTTCCGGGTTCTGCAGGATGGTCAGCGCGGCCATAAATTCGTTCCAGTTGCCCATGAAGATGAACAGTCCGACGGCGGCGATGCCGGGCAGCGCCAGCGGCAGGATGATGTGGCGGATGGCCCCCACGCGGCTGGCCCCGTCGATCATGGCCTGTTCTTCCAGGTCGATGGGGATGCTGTCGAAGTAGCCTTTCAGCATCCAGGTGGCGAGCGGGATGCCGCCCGCCGCATAAAACGCGATCAGTCCCCAGTACGAATTGACCAGCCGGACGCGGATCAGCAAGATGAACATGGACACCAGGATCAGCGTCTCCGGGATCATGTTGATCAGAATCAGGTACATGCTGAACAGGAATTTACCCCGAAACCGGTAACGCGACATGGCATACCCGGCCAGGGTGGTCATGGCGACGGCAAAAACCGTGGCGGTGGTGGCCACCAGCACGCTGTTGACGAACGAGCGGCCGATCATGGCGCGGGGATTGGTCAGCACCTCGTCATAGTTGTCCAGCGTAAATTGCAGGGGCACCCACTGAATCTGGGGATTGCGGATGAACTGAGGGGATTCAAACGAGGTTTTGACGATCCACAGGACGGGGAACACGCAAAACAGGACGATGATGCCCAGCAAGACGTAGGTGATTCCCAGGCGCAGCGCCTGGCGCAGGCGTCGATGGTGAAGCATGTCCCGCCCTGCCTGGAAGAGGTTCGCGTGGGATAAAGTCATGTCCCGCCCCGCCTACTCGGTCACCGCGCGCATCTCGCGCCGCACGTTCCAGATCATGATCGCCAGCATCACCGCCAGCGAGACGACCGAGATGGCCGCTCCCCGGCCCAGGTGGTGCCAGCTAAACGCCTCATACCAGGCCAGCACCGGCAGGGTCATGGTGTTGTTGCCGATGTTGCCTACCGGACTCATGATGCGCTGCAAGTCAAAGGAATTCCACCACCACATGGTGGTCAGCATAACCACCACCACCGTCACGGTCCGCATCTGGGGGAGGGTGATGTACCGAAACCGTTGCACCAGGTTCGCGCCGTCCACTTTGGCCGCGTCATACAACTCTTCCGGGATGGCCTGCAGGCCGGAGAGCAGCATCAGGGCCATGAAGGGCAGGCCGCGCCAGATCGCCACGATGACGATCGGCCAGATGGGGGAATTCGGCTGCCCGACCCACACCGTCGGCCCCCGGATCAGCCCCAGTTGTTTGAGGTAAAAATTGATCAGGCCGAAAAAGGGATCGTAGAGCCACTGCCAGGTCAGCGCGACGACCACGCTGGGCAGCGCCCAGGGCAGCAGGATCAGCGTGCGGAAAATCCCCCGCCCCGGCACGGGTTGATTGAGGAGCAGCGCCGTGGCGTAGCCCAGGACCAGCTGCCCGGCCACCACGCTCACCGTCCAGACAACCGTCTGGCCCAGGGCCTGGCGGAAGAACTGGGCCGGCCCGGTGGTGCCCTGGAGGATGCGGTTGAAGTTCTCCGTGCCCACCCAGTTGGCGGTGCCTCCCACCCATTCCACGTCCTGGAAGGCGAAAAGAATGCCGCTGATAAAGGGGTAAACCGAGAACAAACCCAGGGCGATCAACGTCGGTGTGAGGAAGACGTAGGGCATGGCCCCCTGGCGGAGCCACGACCAGTCGCGTGACCGGTATCTGGTGGGAAGGCTGACGCGCGGCGGCGTTGTCGCTGTCGGCATGGCCTGTGCTCCTGGATCAGGCGCGCCTGCTTCGGGGGAGGGGCGATATCACCGGCCCACCCCTCCCCCGGCTAGGCCGGAACTACTGGTTGAGGATGTCGGCAGCGCCGGCCCGGATCGTCTCCACCGCTTCCTGGAACGCGATCTCCCCCTGGACGTACCGCATCATGGTCGGCACCCACAGCGTCTCAATGAACTCAGGCTGGTTTTCGTTGTAGGGCACTTCCACGACTTCCCAGACGGACTGGTAGTAGCGCATGGCGTCCCAGTCCGGGTCCGCGGCGACCACCGGGTCATTAAGCCCCTCCAGGTTGACCGGCGCCATGTAAACCGCGCTGGCCCACAACGCCTGTGGCTCAGGACGCTGGAACCACATGGCAAACTCCACCGCTTCCGCCGGATGCTCGCAGGTCACCGGGATGGCGAAGCCCTGGCCAACATTGTCGATGTAGAGCTTGCTGCCGGGCTGCATGGGGGTGGGCATCACGGCAAACTCAAAGTCCGGATAGCGGCTTCTTAACACGCCGATGTTGAAGTAGCCGCGCAGCACCATGGCCGCCATACTCTGGGCAAAGGCTTCGTCCTGGCTGTCGCCCGTCAGGCCGAGGGCCAGGTCCGGGGTGACACCTTCGCCGATCATGCCCAGGAAAATCTGTATGGGGGCGATCGCTGCCTCATCGATGACGGCATCCCAGGTGCCATCGTCGAGCTGGCGGATGATCGGCTGGCCGCTGGCCTGCATGGCAAACGCTGCCGCCTCTTCCCAGACTTTTTCGGTGTCATAACGGGGCAGGAACCCCCACTGCACGACGTTGTTCGCGTCGAAGTCGTCCGGGTTGTCGCGCAGATTGTGGCCATTGGCGTCCACCGTGAGCGCGCGGGCCGCCTCCAGGAATTCCTCCCAGGTCCAGGGTTCCTCTTCCAGCGCTGGGACCTCGATACCAGCCGCCTCCAACAGGGCCGGATTGTAGTAGATCAGGGAGGGGCCTGGCCCGACGGTGCCGCTGAAGAAGACCTCACCGTCAGCCGTCACGCGGGAGGACCAGAAATAATCGGGCATGGTAGCCCAGTCGTCTTCGTCCATGTAAGGGGCCATGTCGATGGTAAAGCCCTGGTTGTACCAGTCCTGCGCGCCGCCCGTCCACCACTCGACCAGGCAAGCGATGCCCCCACCGCCGGCCACACCCGCCGCGATATACGTGTCGCCCTCACCCCAGTCGCCCTGGACGTAGTTGGCATGAATCTGGCCCTCATGCTCCGCGTTGAACATCTCGATCAACTGGGCCATCATCTCCTGGCTGGGCGCGGACCAGGACACGGTATATACATCTATCTCCACCGGACCCTGTGCCAGGGCCGGACCGCTGAAGAAAGCCGTCACCAAAATCACTATCGACCAGACGATGGCGAAGGTTGCTCTCCTCATCAGGGTTACTCCTTCAGATTAAACAGTTCTCAGGACGGTCATACGTTGGTGAGCCGTGGACCAGTATCGTCACCTCCTCTCATGTTTCGCTTCCGCCGGGCCGTCGCCTGGCAGGGGCCGCCCTCAAACGATCAGCGCGGCCAGGTCTGCCGCGACTTCCACAATATCCAGGTCGGCGGCGAACGGCAGGCACTGCCCGACCGGCCGCCGCGTTTTTTCAATCCAGGCCGGGGGGATGGCCGAAGCACCCTGCCGCGCCCCGGCCAGCGCGCCGACCAGCGCCGCCAGCGTATCGGCATCCCGTCCGAAGTTGGCGGCGGCGATGACGCCCTCCTGGAAATCACCCCCGGTCAGCTTGAAGATGGCATACGTCTCGGCCAGCGCCTCCGGGTTGGAGCAGCGCACCACCGTCCACAATTCGTCGTGCAGGCGGTCCCAGACGCTGGCCAGATCGGTTGCTTCTTCGCAGATGGCCAGCCCTCGGGCCATCCACCGCCTCAGCCAGCTATCGTCGGGGATGCAGGCCAGGCCGGCGGCGATGATCTCGTCGATGCCCCCGTCCACCATGGCGACGGCGACGCTGGCCGCGATGGCCTGCGCCCCCCATAGACCGTCCCTGGCGTGGCTGAGGCAGGCGTCGACGGCGGCCAGTTCGGCGGCCCGCTCCGGCTGACCGGCGCAGATGATGCCGATGGGGGCGACCCGCATGGCCGCGCCGTCGTCGTAGTTGTCGCAGTTATCGATGCCGGAGTAGGGTGGCAGGATGCCGCGCCGCAGGTTCTCGGCCGCGCCGTGGAGGGGGTTGCCCGCCTTGGGGCCCAGGTCAGGCACGCTGAGCACGTGTCGCCGCCACAGGTCCACCATCTTTTCAGTGGTGAGCTGGCCGCGCGTATCCAGGCAGGCCAGGGCGGTGAGCAGCGCGAACTCGGTGTCGTCGGTGCTCCAGCTTCGCTCGCCATGCAGGTCGCGCGTGATGCCATAACGCAGGTGCATCTCCGGCGCGCGCGCCTGGTCACCCAGCGAATCGCCGATCGCCAGCCCGGCCAGGCAGCCCAGCGCCTTGTCCCGGCACCGCCCCCGGTCGGCGGCCAGTTGTTCTCGCGTGCGCATCGTCTCCCCCTCGACCTGAAATCGCGGCTCAAGGCTCTAACGATGGGTCAGCGGCACCCCGCCCGGCCAGACGGTGACGATTGAGGTGTTGGCCGCCGCCGACCCTTGCCGTGGCGGTTGACAGCGCCGCCGAGTCATGCTACCGTTTGGTAAAACGATTACGTAATCGTTTTACCTACATTATCCACCTTTTACCCGTTTTGGCAAGTGCCCGGTGGGGGCGGATCGCGACCGGGATGCGCCGCTGGTTGGAAGACCGCCGGTTCATCGGCATCGGGCTGCATCGGAATGGAGTTGCCAGCGTGGACGTGAGTGTTGACCGGGTCAAGGCATTAATGGATGAGGTGCGCGCCATCGAGGCCAGCCCGGAGAACCAGGCGCGCCGGCATCTGTGGCAGGTCATGCCCCCGGAAGCCTTCCAGCCGGCCTTCATCCGCACGCTGCCCTACCGACGGCCCTCAGGCGGTAAGATACCGTTCGTGCTGGAACCGGCGCTGGGCCTGTGGGCAGCGTGGCTGGGCTTTGATAAACGCGCCTACTACACCGACCCGCTGACCTACCTGGTAGCCGAGCTGGAGATGAAAGTGTACCGGGCGCGCCATCTCCCCGATGACACCTACATCGACAAGTCGTTCCGCCTCCTGATCGCCGCCGCCCTGGAGGCCACGCTGGTGGGCGTGCCCTATCATTTCACCCCGGAAGGTCACCCCTGGCCGGACTATCTCCATCCGCCGGTGCGCGATCCTGAAGACCTGGCCAGACTGGAGCTGCCCGATTTTTACACCACCGGGCTGATGCCGACCATCATCCGCCTGTATGAGGAGATGCGCGCTCTCCTGGACGACGATTTCCTGGTGAAGTTCCCCGACTGGATCATGGGCCCCTTTGGCGTGGCCGCGGAACTGCGCGGCTTTGACGGGCTGCTGGTGGATATGCTTCAGCGACCATCGTTCATCGAGGACCTGTTCGCCTATATCGTGGCGGCGCGCCTGCACTGGCAGGCGGCATGTGATCGGTATCTGGGAATCACGCGCACGCGCGGCCTGCTGGGCAACGACGATGTGAACACCCCTACGCTCTCCCCTGCCCTGTACCGGGAGATGGTTTTGCCCTGGGAGCTCCAGCTGTGCCAGGCTTACGGCGGCATTTTTTACTGGCACAGTTGCGGTGACGCCTCGCTGTTGCTGGCAGACATCGCCCGCCTCCCGGTGCTGGACCTGTTCCATGTCGGCCCCAAGACCGACGTTTCGCGGGCGGCGGCGGTTTTTGGCCCCCGTGGGGTCCCGCTGGAAATCTGTCCTGATCCCATAACCAAGGTGCAGCAGGCGACGCCGGACCAGCAGCGGCGCTCCCTGGAAGCGCTCGTGGCTCAGATTCCGGATGAACTGTCCTGTTACATCAAGGTGGACTCGCTGGAAGTCATCCGCACGCTGGGGGAGGAACTGGAGATCATCCAGCGCTGGCTGGATACGGCCCGTGACGTGCTGGGGTAAGGGGTCCACCTTGAGGGAGACGGGTCAGCGGGGACCGCTGCCCCAGGCTCCCTATTCATCGGGAAAGGATATCGGGCGGTTCGAGCCGCGCCCGTCCCCATCATAGACAGCGGCGATGATGCCGCCCGCCGCCCTCACCCATCCTGCACGTCCAAGACGATCTTGATCGTGTCGGGTTCTTCCCGATCCAGCCTGGCGAACGCCGCCGTGACCTCCCGCATGGCCATCTGGTGCGTGATCAGCCGGTCGGGATGCAGCAATCCTTTGGACATCAGCCGGATGGCGCGGCTGAATTCGCCCCGCGTCACGCGGGAGGCGATGATCTCCGCCTCCTTGACCACCAGCGTCTTGAAGTGAATGGGGGTCAACTGTTCGCTCAACCCGGCGGTGACGATCCGCCCGCCGTTGCGAATCATCCGGACGGCCTGGGCCAGCGGCGGCTCCTGCCCTTCCACCAGATGATAGTGGCCCACGGCTTCGAGCACACAGTCCGCGCCTACGCCTTCAGTGATTTCCAGCACCCGCTCCACCGGGTCCTCCTGGGCGATGTTGATGGTGTAGTCGGCGCCCAGCTGGCGCGCGGTCTCCAGGCGGAACGGCTGGAGGTCGGCGACGATGGTCATGGCCGCGCCCGCGCTGTGGCACAGGACATCCAAGATGGACAGCCCCAGTTTCCCCGCCCCCAGGATAGCCACCGTCTCGCCCGGCTGCACCCCGCCGCGCTCCAGGATGTGATGACCCAGGCCGTACAGCTCCACCATGGGCACGAGGGTCAGCGGGATGCTGTCCGGCAGCCGGTACAGATTGTGCACCGGCACGGCCACGTACTGGCCATAGCCGCCGTCGAGGTCCACGCCCAACAGCTTCAGCGCCCGGCAGACGTTGATCCGTCCCGTCAGGCAGGCCGGGCAGCGGTGGCAGGGGATGATCGGATCGACGGCCACGCGCTCGCCCACCCGGAAGTCCCGGACTTCGCTCCCGACTTCCTCGATAACCCCGCCAAATTCATGCCCCTGGATGGCCGGGTACCGGACCCGGTCATGGAACTCGCCCCGGTAGATGTGCAGGTCGCTGCCGCAGATGCCGGCATAGGCTGACCGGACCAGCACTTCATCGGGTTTGATCTGGGGATCGGGGGCGTCACCGAGGCGAATGTCGCGATCGTGGTACAGGATACCGGCTTTCATGTTCGCTGTGCTCCTCTGGGTTGGACCTCGCGCAAGTCCGTATGATTGTAATGCTTTTCGGGGAGGAACGCCCTAAAGCCTGCCGGGTTCTCATCCGGCCCGGTACACCTGGATGATGCGCGCCATCTGGTCGAACTTCGCTTCGATGTCGCTCACCATCTTAAACTGGGTCCGGCACCGGTCCAGGTTATGATCGGGGCGGTGTGTCTTGTAATAAACGTCGCCGTCCAGGTAGTCGGTCAGGAAGCGCAGGCCCTGCTCAAAGCTGATAAGTTTGGCGGCGAAGGCCAGGCTGTCCATTTCCGCCGGCGTCAGGAAGTCGCGGGCCTCCTCCAGGTATCCCCGCGCCAGATGCGCGTACAGGGTGAGATCAATGCCCACTTGAGAGAGGTCACGTTCATCTTCCGCCGCCGGATTAGCGCCACACCGCACGGCATCGCCGAAGTCATAGACGGCCAGGCCGGGCATGACCGTGTCCAGGTCGATCACGCAAATGCCTTCCCCCGTCTCATCGTCGATCATCACGTTATTCAGTTTGGTGTCGTTGTGGATGACCCGTTCGGGGATCGCGCCCGCTGCCCGCCGGTCGACCAGGACGCGGATCTCCCCCGCGCGTTTTTCGGCAAAGGCGATCTCGGCGGCGGCCTGCCGGGCCCGGTTCACGGCGTCTCTGGCCACCGCCTCCACCAATGCCTGGAACCGCTGGCCGGTGTGGTGAAAATTGGGGATCGTCTCGAAGAGCTGGCCGGGGGGAAAGTCGCTGAGCAGGCGCTGGAACCGACCGAACGCTTTTGCGGCCTGGTAGACGTGCGCCGGGCTGGCCGCTGTTTCGTAGGTCCGCGCGCCCTCGATCAGGACCTCGGCCCGCCAGCAGTCGCCCTGTGGCGACCGGTAGAACGTCGTCCCCTCTATGGTGGGAATGAGGGTGATGGTCTCCCGTGCCGGGTCGCCGCCCTGGGCCATGATCTTTCGCCGCAGGTGGTCGGTCACCTGTTCGATGTTGTGCATGACGGCTTCCGGTTGGGGGAAGACGTGGTGGTTGATCCGCTGAAGGAGGTAACGGGCGATGGTGCCGTCGGCTTTTCGAAAACGGGCGGCGTAGGTGTCATGGATGTGTCCACGCCCATAAGGGCTGGCCTCCAAAAAAACGCCCTCACAGCGGAACTGTCTGACCAGGTCTGAGAAGTTTACGCCGGTCGGCATAGGGATAGCTCAACCGCGCTGTTGTTGCTCCGGAACATTGGTCGCTGGCGATTCTCTGTCGCGTAGTTTACTGATTCCCCGGTACACTTGCTATCAAGGCCCGGCCGTCCTGGTGGTTGGCGCTGCCGGGTCTCGGTGCCGCCGAGGATCAGTCGGGGACGGTAACGGGCGCGAACGCCGCCGAATCCAGGCGGGCGAGTTCGCCACATTGCCGGAGGTGAGGGGATAAACATGAGCACACCGTGGGAGCGTTTCGTACAGGCCGCGCGGCTGGGCGCGCCGGATCAGGTGCCGGTCGCCCTGATTGTGGACAGCCCCTGGCTGCCTGGCTACGCGGGGATTGACACGCGGGATTATTACCTGTTTCCGGACCAGTGGCTGGCCATCAACAAGGGCCTGCTGGAACGGTTCCCGGACGCCGTCTGGCTGCCGGGCTTCTGGGTGGAGTACGGCATGGCCGCCGAGCCGTCGGCCTTCGGGGCCCGGATCAAATTCCACCGGGACAGCCCGCCTTCCATCGAGCCGGTGGTGACCGATCTGTCCTTCTGGGCGGCCAGCATCAGGCCGGTCAACCCGCAGGTGGATGGGCTGATGCCGCTGGCCCTCCGCCTGTATGAAGTGATGGAGCAGCGCCTGCGGGCCGAGGGGCTGGGGATCAGGATGGTCTGCGCGCGGGGGCCGCTGGCCGTCGCCTCCTGGCTGGCCGGGATCACGCCGCTGATGATGGAACTGGCCCTGAACCCGGATACTGTCAGCCGGATTCTGGAGGTGATCACCACCGCCATCATCGACTGGCTACAGGCGCAGTTGGACGTGCTGCGCGCGCCGGAAGGGATCATGGTGCTGGATGATCTGGTGGGCATGGTCTCCCGCGAGCACTACGAAGCGCTGGTGCACCCCCACCTGCGCCGCATCTTCGACGCCTTCGACGGCCTGATCCGCGTGTACCACAACGATACGCCCTGCCCGCACCTGCTGGAGAGCCTCAGCCGGGCGAACTTCGATGTCTTCAACTTCAGTCACAAGACCGATATCGCCGAGGTTAAGGCCCGGATGGGCCACCGCGTCGCTGTGATGGGCAACGTCCCGCCGCTGGACGTGGGCGTGCACGGCTCGCCGGAGGCGGTGAGCCAATGGGCGCGGGAGTGCCTGGAGAAGGGCGCGCCCGGCGGCGGCATGATCCTGTCCTTTGGCGGGGGCGTCTAGCCGGGCACGCCGCCGGAGAACATCGACGCCCTGCTGGCGGCGGCCCGCGCCTGGTCGGCAGGGGGCGACCCCGCCTGATCGTTGGGGCGGCTGGCCGGAGGACGCGCCGACGCGCCGGAGGGAACACCGCCCCTAAC
>DAOTXK010000278.1:0-5671 GCA_034435395.1 Anaerolineae bacterium | reverse complement strand
GCCGGCGGCCCGGGACCGCTGCCAGGTCGAGGCCCTGCTGGCGCGCCAGGCGGCGGGCGGCAGGCGTGGCCCGGATTTTGCCCTGGCGGGCCGCACCGTCGCTGCGCGGGGCCTCCGTCCGGAGGACCTGCTCCACGTCCTGGCGGGTGATCCTGCCGCCGGGACCGCTCCCCCTGACGGCGGCCAGATCGATGCCCTGCGCCGCCGCCATCCGCTGGGCGACCGGGCTGGCATGCACGGCCCCGGCAGGCTGGGCGGGCGCGGCAGGGCCGGATGGTTCGGCTCCCGCCCGGTCGGCGGCAGCAGGCGCGGCCCCCGGCGACGGCGGCTCTTCGCCTTCCGCCAGGATATAGGCGATGATCTGGGTGACGGGCACGGTGTCGCCCTCAGCGTAGGTGATCCCCCCCAGTATACCGTCCGCCGGGGCCTCCACCTCCATGTTGACCTTGTCGGTCTCCACCTCGGCAATTGGTTCGCCCTTTTCCACCACGTCGCCTTCCCCTTTGAGCCAGCGGACGATCACGCCGACTTCCTGGGTCATGCTGAACTTGGGCATGATGACGGCTTGGGCCACGGCCATTACTCCCTAATACTCGCCGCGCACCAGCCGGCGCGCTTCGGCCACGATGTCCTCCGTCTGGGGGACGGCGTGATATTCCAGCCGGCGGTTGTACGGGATCGGCATATCCCGCCCGGCCAGGCGGCGGATGGGCGCGTCCAGATAGTCAAACGCCTCGCTGGCGGCGATGCGGGCGACGATCTCGCCGCCATAGCCGCCGGTGAGGGGCGCTTCATGCACCACCAGCGCCCGGCCGGTTTTGATCACCGAGTCGATGATCGGGCGGTCGTCCAGCGGGGAGAGCGTGCGCGGGTCGATGATCTCGATCGCGATGCCCTCCTGGGCCAGTTCCTCGGCGGCCTGGACCGCCCGCCCCACCATGATCGAAGTCGCCACCACCGTCAGGTCGGAGCCTTCCCGCACCACGTGGGACTGGCTGAGCGGAATCTCGTACCACTCCTCCGGCACATGGCCCCGGACTTTATAGAGCAGCTTGTGCTCCACAAAAATGACGGGGTTGTCATCGTAGATGGCGGCCAGCAGCAGACCCTTGGCATCGTAAGGGCTGCTGGGCATGACCACCTTGAGGCCCGGCACGTGGACGAACCAGTTTTCCAGGCTCTGACTGTGCTGGGCTGCCGCGCCCGTGCCGGAGCCGCCGGGCATCCGCAGCACGAAGGGCGCGGTCGCCTTGCCGCCGAACATAAAGCGTACCTTGGCAGCCTGCAGGACGAGCTGCTCCATGGAGAGCGTCACGAAGTCCATAAACTGAATCTCGCCCACCGGCCGCATGCCGGCCAGGGCCGCGCCCAGGCAGGCCCCGGCGATGGCCGCCTCTGAGATCGGGGTGTCGCGGACCCGCGCCTCGCCAAACAACTCGATCAGCCCGGCGCTCACCCCGAACGCGCCGCCGTACACGCCGACATCCTCGCCTATCAGAAAGACGCGCTCGTCCTTTTCCATGGCCATCCGCAGGGCTTCCCGCAGGGCCTCGGCATAGGTCAGTTCGCGCTGCTCAGGCATAGACACCGTCCAGGATGGTCGCCACATCAGGCTCCGGGCTATCCTCGGCAAACCGAACCGCCTCCTCGATCCGCTGGCGGGCCTGCGCTGGCAACGCCTGATACTGCGCTTCGGTCAGCATCCCCGCCGCGGCCAGCCGCCGGGCGAAACGCGGGATGGGGTCCCTGGCCTGCCATTCTTTGACCTCTTCGCGGGTGCGGTAAGCCTGGCGGTCGCTCTTGGAATGACCGCGCCAGCGGTAGGTGACCGCCTCGATCAGGGTCGGGCCGTTCCCGGACCGCGCCCGGGCCGCCGCCCGGGAGACGGCGTCATAGACGGCCAGGAGGTCGTTGCCGTCCACCGTCTCGCCGGGGATGGCATAGGCCGCTGCCCGGTCGCTGATCCGCTCGATCCGGGTGGCGCGCCGGATGGACATCGACATGGCGTACTGGTTGTTCTCGCACAGGAAAACGACGGGCAGGTCCCAGATCGACGCCAGGTTGAGTGACTCGTGGAACGCGCCCGCGTTGCTGGCCCCATCCCCGAAGATCACCAGGCAGACCTGATCGGTGCCCCGCAACTGGATGCTGAGGCCCACGCCCGGCGCGATGGGGACGCCCCCGGCCACAATCCCGTTGGCCCCCAGGTTGTTGCGCGCCACGTCCGCGATGTGCATCGAGCCGCCGCGCCCCCGGCAGTAACCGGTCTCCTTGCCCATGAACTCGGCCATCATCTCCTTCACGTCGCTGCCCCAGGCCAGGCAATGCCCGTGCCCGCGATGGTGGTTCAGCAGGTAGTCATACCCGCGCCGCACGGCATATGACGCGCCCACGGCGGTGGCTTCCTGGCCGATGGACAGGTGCATCGTGCCATGAACCTTGCCGAGCGCGTACAGCTCTTCGGCTTTCTCCTCAAACGCCCGGATGACCAGCATGGTCTCCAGCATCTCACGCGCCTGGTCAGCGCCGATGGCGGCCAACAACTCTTCCACACGGGAGGATGTTAGCGAAGTCGTCATCCGTTGCTCCTCGTCGTCAGGTGATTAGGATGGTCTTTCTGATACGTGTGGTGGCTGTGCGGGCCTGGCGTTGAGGACGGTCGGCAATGCACCAACACGTCAGGGGGAGACTGCCACAATAGCGGTAAATCTCGCCACGGCCAGCCGCCAGTCCCGATCCGGCTTTCCCACGCTCGCCCGAACGTGCCCCTTCAGTAGATGGTCAGCCGCGTGTGTTGCGCTTCCGCTTCCTCGCCCCGGGGGACGATGTGGCTCCACACGATGTAGGCCAGCGTGGCGGTCAACAGCAGCAAAAAGCCCGGCTGAAAGAGGGCCTGCTCCCAGGGCTGGAACATGCTGATGATGCCCAGCACCATGCCCAGGATGATGAGCCGCTCCACGGCGACAAAAATCTGCCGGGAAACCTGATGGTTGAGTCGGCCCGCCAGCCAGACGATAAACGTCCCCAGGCCCAGCACAAAGGCCAGCAGACCGATGATGAACACCACCACCAATGACATGAACGTTTCCTCCGCTACGTTTCCTCCGCTGATGAGACGGCGTTTTCCTCCACGATCACCGACGGTCCACACCCGCCAGGACCGCTGGTGGGGGCGGGGGCCTGGCGGACACCTGGCCTGCCCCCGCCCGCGCCCCCTAATATTGACAATCCACCTGCCGCCCGGTTGCCGCCGACTCGACGATGGCGTCGGCCACGACCGCCTGCCGGTAGCCATCCTCGAAGTCCGCGCCGTAGGGGGCGACCGGCCTGTCGTGGGCGATGCAGTCCAGGAAATGATAGATCTCGTGGACGAAGGTATGCTCCCAGCCGATGATGTGCCCCGCTGGCCACCAGTGGGCGATCCAGGGATGGGCCTGGTCGGTGATCAGGACGTTGGTGAAGCCGAGCGTCTCCTTCTGCTCGTTGTCCCAGTACACGTTCAGCTCGTTCAAACGTTCCAGGTTAAACTGGATGCTGCCCTTCTCGCCGTTAACTTCGATGACCTCGTAGTTCTTGCGCCCGGTGGCCACGCGGGAGCCTTCCAGCGTGCCGGTGACGCCGTTGGCAAACTCGACGACGGCGGCGAAGGCGTCGTCCACGTCCACCTTGCCCATGCCGCTGCCGTCCGGCAAGGGGCGCTCCTCAATGAACGTCCTGGTGACGGCGCTCACGGTCTTAAACTCGGCACCGATCAGGAAGCGGCCCAGATCGATGATGTGCGAGGCCAGGTCGCCGATGGCCCCGGTCCCGGCCACGCGCTTATCCATCCGCCACAGGCGCGCCGTCCCCGCCGACGGGATCAGCCAGTCCTGCAGGTACAGGGCGCGGTAGTGGTAGATGCGGCCCAGCCGACCGCTGGCGATCAGGTCGCGGGCGTGGCACAGCGCCGGCACGAACCGGTAGTTGTGGGCCACCATGTGTTTGACGCCCGCCTTCTGGACGGCGTCCAGCATGGCCCTGGCCTCCTCGGCGGTGCGGGCCAGCGGCTTCTCGCACAGGATGTGTTTCCCCGCTGCCGCCGCCTGGAGGCACGGCTCGGCGTGCACGTCGTTAGGGCCGCCGTTGTCAAAAAGCTGGATGCGGTCGTCCGCCAGCATCTGACGCCAGTCGGTGTAGTAGCCCTGGTAGCCGAAGCGGCGCGCCACCGCTTTGACGGCCTCCTCGGTCCGCCCGCAGAGCGCCACCAGCCGGGGCATCAGGGGCGGCGGGTACATCATGTAAGGCAGTTTCTTGAAGGCGTTGCTGTGCGCCCGCCCCATGAAGTCGTAGCCCAGCATCCCGACGCCGATCTCAGGCGCGTCCAGCGCCCCCGGCACCGACCTGAATCCGGTTTGTTCGCTCATCAAGCCCTCCACAATCCTCTATGCATCGGAAACAAAATACCTCTCCAGCCCTGCCCAGGCCGCTGACCCGATCCGGCGGCCCGGCGGAGGCCGCTCAGGTGAGCGCCTCCTCGGTTTGGGCGTCGAACAGGTGGGCGCGCGCCAGGTTAAAGCGGATGGCGACGGGCGTCCCGGTCTCCCGCACAAAGGTCGCCGGTGCCTTGACCTTGATCAGCGCCTCGCCAATCTTCACGTCGTAAATGTTGCGGTCGCCCAGCGGTTCCACCACATAAACCTGCCCCTCCAGGACGGCCTCGTCGCCATCGCCGTCGCTCATGATCTGCACGTCTTCCGGGCGGATGCCCAGAATCAACTGGCCGGGGTCTCGGCCGTTGGCCGCCCCGGCGCGCAGCCGCTCCGGCGCGGGCAGCGACCAGCCACCGCCCGCCCCGACCAGCCGGCCGGCGTCGGCGTGGTAGGTGCAGCGAAGGAAGTTCATGCGGGTGCTGCCGATGAACGACGCCACGAACAGGTTGGCCGGTTTCTCATAGACCTCCTGCGGCGGGCCGACCTGCTGTAAGACGCCCCGGTTGAGCACGGCGATCCGGTCGCCCATCGCCAGGGCCTCGACCTGGTCGTTGGTCACGTAGAAGAAGGTACGGTTCAACTCCTGCTGGAGGCGCTTCAGTTCGGTGCGCATCTGGGCGCGCAGCAGGAAGTCCAGGTTGGTCAGCGGCTCGTCCATCAGGAAGACGTGCGGCGTGCGGACCATGGCCCGGCCCAGGGCCACCCGCTGCTGCTCCCCGCCGGAAAGCTGGAACGGTCGGCGGTCCAGCAGATGGGCGATCTTGAGCATCTCCGCCACCTGACGGACTTTTTTCTCGCGCTCCTCGGCGCTGTAGCCGCGTGGATACAGGGGAAAAGCGATGTTCTCCCGCACCGTCTTACGCGGGTACAGGGCGTAGTTCTGGAAGACAAAGGCCACATCACGCGCCGCTGGACTGACCGCCCGCATGTCCGTGTCGCCAAACAGGATGGTCCCGGCGTCGGGTTTTTCCAGCCCGGCCAGGCAGCGCAGCGTGGTCGTTTTGCCAGCCCCGGTCGGGCCGACCATCACCAGAAACTCGCGATCCTCGATGCGCAGGGAAAGATCGGCTACGGCGATGATCCGGCCAAAGCGTTTCGTCAGATTCTGGATGGTAATGCTTGCCATGGGCGACCTCATCATATCAGCGCCTGCTCGGTGGCCGCGTCGAAGAGGCGCAGGCGTGAGCGGTCCAGGTGCAGGG
>DAOTXK010000277.1:0-6338 GCA_034435395.1 Anaerolineae bacterium | reverse complement strand
AGTCGACACCGTGCTGGACGGTATTCTGCAAGGGCTGGAACGCGTCATCCATGTGGACGCCGCCATGATCGTGCTGTTCGACGAGGAGGCGGAAGCCTATCAACTCTGTGCGGCACGCGGCGTGATCGCGGAGACGGCTCCCCTGGGCAGCCTGATCCCGGCAGATGCCGATATCCGGGCGGCGCTGACGGCCATCTTCGACACGGCAGCAGATGAGGACACTGCCCGGCACGATCATATTTTTGTTCCGCTCACCCTGGGCGAAGAGACGATCGGCTACCTGGCTATCGATTACCACACCGGGCGGTTCTCGCCGGACGACGTGGAGATCATCCACGCCTTCGCCACCCAGTCGGCTATCGCCATCGCCAATGCGCAACTCTACATGGCCCAGCGCGAGGAAGCCTGGATATCGACCGCCCTGCTACAGGTGGCGGAAGCCACCGGCCGGGCCACCAGTCTGGACGAAGTGCTGCAAACGGTGGCGCGCATCACCCCGCTGCTGGTCGGTGTTCAATGGTGCGCCGTGCTCCTGCAAGAACGGGATGGATTCCGGGTGGTGGCGGTGGAAGGGGTCGATCCCGACATTGCCCGGCAGCTGGTCAATTTCACCCTCCAGCCCGGCGAATGGCCGCCGCTGGCCACGCTCCAGGAGCACGGTGAACCGGTCGTTCTGGACAGTGAGCCAGTGATGCACCCGGCCCTGAGCACCCTCACCCTGAACATCGGCCAGGGGGTCATGCTGCCGCTTTACGCCAAAGGTGAGATCGTGGGCGCACTGCTGATCGGCCAGCAGGGCGATGAGGAAATCCTCAGCACGCGCAAGATCGAAATGGTTGGCGGCATTGCCAACCAGGCTGCCCTGGCGATTGAAAGCGCCCAACTCTACGCCGCCCAACAAGAAGAGGCCTGGGTCACCACCGCCCTGCTCCAGGTGGCGGAGGCCGTCAATGCTCAGGTTGAGCTGACTTCCACGCTGGAAACGGTAGTCCGTCTGACGCCGCTGCTGGCCGGCGTGACGCACTGCGGCGTGCTGCGCTGGGACGAGGCACAGGAGCACTTCTATGGCACCGTCGCTTACGGGCTATCGCCGGAAGCGGAACGCGCCTTTGCCGCGCTGGCGATCACGGCTCAGGAACATCCATTCCTGAAGGCCCTCAGCCTGGACCTGACGCCCATTCCGGCTGGCGAAGGCACCACCTACCAGCTGCCGCCGGTTCTGGCTGACCTCTTTGAGTCCCCGACCCTGCTGGGATTACCCCTCACCGCTCAGGGAAAACTGGTCGGGGTGATGCTGGTCGACTACCCGGAGGCTGGCCCCCGGCTGGACCAGCGTCGAATGAACATCCTGACCGGCATCGCCTCGCAGACAGGGCTGGCCATTGAAACGCACCGCCTGCAACAGGCCGCCGCCGAACAGCAACGCCTGGAGCGCGAACTGGAAGTGGCGCAGGAGATTCAGCATAGCTTCCTGCCGGATAGCGCCCCCTCCATCCCCGGCTGGGACGTGGCGGCCTACTACCGGGCGGCGCGGATGGTCGGCGGCGATTTTTACGACTTTCTCCCCCTGCCCGGCGGGAGATGGGGACTGGTGGTCGCCGATGTGGCGGACAAGGGCGTGGCCTCGGCGCTCTACATGGCGCTGAGCCGGACGCTGCTCCGCGCTGTCGCCCGCAACCGAGACAACCCGGCCGCGACCCTGTTGCGCGTCAACAAGCTGCTGCGGGAGGATACGCGCTCCGATCTGTTTGTCACCGCCTGGTATGGCATTCTACACCCGGCAGATGGCACGGTGTACTGTTCCAGCGCAGGCCACAATCCGCCCTTGGTGATCAAAGGGGGTGGCCAGGAAACGCAGTTCCTCAAGACCAAAGGCATCGCGCTGGGGGTGCTGGATGACATCAAGCTGAACGCGCTTAAGGTGCAGCTTGAGCCGGGCGACGTGCTGGTGCTGTACACCGATGGAGTCACCGAAGCACACGATTCTAACGGCGTCGAGTTCGATCTGAGCGGCCTGGAACGAACGGCGCGCCTCCATTGCCGGGAATCAGCCCGGACCATTATCGGGGCCGTGATCGAAACGCTGGATCGCCACACCGGCGACGAACCCCAGTTCGATGACCTGACGCTGGTCGTTGTCCGCCGTCAGGAAAAAGGGGAAGCGGCCCCGCCCTGAAAACCAGCCTGTTGATCACCGCTGACGCCAGGCGTCGATGTCACTCAGGTTGACATCTTCCGGCGACGGCGGCAGGAAGGCCGCGCACTCCTGGGCATTCTGGGGTAGATCGCGGCGGCGGCTCAGCAGCGGCTGTTCCGGGCTGAAGTAATTCCACGCCGCCCGCGAAATTTCCTCGATCAACGGCCAGGCGCGCTCGTAGCTGAAAAAATCCCCGGCTTCCCACACAAAGACAGAAATGATGTAGTCCCGCCCGTTCGGGGGAAAGACGATCCCGGCATCGGCGTGCATCGTGTACAGCCAGCCGTTCTTGTGGGCCACGCGGATCCCAGGCGGCACCCCGCCCTGAATCAGGCGCAGCAGGTCATTGCCGCTCATCAACTCCAGCATCTGCTGGCATTCGGTCTGGGTATATTCTCCCCCAGGGTAAGCCACCCGCAGGCCGCTGCCATACCTGGCACAGTCATAGATCAGCATCAACAGTGTGCCCAGGTCTTCTGCCGTCGTCTGGTTGAACGGATCGGGATCCGTATTAAAGCGCGGATTGGGATTCGTCGGCGGGACCGGGTTCGAGCGGAGTTCCTGACCCTCAATACCCAGGTCGAACGGCGCGGTGATATACGTGTTACGCGCGCCAAGATGCTGGACGGTCTCCGTCACAAACGCCAACCCCGCCCAGGTATCCCCGGCGCCCATCTCATCCAGCAGGAAATTGGACGAGGCGTTATTGCTACAGAGCAGCGAGTTCACCATCAACCAGGCAATATCCTGGGAAGGCGCAAACGCCAGATGGCGATAAATGCCCAACAAAATGGGCAGTTTCATCGTGCTGGCGGCGGAGAAGGCCACATCGCCATTCAGGTTGATCTCCTCGCCGGTTGTCAGGTCCATGATATACACCGAGGCGACAGTCGTCTGGCCATCGTAGATGAAACCCTGTGCGTCAAGATAGGCCACGATCAGATTGCCGAGGGCCTCCAGGCCGCCATCGACCGGATCGCGCTCGACGACCGGCAGCTCAACGTAACGATTGGCCGGGTCGTACAGCGCCCGCTCGACCAACGTCATGGCCTCGTCAACATCCAGGGTATAACCCGGCGAACCGGGCCGGAAAGTCAGGGTCTCCAGGACCGGCTCAGGCGCGCCCGGCGGGCGATCATAACGGGCGGCGATATCTTCCAGGAAGGCGCGGACCAGCGATCGCTGGACATCCGCCACCAGTTCGACGGTGGCGGACTGCGCCGGCCGCCGCCACAGGTAGTTCCAGAACGCCAGCCAGAAACCGGACTCGTCCGCGCTCTCGGCCAGCGCCTCCGCCAGCATCACCTGGCTGTTCACGCGGAAGCCCACCGCCCCCGGATCGAGGATGATCGGGTTACCCCGGTAACTCAACTGAACCGGCTGGCTGTACGCTTCTTCCCACCGGGCCTGGGCTTCTACCGGCGTCAGCCCGCCGACCGGAATGCCCGCCGCGGTGACATCCGCTGGCAGATGATCGCGCTTCTGGCTGAAGCCTATCAACTCCCCCACAAACACCAGCAGGGCGAGGAGCAGCAGCCCCGCCGAGAAGAGTTCCAACAATGGCAGGCGTATCCGCCGCCGACCAGTACCCAGGCCGGTCACGCTCATGGCACAACCGCCTCCCGCTGCCGCAGGGCCAGCTCCACGGCTCGCTGCTGAGTCTCGAATAACTTTGGCAGTTCGGAAGGCTCGCTCCACCGGTAACCCAGGATTTCGTTGCTCAGCCGGATCTCGCCGCCTTCCAGTTCACACAGGTAAGCCAGATCGAGATGATTGGGATGGTGAATCCCCAGGTCAATTAACAGGGGACAGACCACCCGCACGCGCAGGCCGGTCTCCTCCAGCACTTCGCGGACAATGGTATCGGCGGGATTCTCACGGCGCTCTACCCAGCCGCCAGGCAGCCCCCAGGAATAACGCGACCGGAAGACATGGTGGAGCAGCAGAATACGCCCGGCATCGTCAAACACCACGCCGATTGTCCCCACGGAAAAACGGGCCTGGCCGAATTGCCAGATGCGTTGCCCGATAGCACCCAGCCAGGGGAAGTGGTGAAACATGGCGGCAATGTGAGTCTTGTACCGCGCCAACAATATCCTGCGCTCCCGGAGAGAGCCAAACAGCAGCAAGGGGGAGCGATGTGGCTGCGACCGCCCCCCCAACCTGCCGGAAGTCTAGCGCAAAGCGTCCCATCCGTCAACGCGCCCCAACCTGGCCCCCGCTGAGTCCCCTGTCCTCAGCGCCAAAGGCATCGCCACCATCCCTCGCATCCCAGAATCTTACCGAATCTTTTAGAAACCTCCTAACCGAATTCTATCCTGAGGTCACGTAGAAAACAGCGCGCTGTGCTATACTTGCTCCAGGAAACACGTAGTTCAACAGCGCTTGGAGGATAACTCCGGTGGCAGAGCTTCTCAATCTCTTCGTCGTCCCCCCTGGCAATCTGCTGTACTTCCTGGCGGTCATTATCATCAGCCAGGCCGCGTTGTTTGTCGCCCTGGAACAACGACTGCGTGGCCCGAATGAGGCCGCCGCCGGACGGTACACCCTGGCCGCTTTGGGGATCATATTGGCCTGGTTTGGCCTGGTGATCGGGGCAGCCGTCGCCCTGGCCAATGACCAGCCCGCAGACCTCATTCTGCCGCCGCTCGAACGGGCGATCAATGCCCTGGTGATCGTGTTCGCCGGGTGGGCCTTCCTGACGGCTGAACGTCCTTCCCGGAGCTGGCTCTGGGATGTGAGCGTGCCCATACTGGTGGCGCTCATCACGGTTGGCTATATCTATTCCGCCAATCAATGGTGGCCCCTGGCGGAACGCGTCGGCGCGGACTTCAACGGTACGCAGTTTGCGCTGGCCTGGACGTTTATCCCGGCAGTGCTGGCAGCCTTCGGGATGGTCATGGCGGTGCTGCGCTTCCGCCAGACTCCCAGCGCCCCCCTGAAACTGCTGTTTTTCGCCATTATTGTCGTCGGGCTTGGCCTCACCACCCTGGACATCGCCAGCGGCAGCCTGCGCGGCAACTACGCCGGCTCCATACGGGTAACCTTCCTGCTGGCAATGCCCGTGTTCCTGATTGTCGTTTACCGGCTGGTCATTGAGCGCCTGTCCCTCGCCGCCCGTCCAGAGGCCAAGGCTCCACCCCGCGCCGCGCCAGAGCGAGTGGACACCCCCCGCCTCAAGCCAGCCGAAGTGCCGAGCCGGCCACCGGTCCACCTCGGCGCAGCGGAGCACGAGTCGGTCCACCTCCTGCGGGCATTGGGGGAGATGCTGCGGAGCACCAGACCGGACGATCTGCCCATCAACATCGCCGCCGCCACCGCCGACACGCTGAAAGCTGACCTGGTGGCCCTGGGCATGGTCAAAGATGCCAACTGGGTGGAGCTGGTTGCCATCTACGACAACATCCAGCAGAAACCCCTGGCTGGAATGGCCCTGAACCTGGATGAGCAGCCGACCATCGTTCACGCCATTGAGCGCCGACGCCAGCGCCCCCTCTTTACCGACCGCAACGTCGAGGAGTTAACCGATCTCTACACCCGTCTGGACGTGTCACAGGCCACGCCCGTTGGCCCGGCTTACATTCAACCCTTACAGGAGGACGGCGAAGTTTTCGCCATCCTGATCGTCACCTTCCCCTACACCGGGCGCGAGTTGCGCCAGGAAGAGAACACGTTGCTGGCTGGCCTCGCCCCCATCGCCAGCCGGGTCCTCTCGCTGGCCAGGCATGCAGCCGCCGCGCCGGGCGCGGCTGCCGCCGTGACAGCGCCCGCCGACGCCGGGTCTCTCCCCCTCGATGTTGACCTCGAAGCTGGGGCGCGCGTCCGTCAGGAAGTGCAGCAGAGCATCGAGCTGGCCCGCGACCAGATCGAGCATCTGACCAACGTGGTGCGCGACCTGAAGATCGAGATGGAATATGAACGCAATCGCATCGCCGAAATCCTGGCGAGCGACGAAGAAACGCTTTCCATCTCCCAGCAAATCGCCGCCCTCAGTCAGGAGAGACAGGCGATCGAGCAGCAGCGCGACCATCTGGCCAGCGAACTGCATGAGGCGAAGACCACCCTGGCCGGGGCCACCGCCAGCAGCGACGACGATCTCTACAAGAGCATTATTGAAACGCTGACCCGGGAACAGCAGAAC
>DAOTXK010000276.1:0-10415 GCA_034435395.1 Anaerolineae bacterium | reverse complement strand
CTCCAGCAGCGTCGCCGCTGCCACCACCAGCCCGCCGTCCGCCGTGACCAGCGGCGGGACGCTCGGCGGGTGGAGCGCGGTCACGTGGCTGAGGTAAGCGTCCCCGTGTTGCAGGCGCGCTTCCCACAGCCGGATGAAATCCAGCGGGTGCCGCCAGCCCGCCTCCAGCGGATTGCTGTCCCAATAGCCGGGGCCGCCGTCGTCAGGGCCGAAGGTCCGGACCTCAAAATGCAGGTGCGGCGCGCTGAGGGAGGGGTTGCCGACCGCGCCGACGATGGTCCCCGGTTCCACACACCCCCCCACGGCGGGGAAGAAATAATCGCCGAAGGATTCCATGTGGCCGTAGAGCGAATAATACACCTCCCCGTTGGGGAAGGTATGGGCGACGATGACCACCCCCTTCTCGGTATCCCAGCCTTCCGGGTCGGCGTAGGTGACACGGCCCCGCGCGATGGCCCGGACCGGCTCGCCGTAGCGGTAGAAGGCCACGTCCACGCCGGTATGCAGCCCGCCAAACTTGGCGCGGTAGATGCCGAAGTCGTCGCCCTCGCGGATGCCGTCGATGGGGAGGATGATCCGGTCAACCACGCCGCAGTCCACGGGCGTCTGGGCGGCGGTGGGGGATGGCCCGGCCAGCAGCAGGGCCGCCGCCAGGGCGATCACCAGCAGCAGGCGGGCGGGTAGCGGCGGATTGATGAGCTTTAACCAAATAGTGCGGATATCAATCGATGCAGCCCAGGTGCTCGACGCCTGATCGTAGCGGCGGCATGAATGCCGACGCCCACCCGAAACGGCGCGACTCATCGCGCCGCTACGAGCCGACGCCCGCGTCGCGGGGGGAACGTCGCGATTCATGGCTCCGCTACTGGCTGGCGGGCTGCCGGCTGACGGGCGATCGTCACTCTCGCTTGGCCCGTTGGCGGACCTCGGCCTGGAGGTGTCTATCCCGCGCCCGCTGAGTATCCGGATTATTTGGTTAAGATTCATAATCCGCTGCTACCACCCCTAATCGGTGTGGCTGTTCTCATGTCCTGTTTCTCATCCTGGCGTTTGGCGCTCGCCGCCCGCCGCTGGCGTCACCGGCACCCCCCGGCGAAGGCGGTCCAGCGCAGGCCGAGCACCTGATCGCCGATGTGCAGCCGCATCACGCCATCCGGCCCCAGCCCGGCCCAGGCCCCCGACCGCCACGATCCCCAGACGTGCAGCTGGTTGCACTGTGCGCCGCTGTCCGTCCCGATGGCGACGATCTGCCCGTAGCCGTCCGCCAGCAGGAGCGCGCCGCTCCCATCGGCCAGCAGGAACGGCCGGCCCGTCAGCCCTTCCAGTGTCACCGACCAGCGAAGCCCTCCTGCCGCATCATAGGCGTAAAGGGCGCGGTCGCCGCCCCCGGCATAGACAAAAAAGCGGCCATCCGGCAGGCTGTAGAGGGCGCTGCTGGCGCGGGACACGCCGGGCGGATCGTTCAGCCAGGTCCATGATCCATCCGGCAGGACGTGCCACAGCCCGGCCTGGCTGCGCACGTACAGGCCGCCGTCCGGGGCGGGGGCCGCCGCGCCGGGGACGCGCAACGTGGCCCGGCCCCGGATCGTCCCGTCGATGGCCAGGAACGTCATCGTGTGGCGGATCGACTCGACAACCAGCAGGCGGTCGGTGCCCTGGAAATAAACAGGCCGGCGCACACCAGCGACGCGCCAGCGCTCCACGCGGTCCGGGCCGTAGGCGATCAGTTCGTCCGCCGGCGTGTGAACCACCAGCAGGTCGCCCCAGCGGTAGGGGGCCGTATCCACCTGATGGGGGAGCTGCCAGGCTTCCAGGAAGCCGCCCGCCTGGCTCCACAGCTGCATCCGGCCTTCGTGGTCGGCGACCAGGATTTGGCCGTCGTATGGCAGCACGCCGACCACGTTGAGGTCCTGGCTCAGGATGTACCGCCACAGGACTTGGCCCGACGGATTGAGTGCCTTTAAGCGCCCGTTGTCGTAGACGATGGTCGCGCCGTCCGGGCGGATGATGGCCGGGTAGCGGGGGCCAGATTCCTCAGTCAGGTCAGCGTGCCAGGCGTGGGCCGGGTTCAGCCAGCCCTGCCAGTTGGCGATGAACTTGGACGGGTCGGCCCAGCCAGAGGCCGTCGGGTCGGTGGCCCAGTAGCCAGGGCCGGGCGAATCCGAGCCGAAGTTGCGGATTTCCAAGTGCAGGTGGGGGGCCGGGCGAGGCCGACCGATAGCGCCCACCACGTCGCCGCGCTCCACACAGGTGTAAACCGCCGGGAACCTGATGGTCTCCGTCTCTTCCATGTGCCCATACAGGCTGTACCACCAGGTGCCATCCGGCATGGCGTGCTCCACGATGACCACGCCCTTATCCCGCCCCCAGCCGAGCGGCGCAGAGTAGGTCACCCGCCCTCGCGCGATGGCGTGCACCGGCTGGCCGTAAGTGGCCGTCCGCCCGCCGAACCAGTCATCGCCGGCGTGGTAGCGGCCATCGAAGCGCGTGGAAGGCAGGCCGAAGCGATAAACGATGGAAAACTGGTTCGGGTCCAGCGGGTAGTCGATGGCGTCCACCACGCCACATGGCCCTTGAGCGCGGGCCGGGGGCAGGGGAAACGCCAGGATCATCAGCAGCGCGAGCAGGAAAAGGCGGCGGCTGGCCTGAAAGGCGCGGCCGGCCGTGCCCCTCCCCAGGCGGCGGCGATGGTGGTGCTGAGGTGCCCTCATCAACGGCGCAATCCCTGGCGGCGATGTCATGGCGATCCGGCGCGCTTACCACTCCCCATCCCTGACTTCGTCAGTGTCTTTTTGGACTGGATACTTGACGATCTTATCGTCCGGCACCTCTACTGACGAATCATCCTGCTGCGGCGCGAAGCCCTTCTCAGCGTCCATCTCTTTGACGGACTTGACCTGTTGCAGCGCCTCTGGCGCGTCGATGTCGGCCATGTGTTCGTCGTACAGGTCGAACCAGGGCAGGCCGTGCCGGGTGTAGGTCTGGGCGGTGACCGGGGTGGGCGGCGGCTCCTGGCCGGTGATCTCGCGGTACATCATGCTGTTGACGATGTGCACGAAGATGCGCCCGGTGTTTTCCTGGTCCCAGGTGTCGAGGCCGTGCGGATCGGGGGAAATCTTCTGGCGCATCCTGCCGCCCGCCGCCAGGCCCATCTCCGCGCCTGCTCCCGGTGAGCGATATACAAGGCTGGCGGCAGCCATCACCCCGCTGGCCCGGTACCACCGTTCGGGCGGTGGCTCGTCGGGAAATTTGCCGGGCTTCGGCTCGTAGACGATGATCTGGACGCCGCCGAACGCCTCCTGGCCCGTCACCTGTGCCTCGACGGTGTAACCCATGCCCAGCGGCATGGCGACGAACTGGCGGATCATATCCTTCCCGGCGTTGATGCCGTCCAGCCAGGGCTGCGGCGGGCAGACCAGGTAATCTTTCTCGTCGGCGGTCAGCGTTTGCTTCCAGGGCTGGCCGGAGACGGCATTGACCTTGCCAACGGCCACTTTGACGGCATTGGGTTTCCAGTGGCGGGCGTTGAAGCGGATCCACATGGCCTCGCGCTGGTACATGGGGAAAAAGACGCCGCCGTGTTCCCGCCAGTCTTCCGGCACGCGGCCATGGTAGTCGTCGACCCGGTGCACGGGGAAGCGCCCCAGACCGGGCGGCAGGGGATATGTCTTGCCGTCATCGGGGATGCGCAGCGTCCGCTCAAAATTGAGGCTGAAGCCGTCTCCGAAGTGAATCGCATCATTTTTGACCGTGACCTGTAACATGTTCGCCTTCCTCACGAGCCACCCGTCCGACTGGAGAGCAAGCTGCCGCCCGCCCTGGCCGTTTGTGGAAACTGGTTCGCGCGGTGCAGCCATCACTGTACACAATCCGGGGGTAGGGAGCAACCGCGCCAGGATGTATAATGATGGTCTTGCAGGGACGCTGTGTCTCAGGAGTGGGACGTGTTGGCGACTCGTGTGGCGTCGAGCGCCGATATTGCAGCCATTCAGGCCCTGGCTCAGGCGCAGGCCGAACGCCACCACGCGCTGGATGACCGTCTGCCGGAGGGGGCGGCGCTGTCATCCTGGCAGATTTTGCTTAATGGGGGCGTGTGCTGGGTGGCGGAAAGCGAGGGGCAGCTGGTGGGGGCGCTGTGCGCCGAGCGCGAGCAATGGTTCTCCGACAGCCCCTTCGCCAATGTTTTCCCCCGCCGCTACCTGCGCCTGCGGCTTTTCCTGGCGAATGGCGCGTCTCCGGCCCCGGTGTTGGACCGGCTGCTGGACTGCGCCGCCCGCTGGCCGGACGCCCTCGCCATCCCCGGACGCATGATCATGACGCCAGCCCGCGATGCCGAACTGGCGGCGGCCCTGGAGGCCAGGGGATTCGCGCCGTACCATGCCATCGCCCATCGCTCGCTGGCCTCTCCGCCGACGGCCCCGGCCGCCGAAGTGACCATCCGCCCGGCCCGGCGGGGCGATCTGCTGGACGTGGCAGCCTTGATGGCCGATTCCTGGCGCTTCCACGCGGCCTACCAGCCGGCTATTATCCTGACCGACCACCTGCTGGATGGCTGCCAGGAACAGGCCTGGCAACTGGCCGGCGACGGCGCGGCCCAGACGTTGCTGCTGGCCGAGCAGGGCGGAGAGGTGATCGGTTTTTTCGGCATGGGCATCAGCGTTCAGCAGCCGGAAGCGCTCCCCTCACTGTTTGCCACCGGGCTGTACGGGGACATCTTTGAAGTGGCCGTGCGGGCCGACCAGCGCCGGCGCGGCGTCGGCCTGGCGCTGTTCCGGGCGGCCTGGCAGTGGTTTGAGGCGCGGGGCGCGGCGGCAATGTTCGTCAACTATGCGCCGACCAACCCGATCAGCAGCCGTTTCTGGCCCAAGCTGGGCTTCGCCGATGCCTGGATCAACTGGTGGCGCGGGTAGGGACGGAGGCCAGAGGCCGGAGGCCGGAGACCAGAGGCCAGAGGCCGGAGACCAGAGGCCGGGAGACCAGAGGCCAGAGACCAGAGGCCGGAGACCGGAGGCAGGTGGGGTGGGGGAGTGATGGTCATGCACAGAGGGGGATGTCTGCTGGCGGTAGAGGGGCGGTCGAGATGCGGATCGAGGCAGTGCAGGGGTTGGATGCCGGGAGTGAGGCCCTGCTGCGCCGGGCGGTGGCGGAAGCGATGCCGGATGACGCCGATTTTATGGTGAAGGAGATCAGGGCAGCGCTGGAGACCGGCGAGAAGCAGGCGTGCTGCCTGTACGACGCGGGCGGGGTGCCGCGCGGGGTCGCCGTCTGGGGGTGGGGGGATAGCACACGTGAAGCGGCCGCAGTGGACTGGCTGACGCTGGACAGCGGATCACCGGCCAGGTGGGGCCGGGCGCTGGTCGATCATCTGTGGAAAACGCTGACGGCCCTTCCGTCGCTGCTCATGATCGCGGCCCGCCTGCGCGGCCAGCCACCCGGCGTCCGCGGGGCGCTGCGGCGGCGCGGGGCTGTGGTCTTTGAGCGCTGCCTGATGGTCCGCGATCTGCTGGCGGAGCCGCTGCCGGTCGTGGAGACTCCGGCGGGCATCCGCGTGGCCCGCTGGGCGGACGAGCATCAGCCGGAGGCCGAGGCGGTGGCCATGGCGGCGCACGCGGGCGGCGTCGACGAGGTGGTGGTGATCGAGGCGCGGCCCGGCCAGCTGGTGGAGAGTCTGCGCGCCATCCGGGCCGGGAGGCATCCGGAGATGGGCCGCTGGCACGAGGCCGCCAGCCTGGTGGCCCTGGCGGCGGACGGGGATGTGATCGCCTATCTGGCGGTGGCGGACCTGGCGACGATGGGTTTTGTGGCCGACCTGGGCGTGCGCCCCGATCATCGCCGCCGGGGGCTGGGGCGGCTGCTGATGGTCCGGAGCATGACCATCTGCCGGGAGGAAGGCTGCCCGGCGATGGGGCTGGCCGTGACAACGGCTAACCCGGCCCGCCGTCTGTATGACGGGCTGGGTTTCCGGGCGACCCGGTGCGGCCAGACGGCGGTCTGGTGGCGAGATGGGCGGCAGTCCCGCTGGCGGGAGCGACATTCCGGCGGCGGGTGAGGATTGGACTGTTTTCTGGCATACTATAGCGGGCCGGACGGCACCTGACCGGCTATCCTCGCCGACCGACTGGCGCGGTTCTGGCGGGGACGGACGTGGACCGCCGCTGACCTGTAGTGGTGAAAGGGAGACTGCTTTGAAGATTTTTGTGCCCGGACGAATCTGCCTGTTTGGTGAGCATTCCGATTGGGCCGGGGGCTACCGGCGGATCAACGCCGACATCGAGAAGGGTTATGCCCTGATCGCCGGCACCAACCAGGGGATTTACGCCGAAGTCAACCCCCATCCGACCTCGCTGGTGCTGACCTCCACCACGCCGGAAGGCGAAAAAAAAGGGCCACACGAAATCCCCATGGAGCCGAAGGCCCTGCTGGACGAGGCTCAGAAGGGCGGCTTCTGGAGTTACATCGCCGGGGTGGCCTACCAGATTCTGACCAATTACCACGTGCGCGGGCTGGTCATCGACAACTACCAGACCGATCTGCCGATGAAAAAGGGCCTCTCCTCCAGCGCCGCCATCTGCGTGCTGACGGCGCGGGCCTTCAACCGCGTTTACGACCTCAAGATGACCATCCGGGGGGAGATGGAGCTGGCTTACCAGGGCGAGATCATGACCCCGTCGCGCTGTGGGCGGATGGATCAGGGCTGCGCCTTCGGCAATCGCCCGGTGCTGATGACGTTTGACGGCGAGCGGATGGACACGGAAGAGTTGAGGGTCAGGCAGGACCTGTACTTCGTGATCGTTGATCTGAACGCCGCCAAGGACACGATGAGAATCCTGATGGATCTCAACCGCTGCTATCCCTTTCCCGCTGGCGAGGTCGAGCGCGGCGTGCAGGAGCTGCTGGGGCCGATCAACAGGCGCATCGTTCACCAGGCGGTGGAGGCGCTCCAGGCCAGCGACGCCGAGCGAGTGGGGCAGTTGATGGTCGAGGCGCAGGAGTTTTTCGACCGCTACGCCAGGCCCGCCTGCCCGGAGGAATTGACCGCTCCCGTGCTCCACCAGGTGTTGAACTATCCGCCGCTCCAACCGCACATCTGGGGCGGCAAGGGGGTCGGCTCGCAGGGCGACGGGACGGCGCAGTTTGTCGCCCGCAGCGAAGCCGACCAGCAGGCAGTGATCGAGATCGTCGAGCGCGATCTCCGGATGCCGTGTCTCAAGCTGACGCTGTCCAGCGGCTCCAGAGTGCGCAAGGCCGTGATCCCGGCGGCGGGATTCGGCACCCGGCTTTTCCCGGCATCCAAGGCGGCCAAAAAGGAGCTGTTCCCCATCATCGACCGCGACGGCATCGCCAAGCCCGCCATCCTGCTGATCGTGGAGGAGGCGCTGGCGGCGGGCATGGACGAGGTGATCATCATCGTGCAGGAGCATGATCTGGAAGCCTTCCGCGCTTTTTTTAATGTGCAGGTGACGATCGAGAACTACAACAAGCTGCCCTCGCCCTTTCAGGAATATGCCCGACGGCTGCTGGAGATCGGACGCAGGGTCACGTTTGTGATCCAGCAGATGCAGGAAGGTTTCGGCCACGCCGTCTACTGCGCCCGGGAAGCAGTGGGCGATGAGCCGTTTCTGCTGATGTTGGGCGACCATATCTACCGCTCGGAGGGCGAGCGTTCCTGCGCGCAGCAGCTGGTCGATGCCTTCAACCAGCACGGCATCAGCGTGGTGGGCGTCCGCCGCACGCCGGAAGCGATGGTCGGCAACTTCGGCACGGTGACCGGGACCTGGCTGGTGGAAAACCTGGAGCTGAACATCACCGAGTTCGCGGAAAAGCCGACCGTCGACTACGCCCGCAACAACCTGCGCGTGGCCGGCATGCCGGACGGCGAGTACCTGACGCTCTTCGGGCAATACATCATCAAGCCGCAGATATTCGAGTATTTGCAGGAGCACATTGAAAACAACGTGCGGGAGCGAGGCGAGTTCCAGCTCACCTCGGCGCTGGATCGGCTGCGGCAGGAGGATGGTTTCCTGGGCCTGATGATCGACGGCCAGCGCTTCGATATCGGCTTGCCGGAGTACTACCTGCGGACGCTTCAGGAATTCTCCCAGTAGGGGGACAGGTTGGGCGGCCCGGCGGGCAGACGGTCATCGCGGTCAGCCCAACAGCTGGGGCGGCAACAGCCCGTGCGCTGCTAACCAGGCGTCGTCTGGCCCGGCCCAGCCGACGACCTTAAAATTCACCCGGCCCCGCTCATCGAAGGTCACCCCTTCCGCTTCCAGACGGGCGCGCTGCTCTTCATACCCGCCGCCCCTGGGCAGGCTGATCTTTCCCTGGCTGTTGATCACCCGGTGCCAGGGGACGCTGTCGTCGGTCAGGGCGCGCATGGCTGCCCCGGTCCAGCGCGCCCGCACGTGAACGTAGCGCAGCGGGTCGACGCCCGCAGGCGGCGGGATCATCGAGGCAAGCTGGCCGTAGGTGGTGACTTTGCCCGGCGGGACCTGCCGTACTATTCGCCAGACCAGCGCGTTGAAGGCGGTGGGGTCAGGTGGATGGAACAACTCGGACATCTCCGTATCCGGCTTGAACGGTATTGTATAATAGCCAGCACCGACAGGTTTTCCCAATCGTGGCAACGACAAGATTCGGGAGGGTGAACGGATGAGAACCGTACCGCTTGGCAGAACCGGCGAGCAGGTCAGCGCGCTCTGTCTGGGCGCGATGTATTTCGGCACCCGCAATGACGGGGCAACTTCCTATCGGATGCTGGATCAGTACGTGGGGGCGGGCGGGGCGTTCATTGATACAGCCAACATCTACGCCCACTGGGTGCCTGGTTTCCGGGGCGGCGAGAGCGAGACGCTGCTGGGCCAATGGATGCGCGAACGCGGCCATCGGGACCGCCTGTTCATCGCCTCCAAGGTGGGTTTCGGCTACGGCGAAGTGCGGCGAGGGCTGAGCGCGCGGCTGATCGAGGCCGAGTGCGAGAAGAGCCTGCGACGCCTGGGCGTCGAGGCCATCGACCTCTATTACGCGCACGTTGACGACCCGATCACGCCATTGGAAGAGACGATGGAGGCTTTCGACCGGCTGGTTAAGGCGGGTAAGGTGCGTTATGTGGGGGCCAGCAATTATCGGGCCTGGCGGCTGGAGAAAGCCCGCTGGATCAGCCGGACCAACGGCTGGGCGGAATTCTGCTGCGTGCAGCAGCGTTACACGTACCTGCGGCCCGCCCCCGGCGCGAGTTTTGAGCCGCAGCTCGCCGTCAACGATGACCTGCTGGACTACGCCCGCCGCGAGGGTGTGACGCTGCTGGCCTATTCGGCGCTGCTGGGTGGGGCGTATACCCGCGAGGAACGCAATTTCCCGGAGCAGTACGCCGGGCTGGACGCGCAGGCGCGGCTGGCGGCGCTGGACGAGGTGGCGGAGGCCCACGGCGCGACCCGCAACCAGATCATCCTGGCCTGGATGCATCACAACGACGTGATCCCGCTGGTGGCCGCCAGCACCGAGGCCCAGATGGCCGAGAACCTGGGCGCGCTGGACATCGCCCTGACCGATGAAGAGGTGGAGCGGCTGAACAACGCCCGCGCCTGAGCCGCGCCCGCGCCTGAGCCGCGCCCGCGCCGCTGATCGTCGTTTCTTCCAACCGTCAGCGCCGGGGATGCCAGGATGGTTCGTCGCCGCCGCAGAGACAATCGTCCGGGCTGGATAGTGGAGCAAGGAGATGAGGAAGTGCCCCAGGGGATAAGTCCGTACTTCATCGACCCCGCTGCCGCGCCGAAGTTGACCCAGATGCCGGGGCTGGAAACCACCATCCTGACAGGTCTTCATGGCGAGCGGATGATGATGGTGCTCAACGCCACATTGCCCGGCCACACGGTGCCGCTGCACAGCCATCCGCATGAGCAGATCGGGATGGTCTATGCGGGCAGGGCCAGGCTGCGTATCGGCGATGAAGAGCGCGTGGTGGAAAGGGGGGATTTTTACTGCATCCCCGCCCACGTCCCGCACAGCGATACCTGCCTGGGCGATGAGCCGTTTGTGATGCTGGATGTGTTCTATCCTCCACGGGAAGACTTGGTGGAGAAGCTCAATAAGGAGTGAGGGGCATGACCGAAGCCGTGATCATTGACGCGGTGCGGACGCCGATCGGGCGCGTGGGGGGCGCGCTGAGTCCCGTCCGCCCTGACGATCTGGTCGCGCTGGTGCTCCAGGCCATCGTCAGGCGCACCGGCCTCGACCCGGCCCAGGTCGAGGAAGTGTATATGGGCTGCGCCAACCAGGCGGGCGAGGATAACCGCAACGTGGCCCGTATGGGGGCGTTGCTGGCCGGATTCCCGCACAGCGTGGCGGCGGTGACGCTCAACCGGCTGTGCGCCAGCGGCCTGAACGCAGTCAACATGGCGGCGCGGGCCATCAGG
>DAOTXK010000275.1:0-10980 GCA_034435395.1 Anaerolineae bacterium | reverse complement strand
GGGCCTCGACCTGGCAGCGGTCACGGGCCGCGGGCCGCGGGGCCGCGTCCAGGCCGCCGACGTGGAAGGGGCTGCGTCAGCCGCCGCGCCGGTCCGCCCCGCTCCGGCTGCCGGACCGGTGGCCATCCCCCTGGAGGGGCTGCGCCGCACCATCGCCGAGCGCATGCAGGCCAGCTACCAGCAGGCCCCGCACATCACCTTCACCGCCAGCGCGGACATGACCGAAGCGCTGGCCGCCCGCGCCTACGCCAACGAGCGGCTCCGCGAGGGCCAGCCCTCCATCTCGGTGACGGCCTTCCTGGTCAAAGCCTGCGCCTGGGCGCTGCGCCAGCATCCGGCCCTGAACAGCCTGTTTTACCATGACCAGATCATACGGATGCCGGACGTTCACATCGGGGTGGCGGTGGCCCTGGAGGAAGGGCTGATCGTGCCGGTCGTCCACCATGCCGACCGCAAAGGGCTGATCCAGCTGGGCGCGGAGGTGGCCGATCTGGCGGCGCGGGCGCGGGCCGGGCGGCTCCGCCCGGAAGACGTGGCCGACGGCACGTTCACCCTCTCCAACCTGGGCATGTTCGGCATCGACCACTTCACGGCCATCATCAACCCGCCGCAGGTGGCCATCCTGGCGGTGGGCCGGATCGAGCGGCGTTTCCTGCCGGACGCGGACGAGCAGCCGGTCCTCAGGCCGGTGATGACCATGACACTGTCGGTCGATCACCGGGCGGTCGACGGCGCGGCAGCGGCCCGGTTCATGGGGACGTTGCGCGACGCGCTGGAGAATCCAGTCGCCATCCTGCTATGAGGCGGTTCCGGCCAGCGGTCTCCCATCGCCCTCAGTCGGGCCGTCGGCGCGGGCACGGCGGGGATTGTCAGACTGGCCGCTCCAGCTTCCCCATCGGCTTGAGGTTGACGCCCTTGGCCCACACCTCGCGGACCGTCTCCAGGTAGAACCAGTAATTGGCCAGCGGCACGTCCGGCGGCACGCGGTGATCGCAGAAGCCGATGTACCCGCCTTCTTCCACCAGGGGCAGCAGGCGGTAGATTTCCGCCGCGATGGCCTCGCGAGAGCGGGCCAGGATTTTTTTGTCGAAGCCGCCCATCAGGAGCAGGTCCCTGCCGTACTGCTGGCGGAACCGGATGGGGTCCCCGCCCCAGGTGCCGACCTCCACCGGGAACATGCAGTTGATCCCGGCGTCCAGCCACAACGGGACCAGGGCGTCGATCTTGCCGTCGCAGTCCACCCAGATCACATCCACCCCGTAGCGCCGCACCAGGTCGCTGATGCGCCGGTAGTGCGGCACCAGGTACCGCTGGAAATGTTGAGGGCTGATCAGCGGCCCGGCCCGGTAGGCCATATCCTCCCACATGCCGCAGGCTTCGAAGCGTCCGCCGGTCTCCAACAGCCGGGTCAGCGTCCCGATGATGCAGTCGGCGACGGTGGTCACCATCTCCTCGAACAGGACCGGATCGTCGTAAATCAGCAGGGCGAGGTTCTCCATGCCCATCCAGTCGCGGAGCTTGCCGTACAGGCTGCCGCCGGGCAGGATGACCGGGTCCGTCCGGTCCGGATCGCGCCACGTCCGGACGCGCGCCTCCCAGTCCGCCGGATAGCGGGAGGGATGATCCGGGTCCAGGCGGGGCTTGTAGTGTTTTTCCCAGCTCGCCCGGTCCACCAGCAGGTGGCCCAGGTGCTTCGGGATCGACCCCATAAATTTTTTGCGCAGCACGCGCACCCCGTCCGCTTGCTGGAAGACCTCATGGTCGCCGCGATCCTCGATGACCTTCTCTTCAAAGGCGGGCGACAGGTCCACGCTGATGCCGGCCCCGCAATCGTTCAGCAGCCGGTCCATGCCGAAGAAGGCATCGCTGTTGGTCCGGTTGACCCAGCGGGGCAGCCCCTGCTCATGCCAGATGGGCAGCGTTTCGTTCCAGAAGCTGAAGTCGCAGATCGGCGGGCGGTCGCGGGGCTGGTAATGCATGGTGGCGAGAAAACGTTGGCGGTCGTTCATGCGGCGTATATCCCCCCTGTAAACGGCGCGATGGCGCAGCGCGATGGCGCGGCGCGATTGAGCATCGCAACTGAGCCGCGCAAACGCCGCCGATGATAGCCGATTCTGGATCAACCGACCACCATCAGGCCAGGTGGATCCTCCGACCAGGGGCGGGGAAGTGACCGTCAGTTCAGGTCGCCAGGGCGGTAGTCGCGGGCGCAGCGGAAGCCGACCCCGAAGACCGCCGTCGACGGCTCCAGGCCGGTGCGGACGGTCGCCGCCGCCTCGTGCTGGTCAAAGGCCCACGCGCCGCCGCGAATGCCTCGTTTGGCCGTGCTGTTAGGATTCTCCCGTCCATCGGCCCCGTTATAGGGATAGGGGAAGGTGTCGTCGACGATGCTGCTGACCCATTCCATCAGGTTGCCGCTCATGTCCTGAGCGCCCACCCAGGACGCGCCGCCCGGACGGCTGCCCACCTCCGCCGTCTGGTCGCCGGAGTTCCCCTGCCAGACCAGCCGGTTCTCGTCAAAGGTGTTGCCCCAGGGGTAAATCCAGTTGTTCGGGCCGCGCGCCGCATATTCCCACTCCGCTTCGGTGGGCAGCCGCGCGCCCCGGCTCTGGCAGAAGCGCTGCGCCTCGTACCAGGTTACGGTATCGCGCGGGCGGTTGGGGCCGTCGAACGCCCCCGCCGAGCCGTACTGGGCATTGGTCACCTCGAAGCGGTCGATCCAGAACGGGGTGTTAAAGCACTGCGGGTTGGCCGGGCGCTCGTTGGGGCGGCCCTGGTCAAAGCCCATGGTGAAGCAGCCAACCGGCACCAGGGCCATCTGCACGCCGTTGAAGGACCGGAAGATGGGCGTCCAGGCGGCGTTGCTGCCCGCCGGCTGAAAACCGGGCACGGGGGTAGGCGGCAGGGGCTGCGTCGGCAGGGGTGTGGGCGTCGGGGGCAGGGGCGTGAGCGTCGGGACAGGCGTCGGGGTCTCGGTCGCAGTGGGGGTGAACGTGGCGGTAGCCCCGGCGGCAGCCCCGGCGGTAGCCCCGGCGCTGTCGATCGTCGGCGTGGTCAGCGCCCCCACGATCGGCCACCCGCCGCCTGGCCCCCGGCCCCCGATCAACATCGTGCCGGACAGGATCGCCAGCCCGCCACAGACCACGGCCATCATGCCCACCGCGATGGCGACAAACATCCGGAAGCGCCCGCGTCCCAGGGCGACGGACAGGCGCAGGCAGCCCTGCCCTTCCCGCCGGGCCGCCCGGCCGGGGGGCGTTCGTCCCGGTCCCGGCCCGTGGCGAGGCGGGGGAGCATAGGGCGGGCCGCCCGGCGGCGCGGCCCCTCGCGGCAGAGGGGTTGAGACCGGCGTGGCTGGCGCGGACCAGTCAGCGGGGAGCGGCGGGGCTTCCCGGCGGGCGGTGGACTGCCCCCGGGGCAGGATAAACGTACCGGCGTGGGCCGCCCCCGCAAACGCCGCCACCATCTCCGCGGCACTGGCGAAGCGCCACTCCCGATCTTTGGCCAGCGCCTGGTGGACCACGGTGTCGATCCCCGCTGGCAGCCCGGCCACCTTGTCGGCCAGCAGCGGCGGCTCCTGTTCCAGGTGCAGGTACATCATCTGAGGGGGCGTCGGCGCGTCGAAGGGGAGCTGGCCGGTCAGCATCTGGTAAAGCAGGACGCCCAGGGCGTAGATGTCGGCCCGCCCGTCGATCGGGTCCCCACGCCACTGTTCCGGGGCCATGTAGGCGGGCGTGCCCATCACCAGGCCGGTGTGGGTGAGCGCCGTCACGTCCTTGAGTTTGGCGATGCCGAAGTCGGTGAGATACACGTTGCCGAACTCGTCCAGCAGCACGTTGCTGGGCTTCAGGTCGCGGTGGAAGACCCCTCGCTGGTGGGCGTGGTGGAGCGCGCCGCCCAACTGCTCCAGCACCCGCTCCGCTTCCGCCAGGGAGAGCGGGCCCCGGTCGACCAGCCGCTCTTCCAGCGTGCCGCCGGTCATCAGCCGGGTGACCAGGTAAACCAGTTGCTGGGCTTCGTCCAGCCCATAGTCGTACACCGGCAGGATGTGGGGATGTTCCAGTTGGGCGATGGTGTTGGCCTCGCGCTCAAAGCGGCGGACGAAGTCGGGGTCGCGCGCCAGATCGGGCAGCATGATCTTGACGGCGACCTGGCGGTCGATGTTGGTCTGCTGGGCGCGGTAGACCGCCGCCATGCCGCCGCTGCCGATCCGCTCCAGGAGTCTGTACTTCCCGACCTGCCGACCGCTCAAATCGTGCTGCGCCATCCGCCTTATCCTGTCTCAGCCTGGGGTAGCGGGCGATCTCCTGACGCATTGTAGCACAAAACACTCCCCATCGGCCCTGGACGGCGATGGGGAGGGGCATTGCCGGGCAGGGCAACTGCCCGGTTGGAGCCAGATCGGACAGGTATGCTGGAGAAGGGCCGCCACTCCCCCGATCCGGGCGTCACGACGACGGGTTCAAGGCCCGGATCACCGCCTGGTGGAGCGCCCCCGCCGTCGCCACAGCGCCCATGCCGCCGATGACCGGCCCCCCGCGCCAGTCGGTGATCCGCCCACCCGCTCCTTCCACGATGGGCACCAGCGGGGTCAGGTCCCACAGGTTCATCACCGGATCGACCATGATGTCGGCGTAGCCGGTGGTCAGCAGGAAGTAGCCGTGACAGTCGCCCCAGGTGCGGTACAGCCTGACCCGGCGGGTCAGCGCCTCATAAGCGGCCATGTCGGCGTAGCGGGCCACGCTGACGTGGGTGGAGGCCAGCAGCACCGCGTCCTCAAGGCGGGCGCAGGGGCGCACGTTGACCGGCTGGCCGTTAAGGCGCGTCTGGCCCGCCGCGCCGATCAGCAGATGGCCGGTCAGCGGATGGTTGAGCGCGCCCAGGATCGGCTGGCCATCTTTCAGCAGCCCGATCAGCGTGCCGAACAGGAAACTGCCAGCCAGGAAGTTTTTGGTGCCGTCGATGGGGTCCAGCGTCCACTGGTAAGGGGCGTCCGGCTGGTGATTGCCGTATTCCTCGCCGATGATGCCGTGATCGGGGAACGCCTCCCGGATCAGGGCGCGCATGGCGGCTTCCGCCTCCCGGTCGGCGACGGTGACGGGCGAGCCATCCGCCTTATTATCGACGGCGACCCTGGTCCGATAATAACGGGTGATGATGGCGGCGCTGGCCTCGGCCAGCCGCTCTGCCAGCGCGATAAAGTCCTGCATACCCGACTCCTGGCAGCTACCGGGGGCAGTCACACCCCACCCTGAGGAGAAACGACATCGTGGCCCTGGTGGGTGCAGTCTCCTGATGGCGTTGGGGCTGAAAGATTTTAAGGGCAGGTTTGAATGCCGGGTCTCCCCCTGGCACGAACGGGCGGGCGCGGCCAGCACCCCCAAGAATCGACGAGGCCCCTCTTTTGAGTGACCTCGTCGGGCGCGTCAGCGGGAGTGGATGGGAGTCGAACCCACCGCGGCCTGCTCTGCGCAGCCCGCCACCGATTTTGAAGACCGGGGCGCCCACCGGGACACATCCACCCCCATAACAGCATAACGTGACAACGCGGCTTCGTCAAACCTCCTCACGCCGACCCCGCTCAGGCCCCCGCTCAGGCCGGTTCGGCCTCGATGATCTCGTACCGGCTGGTGATGCGGGCCTTCTCGCGCAGCATGGCCGTCGCGCCGCAGTATTTGGTCTCCGATAGTTCGATCGCGCGGGCGACGGCCCCCGGGTCGATATGGTGGCCGGTCACCCGGTAGACGACGGTGATCGCGCCGAAGTACCGGGGATGTTCCTCCACCTGGAGACCCTCGACTTCCACTTCAAAGGCGGTGACGGCCTGCTTCTTTTTGCGCAGGACGCTGATCACGTCCATAGCCGTGCAGCCCGCCAGGCCGACCAGCAACATCTCCAGCGGGCGGAAGCCCTGACCGTGCCCGCCGACCGATTCGTCGCCGTCCAGCTGGATGATACCCTCCGTCCAGGTGCTGCCCGTGCCCTCAAATGTCAGGTCGCCCTGCCAGACGACTGTCGCGGCTTTTTTCAGCGCCATGAGGTTTCCTTTCCTGAGAGCGTTCGCCCACGCTCCCGACGATTTCGCTGACTTATACTATAATGGATGCACATCGCCGGGGTTGGTCACCCTGATTGTATCGTTTTCCGGCGGTCCGGCCTTGCTTATGGTACGATGGGGGAGCCGTCATGTCCGAAAAATTGTCTCAACCGCCGTCCCAGACACCGCGCAATAACCAGGCCCTCTCCAGCCTGGTGCTGGGAGCGCTGGCCCTGCTCCTGAGCCTGCTGGCCCTGGTCGGGACCTACCAGATCGGCGCTGCTGCGATCGTCGCCGCGCTGCTCAGCTTCTGGGCGGGCGGGCGCGGGCTGCTCGACGCCCGGCAGCGCCAGGGGAGCGGGCTGCCATGGGCGCTGGGGGGAGCAGCACTGGGCCTCCTCGGCCTGATCGTCAGTGGCGCTGTGCTGGTCTCCCAGCTGGGCGGGGCGGCGGAAGCCCAGGTGTTCCAGAGCACTGATTTTACCATGCGCTATCCTGGCAACTGGCGCATGTTCGACATCGACGCTGAAGCCTTTTGCAGCCGACCCGATGTCGATTGCCTGCTGGCCATCGGCATTCCTGGCGAGGAAACCCGCGTCCAGGTCTTTCGTTACACGTTGAGCCAGGCGGCGACGGTCGAGGCGATTGACGAGTCATTCTGGGAGGGGTTGACCGCCAGCAACCCCCAGGTGGCGCTCGATTCGCGGGAAGCGCTGACCATCGGCGGCCTGCCCGCCATCAAACGGCTGTACCATCTGCCGGTCAGCGCCGCCGGGACGACCCCCTATACCCTGCAAATTTACGCCGTCCGCGAGCTGACCTATTTTGAGTTCCGGGCGACCTTCCCCAGCGTCGATGACTGGGTGCGGCATCGGGCGGCCGTGGACGCCATCGCCGCCAGCATGCGCTTCCGGCCCCTGGAGTCGGCCAGCGACAGTTGAGCAGGGCCGCGCTGACTCTCGCTTTCGCGGACCGTCGCGCCGCCGGTGGAGGGAGGGGGGAGTGTCAGGCGCATCCGAGAAAATTTTGTCTCGCCGCGATTCTGTGGTAGGGTCAGGGTTATGAGCGCGCGAGAGGACGAACAAGCGGAAGGACAGCTGGTCGAACGGCTCAAGGCCGGGGACCAGGCCGCCTATGCCGAGCTGGTCGAGGCGCACGCCGGGCGCATCTACAACCTGGCCCTGCGGCTGTTAGGCGATGAAGCCGCCGCCGAGGATGTGTTGCAGGAGACGTTTTTGAACGCCTTCCGGGCCATCGACCGCTTTGAAGGCCGGTCCAGCCTGGGCACCTGGCTGTACCGCATCGCCAACAACACCGCCCTGATGCAGCTCCGCAAGAAGGAACCGGTGACGTTCTCCCTGGATGCGCCGGTGGAAACCGACGCGGGCGAAGAAATCCCCCGCCAGTTTTTTGACTTCTGCTGCCTGCCGGAGCGCGACCTGCTCAGCGAAGAGGCCCGCCAGGAAATGCGTGACGCCATCGCTGACCTGCCGGAAGGGCTGCGCGTGGTCTTCCTGCTGCGCGATATCGAAGGGCTGAGCACCCGGGAGACCGCCGAAGCGCTGGGCCTGAGCATCCCCGCCGTCAAGACGCGGCTGATGCGGGCCCGGCTGGCGCTGCGGGAACGCCTGTCGGCTTACTTCGCCCGGAGCACGGTGTCCACGGAAACCGGCAGTGCGCTTTCCCCCATCTCCTGATTCCTGCGGAGGGGACATGGTAAGGAAGGAGTCTCTTTATGCGGCCATTGATCGCGCAGGCGCTGGTGGTGGCGCTCCTCCTGGTGTTTTTCCCCTCGTCCTTTCCCCGCGCCCAGGAAGACGAGACCCTGCCCGCTTATGCCCGGCGCGGCCCCTACGCCGTCGGCACGCAGGACCTGCGCCTGGAAGATGACCAGCGCCCGCTGGCGATCACCATCTGGTACCCGGCGCTCAATCCTGACGGCGCTCCCGAAAGGGCCAGCTATGACGTCGGCCTCCGGCTGTCGCGCCAGGGTCGTGCCCTGCGGGATGCGCCCCCTGATCCCGGCGGCGGGCCGTACCCGTTGGTGATCTTTTCCCATGGGTTGGGCGGCCTGCGCGTCCAGAGCCTCTTTCTGACCGAACATCTGGCTTCGTATGGTTTCGTCGTGATCGCCGCCGACCACCCTGGCAGCACGCTGTATGACAGCATTTTCAGCGGCAATAGCCAGGGCATCATCACCAGTTTTGCCTGGCGGCCTCTGGAAGTCCTCCGCGAGATCGCCCTGGCCGAAACGCTCACCGCGGCGGGCGGCCCCCTGGCGGGCCTGATCGACACCGACCGCGTCGCCGTCAGCGGACATTCCTTCGGCGGCTACACCGCCATCGCGGCGGGCGGCGGACGGCTGGATTTTGACGCCCTGGAGGCGTGGTGTCGTTCGCCGTGGGGGATGAACTTTGAGCCGGGAGACGAGCCGCCCTTCCAACAAGCGCCCATCCCGCGCGCGCAAACCGGGACGGCCTGCCTCATGCGGGCGCAGGAGGAGACCGTCGCCCGGATACGCGGCCTGGAGACGCCCCCGGAAGGTCCCTGGCCGGCCACCACCGATCCCCGCATCCGGGCGGTGGTGGCGCTGGCCCCGGCGAACGCGCCTCTGTTCGGCGCAGAGGGGTTGGCCACGCTGACTGTCCCGACCATGATCCAAGTCGGCTCGGCGGACAGCCTGACGCCGCCGGAGCGGGACGCTTACCGCTTTTATGCCGACCTCAGCCACGCGGCCAAGACGCTGGTGGTCTTCCAGGGCGCGAATCACCTGATTTTTGCCGATGGCCTGCCGCTGGTGGGCGACGCGGTGTGGGACCTGGACGAGGCCCACGCGCTGATCAATCACCTGACCACCGCCTTTTTGCGGTCGGTGCTTTATAGCGACGCTGACGCGGCGGCGGCCCTCCTGCCGGAGGCCGTCGACTTCGCCGGGATTACCTACCTGACCACGCCTTAGGAGGAGCGGACGCCGCCGGCGCGACCAGCTGGCCCGGTTTCCGGCGCGCCTGTAACCTTTGGCCGCCGGACTGCACCTAACATTGCGAGGGGAGGACCCGGCTTCTTCGGAATCTCCTCGTGCACCTCACTGGCAGGGGTCGCTCCCCTTCCTGGCACACGATCGGGAGGGCCACGCCCGCCGAGAAGAAAGGTCGGTTGAGATGGTCCATCATGAACATGAGAGCGAATGCCGTCGCCTGTTGGCCAGTCTGTCGGATTACGTCGATGGGGAACTGGACGACGCCCTGTGCCGGGAGATCGAGGCGCACATGGCGGCGTGCGAAAACTGCCGCGTGGTGGTCAACACGCTGGCCAAGACGGTGGAGCTTTACCGGACCATGCCGGCCCCTGGCCTGCCCGCCGACGTGCGTGAGCGCCTGTATGCCTCGCTAAACCTGGAAGACTTCCTGAACCGCCCAGAGCAGCCCACGCCTCCGGAAGCCGCTTGAAGGGCGTCCAGGCTCCTCGTCCCTGCCCGGCGGATCAACGTCGGGGTTCTGGCAAATGGGCCGTGGGATGGCCTGGGGACCGCGCGCCCGATCAGCGGTGGGCGTTGGCTCCATAAGAGGCACGTTAGAGCATGAGTAGTATATCCATAGAACTTTCTCTTATCGCGTCAGCAGTATTATGTCATTATAACCAATCTATCGTATAATTTTAAGGAAGCATTTGTGCAGATTTAACATCGGTATTGTATAACACGGGCAGAACTGGCCAAATCGTAAACCTTTTCAGATTGTGGTGTCAAGGAGACAGGAGAAGACCATGCAGCCCAATCCCTGGCATGAACTGCAAGTGGCCAGCATCCCTTTTCCTCAACATCGGTATTGGTCGTCTCTCTCTCAACCCTACGCCGCCGGTGATCAGTTGATGCGTTATCTGGAAGAAGGGTGGGAACTCGAGCGCCGGGTCGAGGTTGAAACCCATTGGTTTGGCGAGACTCGCCACATCGTCATTTACCACTTCACCCTCAGCCAGCGGAATCGCCGGGTGCTGATGCGCGTCCTGGGCACGCCGATGGTCAGGTCCCTGGTCGAACGGCATGCCGGGGAGCTGGACCTTGTCCCGGTGCGGGAGCCGTCCCGCCAAATCCCCCTGGCGGCGGTCGAAGCGCAGGAAACGCGGCCCGGCGGCGTGCGGGCGGGCCGATAACCGCTTGGACCAGCCTTCCCGTCCCCAGCCCCTGGACGGTTGGCCGGAACCGCGCCCTGACGGCCATGCCTGGCCGGGCGGCGGTGGAGGCGCGTGCCTGGCCGCCAGCGACACGAAAGCCGATCTTCCCCTCACGTGGGAGCTGACCGCCCGGTCTGCCCTTTACGGTTAATGTTTGCTCCATTTGCGCAAAATTGCCTTATAATTATACTATAGGGCAAGACTAACCAACCTTTAATTCTTAAAACCGGTGCCGTTTTTCCACCGACAGGGTTTCCCCGGATTTTCTGCGCGCCGTTGGCCTCCTCTAGCAAAAGAGTATCAAACATGTACAAGCGTGCCCTACGGGATATGGTCGGCGTCGGTAATAACATGGAGTGTCGTTACTGGTCACCGGTTGCTCAGGCTCACGCGGCTGGCGATCAACTGGTCCGGTATCTGGAAGAAGGCTGGCTGATCGACGACCGGGTGGAGGTCGAAACACGCTGGTATGGGGAGGGGCGGCACGCGCTGATTTACCATCTCACCCTGCGCCGGGACAACCGGCGGTTGCTCATGCCCCTGCTGGCCAATCCGTTCGCCCAGGAGCTGTTCCACCACGAAGGCCTGGCCTTTACCCTGGTCCCGGTTCGCACCCCGCGCCGTCGAATCAAGGTCTCCGCCCTGCCGCCCGGCAGCTTTCAGGCCAGCGAAGTCCGGCTCTGACGGCGGTTGTTTTAGCGCTGGTTGGTCGAGGGGCGCAGCCGTGCCCGCAGCCTTCCCGGCAGCAGCGGCGCGAGCTGCGACCGTTC
>DAOTXK010000274.1:0-9121 GCA_034435395.1 Anaerolineae bacterium | reverse complement strand
GTGGCTGTGCTGTCCCTGCGGGCGGACCTGCCGGAGGCGTTGCCGGGACAACATGTGACGTTTGTGGTGTTTGGTGAGGCGGAGCTGCGCAACGACGTTGAGCCGGGGGTGGTGGGCGAGCCGCCGCCGAGCTGCGCCGCGCGGGCCATCGGCGGGGTGAACGTGCGGACGGGGCCGGGGACGACCTTCGCCATTGTGGGGAGCCTGGTGGACGGCCAGGAGACGCGGGTCACCGGACGAGATGCAGCAGGCGACTGGCTGCGCCTCGACTTCCGTGGGCATATGGGGTGGGCCTACGCGCCGCTGCTGGCCCTGGACTGCGAGTTGTCACATCTGACAGTGGCAGTGGCGGGCGAGGACGTGTCGCTCTACACGGCTCCCCTGCAGGCGTTCTACCTGAAAACGGGGTTAGGCGAGCCAGCCTGCGCGGAAGCGCCGCGCGACGGGGTGCTGGTGCAGGCCCCACAGGATGCAACCGTACACTTCCTGGTGAACGGCGTGGAAGTGACGGTGGGCAGCACGGCCTTCCTCAGCACCACCGCAGATGAGCGGCTGCGGGTGTATAACCTGGCGGGCGCGGTGGCGGTGACTTCGGCGGGGCGGAGGCGGGCAGTAGTGCCGGGCTACCGGGTGACGGCGACAGCGGACGAGCCGCCCGGTGCGCCGCAGCCGTATGCGGCGGACGAGGTGATCGCCGCCCCGGTGCGCTTGCTGCCGGAGCCGGTCCAGATACTGACGGTGCCGGTTGAGACGGCCATTCCCCGACCGTCGCCCACGCCGTCGGCCACTGGAGCACCCGCCACGCCGATGCCAACCGCGACTCCGGCTGCCGGGCCGGCCGCAACCGGGGCGGGCACCTATAGCGTGACGGTCTCCAGCCTGGCGTCCGGGGGATCATGGGCTGATTCCGGGATCGTTCTCCGCGCCGGGCAGGTCTTCAGTGTGACGGCTTCTGGCACGATCAACCTGTGGGTGGAGTGTCCCACGCAGAAATATGAACTTGGGGTGGATAACTACGATTGCTCCTGGATGGACGTCGGGCCGGGCGGTAACCCGCTGATATTTGAGAACCCCGTTCCGCCCATGCCGCCCGTCAGCAGTTACCCGATGCCCGCCGTGCCCAACGGGGCGCTGCTGGGGCGCATCGACGGCGGGCCGATGTTCCACATCGGGGCCGGGGGCACGTTCACGGCGGACCGGGCGGGATCGCTCCGGTTTATGATCAACGACGTCGACTACAACAACTCCGGCGCATTCACCGCCGTGGTCACCATACCGTGAGGCGGCTGGGCGTCATCCCGCCGCCTGAGGTTCGCCCGGCTGGGGTCTCTGTATTACACTGGGCGGCGTGACTGTTCGGCGGGTGTGGGGAGGCACATGCCGGTGCGAACGCCGCCAGGGACCCTGTGGCGGATGATCGGCGTGCTGGTCGGCGCGCTGGCGCTGCTGGTCGCCTACTATTGGGTGCACAAACCGCTGGACCCGGCGCTGCTCCTGGCGCTGGGCGGGGCGCTGCTGGACCTGCTGACGACCGGCGCGCTGTTCGCCGTGGCGGGCGGGCTGGGACGGCGGGCGTTATCCCGCCTGGACGTAAGTCGCCTGTCCCGTTCGGAGCGGGTCGCGCTGGAGAGCGGCCTCGGCCTGGGGCTGATCGCCTCGACGGCGGCCCTGCTGGGGATGGCGGGGCTGTTCCGGGGGGTGGCCCTGTGGCTGCTGCTGGCGCTGGCCGCGCTGCTGGCCCGCCGCGACCTGCGGGCCTGGGCGTCCGATGCAGCGACGCTCATCCGCTCGCTCCGCCCGCCGACGCCCTGGACGCGTTTCCTGGCCGTCGTAACCGGCCTGTTGCTGCTGGCGGCCCTGCTACCTGCCCTGGCCCCGCCCATCGCCTGGGACGCGCTGACGTACCACCTCGTCGGTCCCCAGCGTTACCTGGCTGCCGGGCGGATCGCCGCCCAACCGGATAATCACTTCCTCGGTTTTCCCCAGCTGGTGGAGGTGCTGTTCGGCGTGGCGATGAGCCTGTGGGGACGGGATACCGCCGCCGCGCCCGTCCATGCCGGGTTCGGGGGGCTGGCGCTGCTGGCGATGGGCGGGCTGTCCGGTCGCCACGCCGGACCGGCGGCCCGCTGGCTGAGTGTGATTCTGCCGCTGAGCGGCTTCAGCGTATGGCTGCTCTTCGGGCGGCCCTACGTCGATCTGGCGGCGATGGCTTACGGCGCGCTGGCGCTGGTGGCGCTGGCTGCCTGGCGGGAGGGACGGTCGTCCGGCTGGCTGGGGCTGCTGGGCGTCTGCCTGGGGCTGGCGCTGGGCGTCAAATATACGGCGGGCGGGCTGGCCCTGGCGGCGCTGATCGCCGTGGCCGTCCGCGAGCCGCGTCGGGCCGTCAGCCACGGGGCGATCCTGGCGGGCGGGGCGGGGCTGGCTTTCCTGCCCTGGCTGCTCAAAGGCTGGCTGCTCTACGGCAATCCGGTGTATCCCTTCCTGTTCGGCGGTTTGAACTGGGATGCGGTGCGCGGCCAGACGTTCAGCGGCCTGGGCACGGGCCTGCTGGGCACGGCGGACGCCTGGCAGTTGCCGATCCTGCCCCTGGCGGCGACCGTCTTCGGCGTGGAGCGGGGGGGCGGATACGCCTTCACCGCCGGCCCCTGGCTGCTGACTGCGCCGCTGCTGCTCCTGCCGGGCTGGCGTTGGTTGGACGGGCGGGCACGCGCCCTGGCGGCGGACTGCCTGCTGATCGGCCTGCCGGTTCTGGCCTGCTGGGTGATCCTGGCGGCCAGCAGCGAGATGGGCGAGCAAACCCGCCTGATGGCTGTGGCCTGGCCCGCCGCCGCCATCGCCGGGGCGCTGGGATTCCAGGCATTGGCGGGAGGGCCGCGCCAGCCGCTCAGGTTACATTTTGTGATGCAGGCTGTCCTGGCCGTCACGCTGCTGTTCGGCCTGGCCGAGCCGCTGGGGGAGATGGTCCGGACCCGCCCGGTCGACTATTTGCTGGGCCGCCTGACCCGCGCCGACTTCCTGGCTCACAACCTGGGCGCTTACGCGGGAGCCATGCGCCAGCTGGCCGGGCTGCCGTCGGGATCAACCGTCCGTCTGATGTGGGAGCCGCGATCCTACCACTGCCCGGCAAGCATGTCCTGCACGCCGGATATTCTGTTCGACCGCTGGGTCTATCCGCTGATGGGGGGGCAATCGCCGGACGAAGTGTTTGCCGCCTGGCGCGCAGCAGGCGATACGCATCTGCTGGTTTTTGACCAGGGGCTGGCGTTTGTGCTGGCCTACGATCCGCGCTTCCAATCCTACGACGTGCAGTTCGCGGCTGCCGTCGAGCGCTGGATGACGCCGATCTGGACCGACGGGGCGGCCTACACGCTCTACGCCTGGCGGGAGCCACCCCCACGCTGATGGACTCCCCGGTCGCGGTTCAAATAGGTTCATATAAAATGGAAATGGGGTGACGCCGTTGCTCCATCGCCGCTTCTCCACCGTGCGCCGCTTCACCTGAACCATTGGAGGATGGACCATGAAACGGTTTGGGCCTGTGCTGTTGTTCGTCTTGGTAGCCTCGTGGGCGAATGTCTGGCCGGTTGCTGCCCAAGGGGGTGAGAGTGCCTGCCCGGCGCTGGTGGAGGAAGCGCTGGGGCTGGCCGGGGAGTCATGCGCGGGACTGGACCGGAACACCGCCTGTTACGGGCATACGCGGGTGAGGGCGCTGACCTGGGATCAGGTGGAGGTGGACGGCTGGGCCGCGCCAGGGGATACCGCCGCCGTGATGGAACTGGCGTCGCTGGCGACGTTCCCGCTGGACGTGGCGAGGGGGGAGTGGGGGATCGCGCTGCTGAGCCTACAGGCGGACCTGCCGGAGGCGCTGCCGGGCCAGGCGGTGACGTTTGTGGTGTATGGGGATACGGAGTTGCGGAGCGAGGTATCGCCGGAGGCGATGGCCGCGCCGCCGCCGACGTGCACGGCAACAGCGACTGGTGGGGTGAACGTGCGGATGGGGCCGGGCACGACCTATGCCATCGCCGGGGGGCTGGCGGCGGGGGACGAGATAGTCGTCACCGGACGGAACGGGGCAGGCGACTGGCTGCGGGTGGCCTTCGAGGGGCGGGAAGCGTGGGTCTACGCGCCGCTGTTCACGGTGGATTGCGAGGTTGAGGAGCTGGCAGTGGTCGAGCCTGGTGAGACGCGGGCGTACACCGCGCCCATGCAGGCGTTTTACCTGACGACGGGGCTGGGGGAACCGGCCTGCGCCGAAGCGCCGCGCGATGGCTTGCTGGTGCAGGCTCCCCAGGAGGCGACCGTGCACTTCCGGGTCAATGGCGTGGAAGTGGCGCTGGGCAGCACGGCTTTTTTCTTCGTGAGGGGGGATGGCTCGCTCGTGGTGAGCGTGCTCGGCGGGACAGTGACCCTCACCGCCGCCGGAGAGACGCAGGTGATCAGAGCGGGCCAGTGCAGTGCGGCGGCCCAGGATTCGCCGCCAGCGACGGTGCCCTGTGACCGGGAAGTCATCCGGTCCCTGCCCGTTGACCTGTTGCCGGAGCCGGTGGAATGGCGCGGGGAAGCGCCCCGACCCACGCCGACCCCGGTCCCGGTCCCGGCGGGGCAGACGGGCCAGGCTCCTGCCGCCACACCGGCTGAGCTATTACCGGAATCAGCCACTTTTTCAGTTACTGTGTCAAGTAGTTCCGATTGGAGCGACTCTGGCGTTTTCGTTAGTATGGGGCAGACCTACAGACTTGATGCGAGCGGCCAATACAACATCTGTGTGGATGGCACGCCCGGTATCTGTCGAAATGTCTACGTGGGACCGACCGGTGGCGACTGGGGACCTGCTGGCCAGGTACAGCCTGAACACGTTACCGAGTACCAGATGCCTGACGAAAGAATAGGTATTCTGATCGCCCGCATCGGGAACGGTCCGCCCTTTGCCGTGGGCGAATCGCGAACTTTTGTGGCAGACGCCGATGGCTCGCTCCAGTTTCGCGTCAACGATTGGCACATCTCCGATAACGCAGGCTTGCTGACTGTTCGGATTACGCTTATTGGGGAAGGTCGTTAGCCGTGCAGGGTTAGTTAGCGCGTCTCCCTACACCCAATCCTCATACGTCTCCTCGATGGCCTCCCGCAGGCGGAGGAAGCTGTCGTAGCGGCGCTCATCGATCTCGCCGCGCTCCACCGCCGCCCGGACGGCGCAGCCCGGCTCGTGATCGTGGGTGCAATCGGCGAACTGGCAGTCGGCCACGTAGGGGGCGATGTCCACGAAGTACGCCTCCAACTCCCACGGTTCCACGTCCCAGATGCCGATGGAACGGATGCCGGGTGTATCGGCCACGTAGCCGCCGCCGTCCAGGGGGAACAGCTCGCGGTGGACGGTGGTGTGGCGGCCTTTGGCGGTGGCCGCGCTGACCGCCGCCACCCGCAGGCCCAGCTCCGGCTGCACGGCGTTGAGCAGGCTGGTTTTGCCCACGCCGGACGGTCCCGTGAAGACCGAGATGTACCCCGTCAGCCGCTCGCGCAACTCGTCCACGCCCTGGCCGGTTTTGGCGCTGGTGTAGAGCACCGGGTAGCCGAGCTGCTCGTAGAGGTCGAAGATGGCCCGCGCCTCTGCCAGCGGCACCAGATCAACCTTGTTGCACACCACGCGGATGATGGGGATGCCGCCCTTTTCCGCCGCCACGATCAGCCGGTCCAGCACGCGGGGGTTGGGGTCGGGGTGGCTGGCGGCGAAGACGAAGATCGCCTGATCGGCGTTGGCGATGATCACCTGCTCCCGGCCCTGTTGGAGGGTGGTCCGCCCGCCGGCGTGGTCCGCGCGGGAGAGCACGCGCTGGCGGGGATGCACCCGGTCGATGAGGCCGGTGCCGTCCGGGCGCGCCTCAATGGTGACCCGGTCGCCAATGGTGCACAGGTCGGTGGGGTCTTGGTCGTCCCTGCGCCGTCGGCGGGCGGCTTCCTCCTTCAAGCGTCCCCGCAACTGGCAGACGTAGGTGCCCCTGTCGGTCGCCACGGTGAAAAAGCCGCTCTGCTGTTTGATGACCAGTCCGTCCAGCAGGGATGTCACATCCGGCTCCTCCCCTCATCGGCCTCGCGGGCCGCGAGGACGCTCGCCCCATGAAACGTTGTGCCATCTATTATAGCGGAGAAAGCCAGTGGGACAGGTGGGGCGAACCGGGATAGATGATTTCCAATTCGAATTTATAGATTTTTCACACTATTGGTAAGCGTTTAGTTGTATATTGTGCATGGCAGCCAATTGGGGGGCTGTATCGCTTGACCGGCGGCGCTGCTGACCGATACAATCAAAGCGTCGGCCCGGTCGCTCAGGAGTCCTGATGGCGGCCCCTCTCCAGCAGCCGGACGGGGCCTGGCGACCTGCCTGAAGGAGCAAGCGTCGGCGGCGTGCACCCTGATCATCCAGACTTCCCGCTTGCCCGTGGGCTATTGGTGGTGTCTTCATCTGACGGCTGCGGCCGGCGTGTTGGGCACGCATTCTGTGGAGAACGATTGATGAAGTTCCTTTCCCTGGCGCAAGGCGACCCGATAGGCAAGGATTTGCTGGTCAAGCTGGTTGAAGCCCGCTATGGGGCGCATCCCCCGGCCATGGACGCCGTGCGGGTCACGTTTAAGGGGCGGTCCCGCGCCCAGATCGGCCCCATCCCGCTGTGGGCACGGGTGACGGCGGTGGCCTCCTACCGCTTCCCCTTGCTCATGAAGTGGTCGTTTCAGATTCGGGTGCTGGGTTTTCTGCGGAGCAGTTACAGCACCAGCTTCGACGGCGAGACCGTTTACGAGGAGCAGGGCGGCCGGGTGACGCGCCACCGGGACGCCGGGGCTGTGGAGTCGGCGCGGCGGCGGGCCTGGGCGGAGACTGTCTTTTACGTCAGCCCGCTGATCGCCGACGACCGGGTCCGCGTGGAGGGCGTGGACAGCCGGACTTTTAAGGCGTACCTGGCGGACGCGGCGGACGATGTCGCCGTCGTGCGGCTGCATGACAACAACACCCTCCGCGAGATCGAAGTCGAGCGCATGGACCCGGCCACCAACCAGTACAAAAAGCAGTACCTCCGCCCGACGGGGGAGCTGGTGAACGTCGACGGGCTGATCCTGCCGGCGACCATCGCCCGGTACTGGGGAGATGAGATGCTCATGGAACTGTCGCCCGCTCAGGTGGAGCTGAATCCAGAGTTCGCGCCCGATGAATTTGTGATCCAGGACCTGCTGGCGGTGCTGGATGAGGAAGACGAAGACGCCGCCGCTGGCGAAGATGACCAGGCCCCCTCCTCGCCGGATGCCTGATGCGCCGTAGACTCTTCCCGCTGGCCGTTGCCCTGCTGCTGGCGGCCTGTGGCGGCAGTATCCGGCCCACGCCCACCCCCCCGCCGACGGTCACGCCGCCGCCGACGGCCACCCTGTACCTGGTGACGCTGCCGCCGCCGGAGGCGCTGGACGAGGCGCTGGGCGAGACCGCCCTCCCCACGACCGACCACGCCCAGGGGCCGGACGACGCCCCCGTCACCATCATTCACTACGGCGATTTTCAGTGCCGCCCCTGCGCCGATGTGGCCCGCAGCCTGGCCATCCTGGTGGACCGCTACCCGGATGACGTGCGTGTGATCTGGCGGCACTTCCCCGACGTGACGGCGCATGACAAAGCTCCCCTGGCCCTGCTGGCGAGCGAACTCGCCGGGGAGCAGGGGATGTTCTGGGAGATGCACGACCTGCTGTTTGCCGAGCAGGATAGCTGGCGCGACCTCTCGCCGGAGGCCTTCCGCGCCCGGCTGGTGGCGTATGGGGAGGCGCTGGGGCTGGACCAGGCGGTCTTCCAGGCCGGGCTGGCCGGGGACCCGACAGGGTTGGTGGAACAATACCGCCGGGAAGCGTTGGCCCTCGGCCTGGTGGGCATCCCCAGCCTGCTGATCATCGGCGAGCCGTACAGCGGGCGCTACGACCTGTATGGTCTGGACGAGGCGGTTCGGTTTTACGCGCTGGCCGAGCGCCAGTACGACGAGCCGCCGCCGCTGGTCATTGACCGGGGGAGGACGTATAAGGCGGTGCTGGTCACCGAGCGCGGTGAGGTGCCCATCGACCTGTTCGCTGACCTGGCCCCCGTCACGGTGAACAACTTCGTCTTCCTGGCCCGCCAGGGCTGGTATAATGGGGTCACTTTTCACCGGGTGCTGCCGGGCCTCTTCGCCCAGACCGGCGATCCCAGCGGGACCGGGCTGGGCGGGCCGGGTTACACCATCTTTGACGAGCGGGGCAATGGCCTGGTCTTCGACCGGGAGGGGCTGGTGGCCATGGCCAGCACGCGGGGCGTGGAGAACAGCGGCGGCAGCCAGTTTTTTATCACCTACGGGCCCCTGGCCCCGGCTGAGGAGTGGAACGGACAGTTCGCCATCTTCGGCATCGTGACCGACGGCATGGACGTGCTGCGCCAGCTCACGCCCCGCGATCCGCTGGACCCGGTGCTCTATCCCGATCCGCCGCCCGGCGACCGCCTGATCCGGGTGGAGATCATCGAGGAGTAGGGGCGAGACATGCCTCGCCCGGCGCCAGTCAGATGCCAATCGCCGACCGCCAGATTTTACCAGGAGAGAAGGCCGTGCCCCACCTGATCACCACCCTCGGCCCCAAAACCGCCGACCAGCTGGGCATGATCCTGCCCCACGAGCACATCTTTGTGGACCTGCGCACCTGGGACCAGCCGGGGTACGCCCAGGCCCAGGCCGCCGACGTGGTGCGGCTGATGGCTCCCCAGATCGAAAAGGCCCGGGCGGCGGGTGTCACGGCCATTGTGGAATGCAGCACCGGCGGGGTGGGCGTCCGCGCTGACCTGGACAGGGCCGTCTCCGAGGCGACGGACTTCCCGCTGGTGGTACCCACCGGTTTTTACCGCGAGCCGTGGATTCCTGCCTGGGTCCACGAGGCGGACGAAACCGCGCTCTACGAGTACATGCTGGGCCAGTTGCAGGATCAGATCGCGGACAGCGGCGTGCAGGCCGGGTGGATCAAACTCAGCGCCGGCGACGACGGCCTCACCGCCGCTGAAACGAAGGTCCTGCGGGCGGCGGCCAGGGCAGCGGCCAGGACGAACGCCGTCATCGGCAGCCACACCATCAGG
>DAOTXK010000273.1:0-9015 GCA_034435395.1 Anaerolineae bacterium | reverse complement strand
CTGTGGAGGAGACCGCCAGGTTGGCCGGGGTTTTGCACTTCACCATGGTCAGGTTATTTCGTCCATCTTTGTGGGTGTACGACGCCCGGTCCATCATTTTTTTGATGAAGTAAATGCCCCATCCGCCCGGTTCGCGTTCCGCCAGCGGGGCGTTTGGATTCGGTTCCACCTGCTCAAGGGGGTTGAATGGCGGGCTGTCGTCTGAAATGTTGATGAGGTAGCTATCGCCTTCGTCACGACAGATGATCTCAATCTCGCCGGTTTGGTCGCTGGTGCTATAGCCGTGTTCGACGATGTTGGTGCAGGCTTCATCAACCGCCATCTGACAGTGGTAGATCGCCCGCTCGTTGAGGCCCGCTCGCCGGGCGCTGGCGGCTACAAAGTCGCAGATGTCTGGGATTCGCTCCAGGACACCCGAAATGACCAGGCGATGTTCTTCGCCCATACTGCGCTTTCCTCAGCTTGCTAGAAGCTGCCAACCGCTTCCACCTGATTCGGATAGATTTCGAAAATAGAGTCCAGCCCGGCCAACTCCAGGACTTCCATGACCCGCGGGGAAGGCGATGCCAGGCGGAGGTCGCCAGTGCCGCGCTTGACCTTCTTGAGCGCGGTCACCAGTTCGCGCAGACCGGCGCTGCTCATATACTCCACGTCGGAGAGGTCAACCACAATCTGCGTGCGCCCGGTGTCAATGGCGGCGTTCAGGGCTTCTCCGAGCTCGTTGGCGTTGGTGCTGTCAATGCGGCCGCTGACTTCGAACAACGTGACACGCTTAAGTTCCGAGGTTTGAATCTTCATGCGGTGCTCCTTGTATTGTCCAATGCCAAATGCCGTGAGGGATGGCAAGTTAAGGATTAGTATGATCTTTAACGGGACGGCGACTATTGTGAGCGAACACAGCCCCGTTGTCAAATATTGGCGCGAGTAAGGGGGCAGCCCGGCCGGTGCACCGGCCGGTTGAAGGTCAGCCTGGCGCGCTTTATAATGGCTCGGTAGTGTCCGACGGTTGTGGGGCGACATGGGCGATGAATTGGGGAGCCTGGCTCGGCCTGACGGCGATCTTCTGTCTGCTGATACTGATCGTGCAGCGCGCCGAACCCAAGCGGCGGCGGATCATGGCCCTGGTGATGTTGGGAGGCGCGGAGATCGTGCGGCGGTACCTCGTCTATCGGGGTTGGTCGGTGGAGGGCCTGTGGGCGTTTGTTGCGGCGCTGGCTCTGAACGTGGTTTTTTGGGTGGTTGTCGGGCGGAGTAACCCGCCGCACTCCAGCGACGAGATCGAAGTTATCGGCAACGAGTGACACCCTCTAGCCGGGGAAAGATAGAGCCAGAGTCCTCCCGCACGGGGGATTCTGGCTCCATGGCTACCCAGGGCGGTCGGGCGCTAGCTGATGATGTTGAGCGGGATCACGTCCGTTTGGGCCAGCGTCACCACACTGACGCGGGCGGCCACGTTCCTGGACAATTCCTGGAAAGCCTGGGCTGCTGGCGAGGCGGGGGCGTCGATCACAATCGGTCGACCGCTGTCGCCACCGATGCGGACCTGGGCATCCATCGGGATGCGGCCCAGGAAAGGCACGCCCCGCTGCGCGGCCAGGCGTTCCCCGCCGCCTTCGCCGAAGAACTCGCCCGACATATTCTCAATGACGCCCAGAATCGGCACCTTGACCTGCTCGAACATGACCAGCCCTTTGGCGGCATCTTCGACGGCCACCTCCTGGGGCTGGGTGACGATCACCGCGCCGGTCAGGGGGACGCTTTGGGCCAGGCTAAGCTGGGCGTCGCCGGTGCCCGGCGGCAGGTCCACGATCAGGTAGTCCACCGCGTCCCAGGCCACGTCGTCGAAAAGCTGGCGGATGGCGCTATGGAGCATCGGTCCCCGCCAGACCAGCGGCCGACCTGGCTCCACCAGAAAGCCCATGCTCATCACCTGGATGCCATACACCTCAAAAGGCACCAGTTTCTTATCGGCTGTAAGCCGGGGCGGGCCGAAGCCCAGCCCGACCATCATTGGTATGTTGGGGCCGAGAATGTCGGCGTCCAACAATCCCGCGCGAGCGCCGCTCTGGGCCAGCGCTATGGCCAGGTTAACGGCCACGGTGCTCTTGCCCACGCCGCCCTTGCCACTGCTGATGGCGATGATGCTGCGCATTTTGGTGTCCAATCGCCCGTGCAGGCGTTTGTCGGTGGGCACCTGACTGTCCCACGTGATGTCGATATCGGTGATGCCGTCGACTTTGCCCACCAGGGCGGCGCGGCACTCGCGCTCGAAAACATCTTTCAGCGGGCAGGCAGGGGTGGTCAATACAAGACGGAAACGCGCCACACCGTCTTCGATGCGCAGGTCTTGAACCATGTTCAGGCTGACGATATCCCGGTGCAGTTCCGGGTCATGGACGCCACTCAGGGCGGCGATAACCGCCTCAGTCGGCGCTGATTGTGTGCTCATGGGTCCTCGCTTGTGCCCATCGAGTGCTGTTAACCATCAGTGATCGCTGCACTCAGGGGCGAATATTTTAAAGAGAGATCGTTTTTATTGTATCCAGTTCCTGGCATCCAGCCAAAATCCCGTCGGGCGCGTTCTCTCCTCACGGCGTTAAGGCCAGGGGGTGTCAACGGCATTCAGGCTCAGGCGTGATGCCATGTTCCATCCAGTTCAGGATGTCCTGCCGGGCGATCTCCCAGCGGGCGATCAGTTCGCGATCGCTGCCTTTGAAACGCGCGACCGCCTGCCGCGCACAGAGGGTACAGCCGCGCATGGCCCGGTAGCTGTCGGCGTGGCAGGTCATGCAGCCGTCCAGCCGGACCATCATCAACATGAATCCCAGGACATCCGGGTGGTTCTGGGGCAGCCTTCGAACGTGTTCCACCAGCGTCTGCCATTCGGGACCCCGCAGGTTCCACAGGGCCGCGATCACGCGGGGTGGAAACAGCATCTCGGTGTCGTTCTGGTACAACACGGATGTGCTCCCGGAGTCGGATGGGTCCGGCCTGACCGGACGGCGTACAGGCCCCTTCACCGGCGGTACCTGGTGCCGGACGGAGGCAAGGGGCTAAAAACGCCCTCGTTCACGACGCGGCGATGAAACGAGGGCGTGTTGTTTCCTCAAGGCGACTTCACTCAGCGGATGTCGGGGCAGTCCCCTGGCCTGAACGGGCCGTGGCCTGCCCGTTTCCCGGATTGGCTCCAGCTTTTTCCTTCAAGGTATTCTTGTGCGCCCAGCCGCCACGAGCCTCCGCTTCTTCTGCCGCCGTCGTCGGGGCGATGGAAACCCAATAACGGTGCTCCTTGGACAGCTTCTTCTTGTCGAAGATGTGGGTCGTCGTGCGATCATAATCGGCCAGTTCATAATCGTGGTCCATCTTGATCGCGTCAAACGGGCAGAACTCCGCGCAGTAACCGCAGTTCATGCAGATGTCAATGTCGATGTAAAACGCTTCCGGTTCGGGTTTGGGGCGGCCAGTCTCAGGATAGGTGCCGCGCACGATCCAGATGCACTGGGGCGGACATACCTTAGCGCAGATGCCACAACTGGTGCACCAGTCGTGCCCCGGTTTTTCCTCGGCGTCCAGGTTGTTGATCACCAGAAAAGGAATGAAGCGGAAGCGCTCCGGCACGGCGAGTTTCTCTTCGGGATATTCGACCGTAAACAGGCCCAGGCTGCGACTGCGGGCGCCCTGCCGGATGGTGAAGGCTTCCGGATTCCGCTTCCCTTTGCCGAGGAACTTCAGGTCCTCGAGGTAAGTGTCCACGAAATGCTTGAGCGTGACGCCCATTCCTTTGAGAATGCCCAGTCCGTACATGCTGTCTCCTTCAACCAAGCGCCACTCTAACGATCCGTTTCGCCCAGGACGATGTCAATGCTGCCCAGGATGGCGACGATATCGGCCACCTTGTGACCCTTGCACATCTCGCCCATGGCCGTCAGGTTGATGAAGCTGGGAGCGCGGACGTGGTAGCGCCACGCGTTCTGGCCGCCGTCAGAGACGACATAGTAGCCAAGCTCGCCCTTAGGATTTTCCACCCGCCCATAGGACTCGCCGGCGGGCACGCGCGGATTGTAGGGCTTGTTGCCGCTGATGATCGGCTGGCCCTCGGTTTCCCTCAGCAGGGGCAATATCTGGTCCAGGATGCGCAGACTCTGGCGCATCTCGTCGATGCGGATCAGGTAACGGTCGTAGATGTCGCCGTTGTAGCGCACGGCCACGTCGAAGTCGAGCTCCGGATAGAGGCCGTAAGGTTCAGCGCGACGCACATCGTAGGGTACCCCACTGGCGCGGAGCACCGGACCGGCGGCGCTGTAGGCGATGGCCATTTCCGGCGGCAGGATGCCCACCCCCTGGCAGCGGCCGATGATGATCTCGTTGGTCGAGAGGTAACGGTCCAGTTCATCGATGGCGCGGGGCAGGCGCTCCCGGATCAGGTTCTCCAGGTAATCCATGGTCGCTTCGTCCCGCACGGCATCGTTTTCCAGCAAGGGAATGCCCTGGATGCGCGCCGGGAGGTCCTTAAACACGCCGCCAAAGCGCATGTAGTTACACATCATCCGGCTGCCAGCGACGGCTTCAAAGAAGTCCAGGATCAACTCGCGCATGGCAATGGCGTACAGAGCCGGGGTGAAGAAGGCCCCCAGGTCATTGAGCAGGAAGCCGATGGCCCACAGGTGGTTAACAATACGGGTCAACTCCACCATCAGCACCCGCAGCACTTCGGCCCGGAAGGGGGGCGGGTTATAGCGCGGTCCCTGCGCCAGCAACTGCTCAATGGCCAGGGCGTAACCCAGATTGTTGGACATGCTGCTGATGTAGTCCAGGCGGTCGGTGAAGGGCATGTTTTGGAGGAACGTATTACGCTCGCCGATCTTCTCGTGGTTGCGGTGCAGATAGCCCATGATCGGCTCCAGCGTTTCCACCGTCTCGCCATTCAGGGTGACGACCATCCGGAAGACGCCGTGCGTGCTGGGATGGTGGGGGCCGAGATTGACGATGAGCCGGTCGGTCTTCAGGCCGGGGGTGCTCATGTCCTCAACGGTGACGCCCATGCCCAGGCCGGCATAGTTGGGGGCCTCGCCAGGGGCCTGGAAGCCTTCCAGTATGAAATCCTCCGGATAGACGACATTTCTGCCGTAAGGAGTTTTCTCTTCGGAGCGGAAAACGTGTCCATCCGGCCAACGGCTATCAAATGGCTTGTGCGTCTGCTCGTAATAGGCTTCTTTCCAGTCCTTCCGCAGGGGATGGCCGGCAAAGCCTTCCCACAGCAGGATGCGCTTCAGGTTGGGATGACCTTCAAAGCGGATGCCCATCAGGTCCCACGCTTCGCGTTCCTGGAAGTCCACGCCGGGCCAGATGTCGATCAGCGAGGGCAGGGTGGCTTTGTCACGGGGGGTCTGGGCCTTGAAGATCAGCGCCGGGCCGCCTCCCCGGATGCGGTAAGCGTGGTAAACCATCTCCAAGTGATCGCCTTTGCCCAGGTAATCCACCGCCGTGGCGTTCGACAGATAGTCATACCCCAGATCGTCGCGGATCGTCCGGGCAACTTCGACCAGGTGATCAGCGTCAACGATGACGCCGCGGTAGCCCTCGCGGTCATCTTCCCGGATCGCCTGGGGATACCGCTCTTTCAGCAGCGCAATGGATTCCTGCGCCGGATCGAGGGCCGGGGCGGTGGCCGGTTGGGCGGCGGGTTTATCGGTCATGGCGTGCTCCTAAGCCTTGTCGCTGGCCGAGGCGGCCTGTTCGGCCTGACGGCGGATCAGCCCGGCCTGACGCGGATCGATGATGTCAGGGCCCAGGATCGGGATGGGAACACCCTGACTGTCGCCGCTGCGGTACCAGGGCACCGTGCGGATGGTCTGGCTTTCGATTTTTTTGTGCAGGGTGAGGAAGCCGTTCATCAGCGCCTGCGGGGTGGGGGGGCAGCCGGGAACATATACATCGACCGGGATGTACTTGTCAATGCCCGATACGACGTTGTAACCTTCCTTGAATGGCCCCCCGCCGCTGGCGCAGGCGCCCATCGCCAGGACGTATTTCGGCTCCGGCATCTGGTTGTAGATACGCACGATGGGGACCACCATCTTCTTGGTCACGGTGCCGGAGACGATCATCAGGTCAGCCTGACGTGGGCTGGCCCGCATCACTTCCATGCCGAAGCGGGAAAGATCATAACGCGACGCGGCAGTGGCGATCATCTCGATGGCGCAGCAGGCCAGTCCGAAAAACAGCGGCCAGACGGATACCCTGCGGCTCCAGTTGTATATGCGGTCCAGGCTGGTGACGGCGACGGTGGACCGTAGTTCTTCCGGGAGGGGGATGTCAGGGTTGTGCAGCGCTTTCAGGTCGCTCTCGCCGTTGGTCATCGATTGCTTGCCTCCTCATAATACTCCCGCAGGATTTCGGTGAGCAGCCCGTCGTGCGCCAGAGATGGGTCGTCGGCGAAACCGGGGAGTGTGATGATCATCTCGTATAGTTCCTGTAAGCCTAACGCCTCCAATTGAACGTCCGGGTAACGCTCCATAAGCTTCAGCACAATCTCATACGATGTTTCCCAGTACAGGGGTTGGGGCGTTTCTGGTGGTTCGCTCATGCTCATGCGATCGCGCGCGGCTTGCGGCACCGCCGGTCCGCAACAGCTGTCATGATGACGTGTGTTGCCCGGCGTCACACCAATTCACGATGGGAATGACCCGGTTAGTGTACACCGAAGGGATCGATAAATCAAGAAATCGGACACTATAGGTAATAATTCCTGCGCAGCCCGCTGGCCTGTTCGCCGGAGGTTATCCGGCGGCGGGCTGAAGGGCAATGGTATCCAGGACGCGGGAAAAAAGGCTGCTGAAGTTCTCCCACTTGCCTTCATTGGTTGTCCCCCGGATGGCCAGGTAGGTATCGTCGTCCACGGTCAGCAACATCAACTCGGTTTCCAGGCCCTGCCGGACCTGATGAATGCTGGCACCCGACCAGCTATCAATCACCACTTCCGTCAACGTAGGCGAATCTTCTTCCAGAGACTCCACCAGTTTCGCCATGACCTCGAAGGCGCTGGAACCGCTGTCAGGCACCGAGCCGTCCGTGAAGGTGATCTGCTCGCGGGGGACGATTTGCACGCGGATTTCGGCCCGGATCGGCGGCTGGGCGGAGGGATTGCCTGGCGAGCGGTTGGTCAGCTGGACATCGCCTGGTTGGGAAGAGGCAATTGACCAGCCCTCCGGGTAATCAAGACTGATGCCACCGGGATCGTCGTAATGTTCGGTGAGCCGCAGTTGGTCGAAGGGGACAAAGACTCCGCCGCGGGCGATTGGGATGGGCGCGGCGACAATTATGGGTATCAAAAAAGCGATGATCACAATCAGCACGATGTATTGCCAGGAAAGCGCGTCGGGTATCTCCTGGCGGGGCGGACCCGATTCAGGTGGTGGCTGTTCGTTCATAACGTCCACACGACTCCGTATAGCACACGTTCCGCGAGATGGTGAAAGTTGGCGGCCCCTAGTATAAGCCATTAGGCCCTTTCGCCCAAATGCGGAAGGTGGGTTTGATGACCGGAGATGGTGCCTTTTGTCAGCCATTGCCGAGACGGGTATAATCGGCGCGCGCTAGCCGGGGAGCTGAGACTGGCAGGGGGATGGAGAACACGTGGTGCGAGCGCTGATCACGGGGGCAGAGGGTTTTGCTGGCAGCTACCTGAGCCGCTACCTGCGGGCGCAGGAGCCGGATTGGGAGCTGCACGGGACGGTGCGTTTCTCGCCGGAGGCGTACCCGCATCTGGGCGAGTTCCTGGACAGCGCCACGCCGGTCGATTTGCGCGATCCGGAGGCCGTGTTGGACTTACTACGCGCCCTTCGCCCGGATTTTATCTACCATCTGGCGGCGCAGGCGTTTGTGCCGCGTTCGTTTGAAGACCCGTGGGAGACGCTGGAGAATAACATCCGCTCTCAGCTGAACCTGTTTCTGGCGGTGATCGGACTGGGCATCAGACCGCGTGTCCTGGTGGTCAGTTCTGGCGAAGTTTACGGCGTGGTGTCGCCATCGGAGCTTCCCATCACGGAGGATTTTCCGCTAAAGCCCGCGAATCCTTACAGCGTCAGCAAAGTTGGACAGGATATGCTGGCCCTACAATATCACCTGAGCCACCAGTTGCCGGTCGTCCGCGTGCGGCCCTTCAACCACATCGGGCCGGGGCAGCATCCCAACTTTGTGGCACCGGCTTTTGCCATGCAGATCGCGCGGATCGAGCGAGGCTGGCAGGAGCCGGTCATCAGAGTGGGCGATCTCTCCCCCCGGCGGGATTTCACCGACGTGCGCGATGTCGTTCGCGCCTACCACGCCGCTTTGATCCACGGTCGAGCGGGCGCTGTCTATAATGTATGCAGTGGCCGCGCGTACAGCATCCAGGAGTTGCTGACCATACTGCTGGGTTTTACGGAGGTGGAGGTGACGGTGGCGGTCGATCCGGAGCGCCTGCGGCCGGGGGCGCAGGCGGTGGTGTGGGGGTCTGCCGCACGACTGCAAGAAGATACCGGCTGGCAACCACATATCACGTTCCAGCAGAGCCTGCACGATGTGTTGGACGAGTGCCGGGCGCGAGTCAGTCGGGAAGAACAACCATCCCAGAATTCACCAAGGAGTTGAGAGGCCATGGCCAAGCGGGCGTTAATCACGGGTATCACCGGGCAGGATGGATCGTATCTGGCCGAGTTTTTGTTGTCCCAGGGATATGAGGTTTATGGCCTGGTGCGGCGCACCAGCACCATCAATTTCGCGCGCATCCAGCACATTCAGGACAGGATCACCCTGATCTCCGGCGATATGCTGGACCAAACGTCGTTGATGACGGCGCTGGAACAGAGCCAGGCGGATGAGGTCTATAATCTGGCGGCGCAGAGCTTTGTGCAGACTTCGTGGAACCAGCCGGTTTTCACCGGCGATGTCACTGCATTGGGTGTGACACGCCTGCTCTCGGCGATTCGCCACGTTGATCCCACCATCCGCTTTTACCAGGCGTCGAGCAGCGAA
>DAOTXK010000272.1:0-19692 GCA_034435395.1 Anaerolineae bacterium | reverse complement strand
GAGCTGGTCCGGGCGGATGATGCCGACGCCCTGGCCGCGCTGCCGGTGAGCGAAGGGGGGCGGCGGTACGGGCCGATGCAGAGCGTGTACTTCACAACCGGGTTGGGGGAACCGGCCTGCCACCAGGCTCCTGACGCGCTGGTGGTGCAGTCGCCGCAGGGGGTGGAAGTGGCCCTGCGCATCAACGACCTGGACGTGACGCTCGGCTCGACGGTGGTGTTCACGATTGCCCCGGTGGACGGCCCCGGACGGCGGGCGTTGGTCGGCACGTTGTGGGAGGGGCACCTGAATGCCCCGGCGCTGGGGGTGCGGCTGACGGTCCCCGGCCAGACGTTTGCCGTGACGCTCAACGAAGCAGGGCTGGTGGACGAGAATTCGGACCTGATCGACCTGAGCCCGGACAGCGCCATGATGATCGGCCTGCGCGAAGCCTGCCGCGCCACGGACGCCAGCGGCCTCCTGGTCCCCCTTCGGACTTGCGAGCGGGCCGTGACCTTCATCACCGCGCTGACACCGCCGGCCGCTCCGCCGTCAGGGCCGCCCTCACCGCCGCCTCAGCCCGCAGGCCACCTCACCACGATCAGCCCGTACTGGAACGTCGTCCTGGGGCACCAGTGTGGCACGCCCAGCGGTTCGACCACCGTCGTCTTCACCACGGGCAGCGGCTGTTATGGCAGCGCGGAGGAAGCCAGCGCGGCCACGGGGATGATTCGCACCACCGTCACCATCGACGGCCAGCTGGTTGTGCCGATCAACGTCCCGACCGGCGTGTCGCGGCAGCCAGAGACAACAGGCTGCGGGCCAGACTTCGACTCCGCCGAAGCATGGAACACCAGCTGGCAGTCTGAGCCGGTCACGCTGGCCCCAGGCGTACACGAACTGCTTTTCCAGGAGAGCAGCGCCATCCGACCAACCATGACTCTCGTCTGCACCTATGCGGCGCAGTGAGGGCCGCCGCCTCACGCCTCCTGGTCGTCGGTCGGCTCGATCAGCTCCGCCAGCACGCCGAGCTCGGCCAGGGCGTCCTGGAGGGCGGCGGCCTGTACGGGGCGGACCACCACGGCCTCCGGCCCCAGCCGCGCCCCCAGATAGCGGCGGATGGCCGGTACCTCCAGGACGGCGTCCAGCGCTTCGGCGGAGGCCAGGCGCAGCACCAGCAACGGCTCAATGGTGGCGTCGGCCTCCCCCGGCTGCGACCAGCGGCGCAGCATGGCTTCCACGCCGCCCGGCAGCCGCTCGCTCCCCGTGGCGCGGGTCAGGAAGGCGCGGATGTGCTCCGGTTGGATGCCCTGGGTGGCAGCCCGGCGCAGGCCGCGCGGCGACAGGCGGTAGCGGTAGGTCTCGCCGGCGAGGGGGAGCCAGACCGTGAAGCGCGCCAGCTGGAAGCGGTCGTAGCGGTTCAGGCGGCGGGAGGCTTCGGCGGTCCCGTCCTCGGCCAGTTTGATCGCCGCCGCTTCGTCCGGGCGGGAAGGCCAGTCCCTGTCCGCCGCGAAAGCCCGCCCGTAGGCGTTGAGGCGGCCCAGCGTCCGCCCGGCATGACGGCCCAGGTCGGCCAGCCCCAGCCAGTGCAGCGGCCCGGTCAGGATGAAGTGCAGCAGTCGGCCCTCGACGGCATCCCAGCTGTCGAATCCGCTGAGGTAGTCGCCGGAGCGCTCGTCGCGGATATACCAGCTATCGTAATCGCCGCCGGGCCGCTGGAAGTCGGGGTCGGTCTCCTTGATGGCGCTGATCACGCCCTCCGTGACCCACCAGGAATCGGGCGGCAGGTCGCTCAACGCTTTCAGGAGCAGACGGCGGGCCAGCGTCGGGTCATTGGCCGCCGTTTCCACGATCAGGCCGGGCGTGTGCGCCAGGTCGTTGTAGTCGTAGCTCTCCCGCCAGGCGACGGCCAGCGTCCGCACCTGCTCGCTGCGGGTGGCTTCCAGCCAGCGGCGGGCCTGGGGGCTGACGGGCTTGAGCAGCCCGTCGCGGGGGGCGATCAGGGTCAGGGAGCGGGCCAGTCCCAGTAGAAAGTCCAGCCGCTCCGCCTCCGGCCTGAGCAGGAAGGGGGCCAGGGTATCCACGTGGCCGGGCGGGAGTGGGGAGGGCGCGGGCGCTCCCGCGTCGGCGCGGGCTTCCACGGCGGCCACCTGGAGATAGGCCAGCAGTGTGGCCATATCGTCCACGATGGTGGTATCTGCCGGGGTGATCGCCTCCGGCTGGTCGGCGGGGGCCTCTCCGGCTTCCTCGTCCTCGTCGGGGAAGCCCTCCTCCGCTTCCAGGGAGAGGTCAAAGCCAGTATGGGTGGTGGGCAGCACGGCGGCCAGATCGGTCGGCACGTAGATCACGGCCTGCGGCCCGGCGGGGGATTCGTCGAAGCCCAACGCGATCAGCCCCCGGTAGTACAGCGCCTCAGCGATGCTGGACGGGTTCAGGTAGGGCTTCTCGCGCGCCAGGCGGGCCGGGCCCATCTCGCGGATGTCGCCGAACAGCCGCGTGAACATGGCAGCGGGCATGGTCCCGCCGGAGCCGAGCAGGGTCTGCATCGCGCCGCGCTGCTCGTCGTCCAGGCGGTCCCAGGTGGCGGCGGCAGCTGCCCCGTCCCGCATGACCTCAGCCAGCGCGGCCACCATGTCGGTGACGCTGTGCGACTCCAGGTCCACGTCCCAGCGGGCGGCGATCACCGCCAGCAGGGCCGGGTCATATTCGCGCAGGGTGTGCTCCAGGTTGTGCATCGGTCGGACTCGGGTTCACCTGGCCGGACGAAGCCCGGCCACTTCCGGCTCCGGGCATGGCGGGCGCTTGCTGATGTAAAGAATATCCGCCTGGCGGTCGTACTGAAACGCTGACCCGGCTATTTTACTCACAGCACGTCCCCCATGTCGATGCCGCGCTGGCGGGCGCGCTGCTCCATCCACGCCTGGAGATTCGCCGGGATCGACTCGCGCTCACTTTCGGGCCGCCGCTCCAGGGTCAGCGCGCCGGACGGGCAGACCGTGGTGCACTGCCCGCAGCCCACGCAGCGGGCCTCATCCACCTGGCAGACATCCCCGCCCAGCGACAGCGCCCCAAACTGGCAACGCTCCTGGCAGTCGCCGCAGCCCAGGCACTCCCCGTCATCAACCACGGCACGGAAGTCGGCGCGGGCGACGGCGGTCGGCAGGTCAAACTCGGCCACGGCGCGCAGCACGCCGCACGAGCAGGTGCAGCAGTTACAGATATAGGAGACGCCGTCGCGATAGTTGCCGGTGGTGTGGACCAGCCCGGCCTCCGCCGCTTCCCCCAGGATGCGCAGCGCTTCCTCTTTGGTGAGCGGGCGGGCGACCGGGTCATGATCAAAAACGCCGGCCACCGGGGCGAAGGACAGGCAGTTCTGGACCGGGTGATGGCAGCCCTGGCCGATCAGGCGCTTCTGGACGCGGCAGATGCAGTCCCGCACCGCCCACGCCTGGGCGTTCTCGATCAGCTGCGCGGCGTGTTCGTAGGGGAACACCTCCAGGTTAACCGGGATCGCCTCGCCGACGGGGATGACGCGGTGCACGGACGGTTTCTCGTTGACGAACGTCGCGCCGGTTTCCCGGTAATATTCCTCAAACAGGGCGGCGGCGTCGGCATCGAGGCGGCCCAGTTGGGCCTCGTAAATGCCGACGACGAAGGGCAACAGGCCGTAGGCCATTTCTCCGTCGCCCCGCCCGGCGCGGATCAGCCCCTTGCGGGCCATGGTTTTGAGCGTCTGGCGGGCCAGCTGGACCTCGACCCCGGCGCGGGCGGCGATGGCGGCGGCGGGTTCGGAGGACAGCTTCATGACGGCGGCCAGGGCTGCCTCCTCCGGCGTGAACAGCGCCGCCAGCAGGCGCAGCTCAACGCCGCTGGCGGTTGGCGGGAAGCCGTTGGGGATGGCGTCCAGTCGCGCGGCCAGTTGACGGTAAATATCTTCAGACATGGCTGATCGTCCTTGGTCAGTGAGGCGGGCGGCGCATTCCGGCCTGTTGGTGCGTAACCCGGCAGCCCGACTACCGCCAGTATAATGTGGGGCCTGGGGGGAGGCAAACCGAAGACCCCGCCGGCGTGGGAAAAAATGAAGGAAAACCGCCTTGCCGCCCGGCGCGCGTTTGGTGATACAATCGAGGGGCGGCAACTGGGCCGGCCTGAAGAAGGGAGGGGGCATGAAATCCGATATTGATCGTTTGATGGCCGAGCGGGACCTGGAGGCGCTGATCGTCTTCGGCGGGGAAACGCCCAGCCCTCACCGCGCCTACCTCACCAACGGCCACGAGGCCAATGCCACCATCTTCAAAAAGCGCGGCCAGCCAGCGGTCATGGTCACCAATGCTATGGAGGTGGAGAACGCTCAGAAGAGCGGCCTGGAGGTCGTCACCCATAATGATCTGAAGATTCACGAATTGTGGGAGGCCCACCAGGACGACCTCGACACCATCCTGCTCAAGTCCTACGAGCGGTACTTCGCGCGCTTCGGCTTCACCGGCGGGCGGGTCGGCGTCTACGGGACTGGCGACCTGGGCCAGAGTTGGGAGACGCTCAAACTGCTGGAATCGTTTTTCCCCGGTTTCACCTTCGTCGGCGAGCGCCATGACACCCTGTTCGACGAGGCCGTCGCCACCAAGGACGCTGACGAGATCGCCATCATGCGGGATGTCGGGCGGCGCACCGGCCTGGTTATGCAGGCGGCCTGGGATTTCATCGCCGCCTGCCGCGCCGAGGGGGAGACGGTGGTCCGGGCGGATGGGTCGCCGCTGACCATCGGCGAGGTCAAACGCTTTGTGCGGCTCAAGCTGCTGGAGCACGACCTGGAGGACAGCGAGGGCATGATCTTCGCCCAGGGGCGCGACGGCGGCTTCCCGCACAGCCACGGCGAGGACGGCGAGGCCCTGCAACTGGGCAAAGCCATCGTCTTCGACCTTTTCCCCCGCGACCGGCAGACCGGCTATTACCATGACGTGACCCGCACCTGGAGCATCGGCTACGCCGCGCCGGAGGTGCAACAGGCTTACGATCAGGTGATGACGGCCTTCCACACCGTGATGGACGCGCTGGCGGTCGGCGAGCGCACGCGGAAATACCAGTTGATGGCCCAGGATGTGTTGGAGGAATTCGGCCATCCCACGGCCCGTAGCCAGCCGGGGACCACCATCGGCTACATGCATGGCCTGGGGCACGGCCTGGGGCTGGAGATTCACCAGCGCCCGCACTTCACCCATCTCCTGGACAAAGACGCGGTGCAGGTTGGCAATGTGTTTTCGGTCGAGCCGGGCGTGTACTACCCTGAGCGGGGCTACGGCGTCCGGGTGGAGGACACGGTCTGCGTGGCCGAGGACGGGAGCATCCACAGCCTGACGCCCATGCACAAGGAGTTGGTACTGGCCTTGAAGGGATAAAACAGCCTTGCGGCGACGCCGATAAGACGCAGGGCCGCCCGCGACCGTCCGGCCTGTGAGCATTTCTCCTCAAAATGCTGGCCTCCCGCATCGCCACCGCCGTGGACAACGCCAACCTCTACCACGCCACCCAGAAGCAGCTCGCCGAGCTGCAAACGCTGTACGCCCAGGTCAGCGCCCTGGAGCAGGTCAAGACCGACATGATCCGCATCGCCACCCATGACCTGCGCACGCCGCTCACCAACATCACCGCCAGCGTCTACCTGATGCGCAAAACGTTTGGCGAGCGATTGCCGCCGCAGGCCCGCGACCTCATTCACGCCATTGAAGAAGCCGTCGGCCGGATGCAGAACATCACCAACGATATCCTGTCGCTGGAGCGGCTGGAGGCGCTGCGGGACATCAACGGCGAGACGTTTAATCTGGCCAGCCTGGTCGAGCAGGCGTATCTGGCCGCCCAGGAACAGGCCGTGGGCAAATCGCTACACTTTTTCCTGACGCTCTCCACCCGGCCCGCCACGGTGCGCGGCGAGCCGACCCTGCTTTATGAGGCCATCGAAAACCTGATCGGCAATGCGATCAAATATACGCCTCCCCAGGGCCGGGTGACGGTCCGCCTGCGCTGCCCGCCCGATGCCGTCATCTTCGAAGTCGAAGACACCGGCTACGGCATCCCGGAGGATCAGCAAAACCGGCTGTTCCGGCCCTTCTTCCGCGCCCAGAGCAGGGAAACCGAAACCATCTCCGGCACCGGGCTGGGGCTGCATCTGGTGAAAAACATCGTCGAGCGTCACGGCGGCGAGGTTACCTTCCGCAGCGTGTATGGCCAGGGGAGCACGTTCGGCTTCGTGCTGGACCGCGTGAAGGACCGCCCTTGAAGCGGTGTGGTATAATCCTCCGCCGGTGCACGGCTGGACAGCGAATCGCGAGGGCGCGCCGCGTGTCGGCGCGGGCGGCCAGCGCCGGGGATCGGTCATGACACTCATCCTGGGCATCGAAACCAGCTGCGACGAGACGGCGGCGGCGGTCGTCAAGGACGGGCGGCAGATTCATGCCAGTGTGGTGGCCTCTCAGGTCGAACTGCACGCGCCCTATGGCGGCGTCTTCCCGGAGGTGGCCTCGCGGGCGCACGTCGAGGTGATCGCCGCCGTCGTCCGCCAGGCCATGGAGGAGGCCGCCGTCAGTTATGACGATATTGCCGCGCTGGCGGTGACGCGCGGCCCCGGCCTGGCGGGGAGCCTGCTGGTTGGCGTCAACTTCGCCAAGGGGCTGGCCTACGCCCGCCGGCTGCCGCTGGTGGGCGTCAACCATCTGGAAGGGCATATCTACTCGCTGTGGCTGACGGAAGCGGGCGACCACATCACCTTCCCGGTGGTGGCCCTGATCGTCTCCGGCGGGCACTCGGAACTGGTCCTGGTCCGGGGGCACGGCGTTTACCAGCCGCTGGGCCGCACCCAGGACGACGCAGCGGGCGAGGCGTTTGACAAGGTGGCGCGGCTGCTGAGGATCGGCTATCCGGGCGGCCCGGCCATCCAGAACGCGGCGGCGGGCGGGCGGGAGCGCGCCTACCGCTTCCCGCTGGCCAAAACCGACTCGCCTTACGACTTCAGCTTCAGCGGCCTCAAGACGGCGGTGCTGCGCCAGGTCACGGTCCAGTCACGGCCCGGACAGCCCCGCCAGCGCGGCGAGGAGGGCGACGCGCCGCTCAGGCCGGACCTGCGCATCGCCGACGTGGCGGCCAGCTTCCAGCGGGCGGTGGTCGATGCCCTGGTGGAAAAGACGGTCCAGGCGGCCCAGGCGCACGGGGCCACCGCCATCCTGATGGCCGGCGGGGTGAGCGCCAACCGGCTGCTGCGGGCCGAGATGCGTAACCGGGCGGGCATACCCGTGTACCACCCGCCGCTGTCCCTGTGCACGGACAACGCGGCCATGATCGCGGCGGCGGGTTACTTCCGCTTCATGGAGGGCCAGCGCGACGGCCTGGACATGGATGTGCAGCCGATGTGGCCGCTGGTGAGCCTCCCGGCGATGACCGGTCCGACCCCGGCGGATGACGCGCAGGAGTGACCGGGATTCTGGTACAGTCGGGTCAAACACGAGGCGCAGGGTTATGGCCGCCGTTATTCGAGCCGTCTATGAAAAGAGGAGATCGACCGGGCGTTCCAGGGTTCGCTGCCGCTCTCGGAGATCATCATCCAGGACCGGGGCGAACGTCAGGATTAATCGATCGACGCTGGAAGGATTATAACGTCAGCCGGTATGCTTGCTCGATAAATGGCATAACCCTGTTTACATCTGCGGATGATTCGAGACGTACTTCAATATCCCCAGTGCCCCAGTGTCCCACGTTTGATACATCCCTGGTGACCCCTTCGGGATCGTTCACTTCGCCCGGTGGAATATCCAGAAATACGCGCAGAGCCTTTGCCTGAAAAACAACCTCGGCGAAGTTCTTTCCGCGTCGGTACGTGATATAGAGCTTATTGGGTATCTCGGCGATCTCGTTCTCATCATCGACCAGAGCCAAAATATGCTCGCGCAAAAGATGGAAGATTTCCTGAATAGGTGGCCTTGACTTTGCCAGGTGATCGTCAAGATCATAAGTCGGCAGCGGTGTCACGTCCTTGAGGTCAATTCCTTCGAAATCATGTTCGACTGCCTGCACAACTTCAGATGACGGCTGAATAGACCGGGGTCTTGGGGCGAATATCGGTTCCAGATACAAAAGCTCTTCGCCATACAACCGATAAACCCATAACTCAATGTTCGCGCCAATTCGATTGACTGCGTATTTATCGTAATCACTGAACGTTTCTGCGATCAAAATCAGTCGCGGACTATCCCAACTCACGTCAGTTTTCGGGCCGAGCGCCTTTTGGGCCTCCAAAATGAAGTCACCCTTGTGGTCGACGAGCCAGTCCAAATAGAACAGCCCCTGATTGATGATGTTCTCCTTCTGGCTGCGCTTGTACTCAATAATGGTGGGTGTACCTTCATAATCAAGACCAAGCGTGTCGATCCGGCCTCGTTGACGATCACCAGTAGAAAATTCGGAAGCAATGAGACGCACTCCCAGCAGTTTATCTAAATTGGCTTCTACCAAGCGTTGGAGCTGGCTTTCTAAAGGGAAGCGCCCGGGAGGGATTTGTTGGACATCGCGCCCAGAGATTCTGTATAGCGGCATGTGCAACACTCTTTTATAAAGAAATTATGACGCTTAATATAGCACATAGGGATCGAACTATCAACAGCCTGGCGCGCCCGCCTTGAAGCCAACCTTGCCGATTGCTAATCGCTGACTGCTGTCGGCTACCCACCCACCAGCCGCCGGAGCAGGACAATCGTCCCCAGCGTGACCGCCCAGCCGCCGTAGCCCGCCGCGATCATGGGCAGCAACCCCCAGCCCAGGCGCGCCGTCCACCACACCACGAACACAAAAACCACCGTGGGTACGATGCCCATCAGCATCACCTCGGCGTACTGGGCCACCGCCGTCTGCTCCCCGCCTTCCGCCGCGTAGATGATCCACAGGCTGAGCGGGATCGTCACCGGCATGGTGGCCGTGATGGCCGCCACCGTCCGGGAATAGGACCGCAGGATGGCGATGGCGATGATGATGGCGATGGAGACGAGCACCGGCACGATCCGGCCCCAGGCGATACCCATCGTTCTCCGTCCTCAACCGTGAGCGGCGGCCCGCCCTCACGATTCCGCGTAGTGGCTCACAAATGCGGCCACGGCCTCGAACACGGTCTCCATCTCCTCGTCAAGGGTCAGCAGATGACCGCTCTGGCGCAGCCGCAGGATGTGCTGGTCATCGGCTGGCGTGCCGACCAATGAGGCGACGAGGTCCAGGTTACGGATGGGCACGGTTTGATCCCCTTCCGAATAGATCAGCAGCAGCGGCGCAGTCAGGTGGGGGAGCTGTGCCCGCGTGGCCTGGATCAGATCGTAAAACTGGGCCAGGCTGGCGACGGGGAAATAGCCATACCCTGCCCGCCCGATGACCGGCTCGCCGCGCGCGGCCTGGACGGCCCGCATCCGGCGGTCGATGCGGCGGTGGTTCTCGTCCGGCTCTTTAGAAGTATAGTGCCATACGAATTTGAGATAGCGGGCGTAGGGCAGCAGGGGGATGTCAAATTCCAGCGGCCCGGCCAGGCAGGCGACACCGTCCGGCTTTTCCCGCGCTCCCAGGCGCAGGCTCAGCACGCCGCCCAAACTCAGCCCGATCACAAAAACCTGGCGGCATGCCTGGCGCAGGACCCGGTAGCCGTCCAGCGCGCTGCCGTACCAGTCCCGCCAGTGGGTCCGGCGCAGGTCGGTGATGGCCGTCCCGTGCCCGGCGGTGCGCGGCCCGTAGACCGTGAAGCCCTGCGCGGCCAGGTGCTCGCCCAACCAGCGCATCTCCTGCGGCAGGGCTTGCAAGCCGTGCAGACACAGACAGCCGATGTCATTCCCCGGAAAGAAAAACGGCTCGCCGCCGGGTAGATAAAATGACGCTCCGTCCGGTGAGGTGCCCATTAACTGTCCCCCCAAAGCGCGCCAGCCGCGCGGCATAATCCCCGTCTATCATAAGCGCAACCGCGGAGGATGCAACATCTTGTCGCGGCGATTATTGCGCCGCTGGCGGCGGCATATTCTTACCAGGATGCAAACCACCGGTGCCTATACAGCGGGAAAGCATGGCGCAAATAGTACTTATAGGCTACCTAGCGACCCCCCGCAATTCATGATATGCTAAGATACATCCGTTATCCATTTTTATGGAGGACTCACATGCTTCGCTGGTTGCGTCGGTTGTTCCGTTCAGAGGATGAAGACGGCCAGGGCCTGGTCGAGTATGCTCTGATCCTGGTCCTGGTCGCCGTCGTGGTGATCGTGATCCTGGCCCTGTTGGGGCCGACCATCGGCAACATCTTCAGCAACATCGTCGCCGGGCTGGGCGGGTATGTTCCCCAGACGGGCGGCGGTCTGCTCCTCATCTTCTAGACGCCTCGTTTTTATCGTTCTGGCCCCGTGGCGGCACGGGGCTTTTTATTCTCCCTCACTCCCCGCCGCCCCACACTGTTGGTTGGGCGAATTTGCGCTATACTGAAGCCCACGCCTGACTTATTCCCAGGATAGAGTGAGCGTTTTGGTGATGTTTCGCCGGCTGATGAGGTTTTGGTGGATACTCGCCCTGTCGCTGCTCCCCCTGGGCGTTCCGGCCCCCGCGCTGGCCCAGGGGCCAAGCCTTCCCCTGCCCGCCGACCTGTTCGTCCTGACCAGCGCCGGGCAGGTGATGCGCATCGCCGCCGGGAGCAACTTCGCTTCCGCCATCACCCCGCCGGAACAGACCGTGGTGGACTTCGGCGTCGCCCCGGATGGCCAGTGGATCGCCTACCGCACGCTGGGGAGCGCCGACGGCTCGGTCGCCCCCTTCCTGGCGATCACCGCGCTGGACGGGCAGAGCGGCCAGGTGCTGGAGTTTGAGAGCGCGGGCCAGCCGCCGATCACCGGGCGCGGCCAGACGCTGAGCTGGTCGCCGGACGGCACGGCCATCGCCTACACCACCGGGACCGGCCTGCGCCTCTACCTGGCCGGGATGGGCGAGTCCGGCGCGCCGCTCTTTCAGGATCATGCCGGGGGGCCGTTCCTCCACCTGAGCTGGTCGCCGGGGGGCGGCTTCCTGGCGGCGGAAGCGGAGAGTAACGTCTGGAATATCTACCGCCGCCAGGGCGTATCCGGGCTGGCCTATGCCGGGCAGCTCCCGGCGTCGGCGGGGCTGGCCTGGACGCAGGAAGGGGTGATGGCCGCCGCCCCGCCGGGGGGCGGGCTGGTGCTGATCAGCCTGCTCGATGGCCGCCAGACCGTCCTGCTGGACACGGATGTCGTGGTCAGCCAGCCGACGCTGTTCGGCGGGGATCGGCTGATCTTCCTGGTGCACGAGGCCAGCGGGCAGCGCTTTGCGGCGCGGCGCTTCGGCACGATCAGCGTGATCGGCGGCGACTTCCAGGTATTCGACGCCTCGCTGGAGCTGACGGCAGCCATGCGCTGGCTGCCCGATGGACTGGGCCTGCTGACGCCGCTCGAAGGCGCGCTGACCGTCATCGAGCCGCGCACCAACACCCGCCGCCAGATCATGGAGGGCGTCAAGTCCTACGACTGGGGGCCGCTGCCGCCCAGCGAACTGGCCGGGATGGCGCTGCCCGCCGATCTGCACTTCCTCTCGCGGGACCAGGCGGGCGTGGCCCAGCTGTGGCGTTTGCCGGCGGACGGGCGTCCGGCGGAGCCGATCACCATCGAGCCGCGCAGCGTGCTGGACTTCACGCTGTCACCGGATGGCTCCCAGATAGCCTACACCGCCGGGGGCCGTCTGATCGTGGCCAACCGCGACGGCACCGCCGGGCGCGAGCTGTCGCCAGTGGCCGACCGTCCCGGCGCGGGTGCGCAACCCGCCTGGAGCCCGAACGGGGCGCTGATCGCCTTCGTGCGGGATGGCATCTGGGTGGCCCCGGCCATCGGCGGGGCGCGCACCGAACTGATCACCGATGTCCTGGGACAGGATACACCACCGGACCAGGTCCGCGTCTATATGCGCCCGCGCTGGAGTCCGGACAGCACCCGCCTGCTGGTCGACATCGGCTACTATGAAGGGGCCGGGCTGGGCATCCTGCCGATCACGGGCGGGGAGGCCGTCCCCTTGCCGGTGGCGGCTTTCCAGGGGGCGTGGCTGCCCAACGGACAGGTGTTGGCCTGGGCCAGCGGCTTCGCCTACGTCACGCCGGGGCTGTACCTGGTCGACCCGGCCAACGTCAGCACGGCGATCACCATCCTGGGCGAGTCGTGGCACGTGGCTGATGCGGTCCCGCTGGCCAACGAAGCCGCCATGATCCTGGCCATTCCCGGCGGGGAGGCCATGGGGCCCAACGCCGTCCAGCCGTTCCTGGTGCCGATTCTGCCGGACGCGCTGCCCATCCCGGATGGGCAGGGCGGCCTGATCGAAGCGCCCGTCCTCTCCCCGGATGGCAAATACGTGGCGGGCCTGCGGGCGGCGACGTATGGCGACTTCGGCCTGGCGGGACGGCTGGTGATCATTCATCTGGAAACAGGCGAGCGCACCGCCATTCAGACGCCCGGCGAGGTGTGGGGCTTACAGTGGGGAAGGACGGTACCCCGATGACCGGCGAACGAATCCTCATCGTCGAGGACGACGAACAGATCGTGCAGACGGTGCGGCGCGGCCTGATCTACGAGGGCTACACCGTCGATGTGGCCATGGATGGGCACAGCGGGCTGGAAAAGGCCCGCGACAACCCGCCCGATCTGGTGATCCTGGACCTGATGCTGCCGGGGATGGACGGCTTCGAGGTCTGCCGTCGGCTGCGGGCGGCCAGCGATGTGCCGGTCCTGATGCTGACGGCGCTCGATGGCGTCCCCAACCGGGTGCAGGGGCTGGACGCCGGGGCGGATGACTACCTGGTCAAGCCGTTCGACTTCGAGGAACTGCTGGCCCGGATGCGCGCCCTGTTCCGGCGGTCGCGCCCGGCGTCTACGCCGGAAGTGCTGCACTTCAGCGATCTGGCGCTGGATACCGGCACGCGGCGGGCGCAGCGCGGCACCCGCCTGATCGACCTGACGGCCAAAGAGTATGAACTGCTGGAGCTGTTCATGCGGCATCCCCGGCAGGTGCTCACCCGTGACGTGATCTTCGACCGGGTGTGGAAGTACGACTTCGGCGGCGAGAGCAACATCATCGAGGTCTACGTGCGGTACCTGCGGCAGAAGACCGAGGCCGACGGCGAGCCGCGCCTGATTCATACCGTGCGCGGCGTGGGCTACGTCCTGCGGGAGGAGTGACCGTCACCGCGATTGGGACGGGTTGGTCCGAAGGGATGCCCGATGGACATCGCCGCCAGACTCCAGATCAACACCGGCCTGGCTGAAAAAATCCTTGTCGGCTTCATCCGCGATGGGGTGACCAAGGTCGGCTTCCAGCGGGCCGTGATCGCGCTCTCCGGCGGCATCGACAGCGCGCTGAGCGCCTACCTGACCGTCCGCGCCCTGGGACCGGCCAACGTGCTCGCCCTGCGGATGCCCTACGCCACCAGCAGCGCCGACAGCCTGACCGACGCGCAGCTGGTGATCGACGCCCTGGGCATCCCCAGCCTGACGATCCCGATCACGCCTTACGTCCAGCCGTTGTTCGAGCGCTTTGCGGATATGAGCGATAAACGGCGGGGTAACGTCATGGCCCGCCTGCGCATGATCCTCCTCTACGACCAGTCGGCGGCCTTCGGCGGGCTGGTCATCGGGACCAGCAACAAAACCGAGACGCTGCTCGGCTATACCACCATCTACGGCGACAACGCCGCCGCCCTCCAGCCCCTCGGCGACCTGTACAAAACGCAGGTGCGGCAACTGGCGGCGGCCATAGGCGTGCCGCGCCGCATCATCGACAAGCCGCCTTCCGCCGACCTGTGGGCCGGGCAGACCGACGAAGGCGAGATCGGCTACACCTACGCGGAACTGGACCAGCTGCTCTACCTGCTGGTCGATGCGCGCTACCGGGTGGACGAAGCGGTGGCGGCAGGCTTTGAGCGGGCCATGGTGGAGGACGTGTGGCGGCGGGTGCGGGCCAACCACTACAAACGCACCATGCCGGTCGTCGCCAAGCTCAGCGAGCGCACAGTGGGGCACGATTTTCTTTACCTGCGCGACTGGACCGGATGACACATGGGGAACGAGGCATATGCCGATCACGGTTGACTGGGACGACGCCGAACAGACCATCATCCGCTACACCTTCCAGTCGCCCTGGACCTGGGACGAGTATCAGGCCGCCATCGACCGGGCCTGGGAGCTGGCCCGCTCGGTCGATCACCCCACCGACACCATCACCGACATGAGCCACAGCCGCCTGATGCCGGATAACCTGTTCCGCAACATCAAACAATCGGTGGTGGAGATTCCGGACAGCACCCGAACCGTGGTGCTGATCGGCGGCGGCATGTTTGTGTCGATCGCTTTGGGCGTGCTGCGGCGGGTGTACCGGTCGAATATGGAGAAGTTTTTCATCGCCGGGACACTGGATGAGGCCCGCGCTCTGATCCGCCAGCGGCGGGGGGAGACCGATCAGGGGCCGGGCACGAGGCCAACCAGCAGCGCTGATGGGTAGTAACCGGCGGCTATCCGGTCGTTTGGGGCGGAAACAGGTCGGCCACCGGGACCGCCAGCCCCGGCAGCACCTCGCCGCCGTCAACATTACAGCGTGATATCCCAGGTTTGCGGGTCGATGCGCTCGCAGTCCTCCTCAATTACCTTCTCCATCAATGCCAGGTCATCCGGCGGGATGGAACCGACCAGGTGCATCAAATTCCTACCCAACGCGCCCTGGGTCTGCGCTTTCAGATTACGGGTGAAGTTAAGCACTTCCTGCAACTGATGGGGGTCAAGATCGGTTAACTCGGTGATGATCTGCTCTTTGATTGGGCTTTCACTCATCATCAACCCTCCCTCATCATCAACGGTGAATCCGGCAACCTATCTTACCACGACCGGTCAATGGTCAATCCTTAACTTCATCTACCACATCTCAACCGACAGGTCCTCGATGTTTTGAAAATGCCTGTCACGTGTCAACAGAGTCAGGCCATGTTGCACGGCAACTGCTGCGATCCAGAGATCATTATCCGGGATTGGCCGCCCCGTGGCATGGGCCTGTTGTTTGATCTGTCCATACCACTGGGCTGTCCCCACATCACAGGGGAATACAACACTTTGTCTGGCCAATGCATCAACCTTGGCCACGTTGTCAGTCACGCGACTGGAACGCCGTGCGCCATAGTAAAGCTCGCCTAACACAATGCTCGGCACACACACTTCGACATCTTGAAGGCGCTCAGTGATGACGTTATCGCCGCTGACAAAGCCGATAACAGCATTCGTGTCAAGTAGCAGTCTTTCCGCCAAGGAGAGAACCTTTCCTGTCGTTTTAGCAGTCGCCTGGGGGGAACAGACTCTTGACCGGGACCGCCAGCCCCGGCAGCACCTCGCCGCCGTCGAGGGTGCCGTCTTCCGGGATGGCCCGCGCCGTGCCATCGGGACGGTAGACGATCACTTTTTTTAAACTGGGATAGATCACCCATACCAGGGCCGTGCCCGCCTGGAGGTCGGTATCTACTTTGTGCTGAATATCGGCTGCCGTATCGCCTGGCGCGATCACTTCCACCGCCAGATCGGGCGCAAAGGGGAGGTACTTGTCCGGGTCGGTGATTCGGGCCAGCTTTTCATTGCTGATGAAGGCGGCGTCAGCGGTGCGCATTTCGGTTGGCGACAAATAGAATCCACCTTCTGCGCCACCCACTTCACCTAACTGGTGAGTATCGACGAAGTTGCGCAGTTGGGTAATGACGCGCGTGGTTACGATCATGTGCAGGTATCCCGTCGGTGTCACCGCAGTAATTTCCCCCTCCACCAGTTCATAGGGCTGGCCCGCGTACTGCGCCCAGAATTCCTCGACCGTCATCAACCTTTCGCCAACGACCATGGCGCGGCTCCTGCTGAATCGCCTCTTTTTATCCAGTATATATCACATCAATGTATCGGCTGCCTGTCCGAGGCTGATAGCTGACAGCTGATAGCTGACAGCTGATAGCTGACGGCTGATAGCTGACAGCTGACAGCTATGTTACTCCGGCAGATCGTCCGGCGGCGGGGGGACGGCCTCTTTGCGGAAAGTCTCGCCGATGCCGGGGAACCATTCGTCAGGGTAGGCGTCAGCAGCGCGGGTGAGCTGGAAGCCGCCCAGGTCGCGGGCGATGATCTCCGCCCCCTGGGGCCGCACCCAGATCACGCTGTCCAGTTGCACTGCCCGCGCCCCCACTTCGATAAAGTCCCGCGCGTCCGCTGGCGTGTGAATCCCCCCGCAGCCGATGACGGGCAGGTCGTCCTGCTGAAGCTCCTGCACGGCCTGGGCCACCGTGTGCAAGGCCAGCGGCTTGACCAGCGGCCCGTACACCCGGCCCCGGATCAACTGCCCGCTGACCGGGTCGCGGGCCAGGCCGCGCGGCGGCGCGCCGATCACCACCGCCCCGGCATCGGTGGCAGCCACGACCCGCGCCAGTTCGGCGGCCCGCTCCAGCGGCAGGCGGACCAGCAGGGGAAGCTGCGTCGTCTCCCCCACGGCCTGGATCAGGGCGCGCATCTCCTCCACGCCCGTCAGGTCGTGGATGCCCAGCTCGATGCCCTGCACGTTGGGGCAGTCCACCACGGCCCGCACGCAGCGCGCCACGTCCGGCGGGATGGTGCCCATGACGTGCACGATCACCGGCACGGGGAGCTTATCCCATGTCTGGCGGTACTGTTTGACCACCTGGTGCACGCCGGGATTGGGCATCCCCGTATGCAGCAGCAGCCCGCCCGGCAGAGGGACGGCGTGCGCCCCCCTGGCGATCCGGCGCGGCTTGAGCGTGACCGGGTCAGTGACGATGGCCCCCAGCTTCTCGGTTTTGATCAGCCGGGCATACCGGTCGCCGTAGCCAAACGTGCCCGCCGCGGGCATCACGGGCGCGTGCAGGATCAGGCTGTGTTTGCCGGTGCGGGTCAGTTCCACGTCCATGCGGCGGATTTCCTTCTCGGCAATAACAAAAGCTGGCCGCTGCTCAGTTCCATCGTGCGGCAACGGCCAGTATAGTATGGGATGACTTTTTTTGCGCCGTGAGCGGTGTTTACGCTCCCCTGAAGGGCTGAATCAGGCCTGGCCAAAGACCTGCTTGGTAGGCTCGTCGGTCAGCAGGAGGTAGATGGCCACGCCGCTGAGCACAATGAAGACCACATTCAGGATGTTCAAGCCACCGGTGAACAGGCCGAGCAATTGCAGGACAATCACCGCCCCGTTGACCACCAGCGCGCCCAGGTAGGCCCAGGGCTTGGTCAGGAACAGGCCGATGGCGACGACGATGGCCGCGACCCCGAAAGCCAGGCTGAAGATGCCGACCAGGGTGCTGATCAGGCTGATGACGCCGGTGGCCACGGCGGCTTGTGTCTCGCCAGCCCGCCCGAAAACGCTGGCGGTCAGCCCTCCCAGCGCGCCACAGCCCACGGCGGCTGCGCCAGCGCATAACAGAAAGATCGCCAGGACGATCTTGTAGACGCCAAGCGCAATGACGATGGCCGAAGGTGATGACTGTTGCCCTTGCATGGTTGCCCCCTTTGGATGGATTTGATGGGACGATTGGTACTGTGCTCTGATCGCGGCAGCATAGCATAGAACGGGCCTTTGCTGCAAATGACCGGCTCAGCCCAGCGCCACATCCAACACCATCATCACCACGAAGCCCAGCATGGTGCCCATCGTCGCCAGATCGGGGTGGCCGGCGCAGTGCGAATCGGGGATCACTTCCTCCACCACCACGAAGATCATGGCTCCGGCGGCGAAGCTCAGCGCGTAGGGCAGCAGCGGGCGCATCAGCAGCACGGCCGCCGCGCCCAGCACGCCCGCCATCGGCTCCACGATGGCCGAGAGCTGCCCGTACCAGAAACTCTTGAGGCGAGACATGCCCTCTCCCCGCAGCGGCATGGAGACGGCCAGCCCTTCCGGGAAATTCTGGATGCCCACGCCGATCGCCAGCGCCACCGCCCCGGCTATGGTCGCTGAGGGCAGTCCCGCCGCCGCCGCGCCGAAGGCCACGCCGATGGCCAGCCCTTCCGGGAAGTTATGCAGCGTGATGGCCAGCACCAGCAGCACCGACCGCTGCCAGGTCGTGCTGATGCCTTCCGCCTGGTCGCGGGCCAGGCTCAGGTGCAGGTGAGGCAGCACCAGGTCCATGCCCCGCAGGAAGACCCCGCCCAGCAGGAAGCCCACCGCAGGCGGGAACCAGCTGGGCAGGTCTCCCATCTCCGCCGACATCTCGATGGCCGGGGCCAGCAGCGACCAGAAGCTGGCCGCGATCATCACCCCGGCGGCGAAACCCAGCATCCAGTCCAGCACTTTGCGGTTGAACTCTCGGGTGAAAAACACGACGCCCGCGCCCGCCGCTGTCAGGCCCCAGGTGAAACACGTCGCCAGCAGCGCCTGCAGGGTCGGGTGCAGACCGTCCACCAGTTCGATCATCACTATCCCCCCGGTCGAATTTTAGGCTTGCCTAATTATACCCCAATCTCGCGCCAATACACCTGCCGCCACCGGTACAAGCGGGGAACGCTCCTGGGGCTGATTGATCGGGGAGCATTGGCTGAACCGGCCCTGGTCTTCCGGGGGCCGATCAGCCGGAGCAGGCCGACTCGATGTGCCGCCGGATCACAGCCACCGCCTCGTCGGGGTAATCGGGCAGCCGGCCGCGCAGCTGCCGCCCGGCCAGGTCGAGCAGCCCGGCGGCGCAGGCCGGCGTCTCCAGCAGGAGCAGGCGGTTGAGTTCCGCGCCGACCTGGGGAAAGGCGAACTCAAAGCGCCGCAGTGGGTCGATATCGTCCAGCATGTCGCGGCGGTCGGCCTGGCCGTGGCGGACCAGCAGCGGCAGCAGGTGGCCGACTGCCTGCCGCTTGACGAAGTCGTGGCCGCTGAGCCGCTCGCCGCGCCGGTGACGCCCCACGCCGACCCACAGGTTGGTGATAAACTGCCCGAACAGCCAGCGGTCATCACTCGCTAAAGAAGCCGCCCACTCGACCGTCCGGGCGCGCACCTCGGCCATCCGTGCGGCGATGCGCTCCCGGTCCAGCAGGACGCGGTAGGCGTTAGCTTTGGTCACGCGCAGTTCGTCGGGGGCAAAGACGGCATATTCGATCAGGTGCCCGCCCGCGTAGAGGATTTTGAGGCCGTGCGCCGTCTCCCGCAGGGCGAAGACGATACGCCCGGCGTCCGGCAGCCAGTCGTAGACCGCCCGGAAGTGCTCCTGCGCGCCGGGGACGGTGACGATCCAGAAGTCGTGGTCGGACCACTCGTCGGGCGCATGATCACGGTTTGCCACCGAGTCGGTGGCCGCCACGCTGTTGATGGCCGCCATGCTGTATGTGGCCGCCATCGAGCCGCAGGCGATCAGACCCAGCACGCGGTCATCGGCGGCCAGGTGGCGGAGCAGTGCCTCGGTGAAGGCATGGTATTCGCGGGCGTTCATGCGGGCTTTCCGATCGATGCGCCAGAGTCGACCATCAACCCTGCTCCGCCAGCAGCCGCTTGAGACTCTCCAGCAGCGCCTTTTCCTGTTCCTCCAGGACGGTGCGCGGGTCGAGCAGGACGCGGTCATCGGCGATGCGGGCGATGACCGGGATCGGCTCCCGCCGCAGCGCCGCCGCGAACGAATCCGGGTTGGGCACGTCCAGGGCCAGCAGGGCCGTGGGC
>DAOTXK010000271.1:0-4793 GCA_034435395.1 Anaerolineae bacterium | reverse complement strand
TATCTGTTCCGGGCACCCTTCGCTCATCGACTGCTTGGTCTCTCTACCACGGCAGCGGCTATTTTCTCACCTGCGGGCCGGCCAAGCGACTTGGCCGGACAGCTTTAACGGGGATGTGCACGCAGGAGCGCCCAGATGACCATTTACGGCAAACTGTGTCGCCATCCTGCCGTCTTCCACGCCGTCACCGGGCTGAGCACCGAGGCGTTTGATGCCCTGTACGACCAGCTGGTGGACGGGCCTCCCCAGCCGGAACACGATGCTCCGCCCCCCACCCAGGCCACCACCACCCGTCACGCTCACGATTCCCGCAACCGCCTGCTGATGGCCGTGATCTGGCTCCACCTCTATCCCACCTACGATGTCTTGGGGCGTATCTTCGGCCTGCACCGCAGCACGGTTGGCCGCAATCTCAAGCCCGTTCTGGAAGTGCTGCGCCAGCACCCTCCTGATGGACTGACCTGGCCGGACGGGACGCGGCGTAAACTCAACCTGGAGGGGTTCATCCGGGAATACCCGGAGGCCGTGTCCGCCCTCGGCTTCGAGGATCAGACTGCCGTCGCCCAGCGGCCCGACGTGGACCTTCGTTTGCTGGCGCGATTGCCCCGCAGCCTGCAAAAGATGTTCGTGCGGTATCGTCTGCCCATTGTCCAGCCGTTTGGCGGGCTGGTGCCGCAGCGCCTGGTCGACATCAGGACGCGCCGGGCGTTCGACCCGCTGCTGGGGCTGGCCCTGCTGTATCTCCTGGCCCTGACGCTGGTGGAAGCCGTGACCACCCTGATTCAGGCGGACATCGGCATGGCCATGCACGCGGTCCTGCTGATCACCCTGTTGCTGCATGCCACCCTGCTCTGGAGACACCCCATCTGTCGCCTGTTCCTGAGCCTGGCCTTCGCCCCGCTGATTCGCCTGCTCAGCCTGGCCCTGCCCCTGGCCCAGTTCCCGCTTATCGACTGGTACCTGATCACCGGCGTGCCGCTGATCATCGCCGCCCTGATCGCCGTGCGCAGCCTGGGGTACAGCCGCCAGATGGTCGGTCTCGGCCTGGGCCGGCGGCCTCTCCTGCAAATCGCCACCGCCTTCTCCGGCCTGGCCTTTGGCTATGTGGAATACCAGATCCTGCAACCGGCCCCCCTGGCCGACGCCCTGACCTGGGAAGCGCTGCGCTTCCCGGCTCTGGTGTTGCTCACCTGCGCCGGGTTCAACGAGGAGTTGATCTTTCGCGGCATCATGCAGCGCGCGGCAGTGGACACCTTTGGCCGCTCCGGCATCCTGTATACCACGACGGTCTTTGCCATGTTACACATGGGCCACCGCTCGCCGGAAGACGTGATCTTCGCCTTTGTGGCGGGCGGGCTTTTTGGCTGGGTCGTCTACAAGACCAACAGCATCTGGAGCGTGACCATCGCCCACGGCCTGACCAATATCATGCTGTTCCTGATCATGCCGCTGGCATTCGCTTAGCCCTTATCCAGGTATCAACAAGGGGCTTTAAGCCCCTCGTCCGTAAATCCTCGACCAGCCACCCAGCCTCAGGAGGATGAGTGTGATGCGCGTCGGCTTCCTGACTTACGCCCTGGAAAGACCGCTGGCCGGTATCGGTCGGTATGCCGTGGAGCTGGCCCGCGCCCTGGCCGCGCGGGAGGACGGCCTGGAGATCGTGTTGCTCACGGCGGGCGGTCCTGGTCCACTGGCCGGGCTGGGCCTGCGCCAGGTGTCGTTGCCCGGCTGCCGCCTGTTGCCCGGCCTGATCACGCTGGGCAATCTCCTGATCCCCATCCTGGCCCGTCGCCTCAGGCTGGACATCGTGCACGATACCACTGGTGTCACCCCGCTGGCGTTGGGCGCGGGCGGCGCGCGGACGGTCGTCACGGTGCACGACGTGATTCCCTGGAGCTTCCCCGGCGTGAGCACGACCCTGGACACGGTGATCTACCGCCGCTGGCTGCCCTGGGTGCTACCCCGCGTGGACGGCATCCTCACCGTCAGCGAGTGCTCCCGGGCCGACCTCACCCGCTACCTGCACATCCCGCCGGACCGCATCCATAACACCTCGGAAGGAGTCGCGGACGCTTACCGCCCGGCGACCGAGTCCGCGATCGCGCAGGTGCGGGCGCGCTACGGCCTGTCCGCGCCGTACATCCTGTACGTCGGCTCGGTTGAGGAACGTAAGAATCTGCGGGGCGTACTTCAGGCTTATGCCCGCCTGCGCCAGCGAGGTCTCGCCTGCTCTCTGGCCATCGTCGGCGCGGCGAAGTGGAAGTATGACGGGATCATGCGGACCCTGGCCGATCTCCAACTGGCGGACGAGGTCGTCTTCACCGGTTATGTGCCGGACGACGATCTGCCGGTGCTCTACAGCGGCGCGGCGGTGTTCGCCTTCCCCTCGTTGTATGAGGGTTTCGGGCTGCCAGCCCTGGAAGCGATGGCCTGCGGGACGCCCGTGGTCGCCGCCAACACCTCCTCCCTGCCGGAAGTCGTCGGCGATGCCGCCCTGACCGTGGACCCCGCCGACGTGGAAGCCCTGGCCGAGGCCATGGGGCGCGTCCTCGCCGACGAAGCCCTCCGCCAGGAACTCCGGGATAAAGGGTTGGGGCGCGCCCGGCAGTTCACCTGGCAACGCGCCGCCGAGAGGACGGTCGCCGTCTACCGGGCGCTGCTCAACCGGTGAGCCGGCCGGTATCCAGCGCCCGGCCGTGCGCGAACAGCGCCCCGACAAATCTAAAAAATTTGTGAAAAACAGCGCAGCAGCCGCTTGTGGCGCGGCTGTAACATTGACAATAATACTTCAATGGTGCTAGTGTTTCTGTCGAAACAGGTGCGCAGTTTGTGATCGGTTGGGTACTGGCAGAGCAGGAATTGAAGGCGCTGAATTGGCCGTGATTCGGAACACACGGATGGGTTCGATTAGGGAAGACAGCCACTCGTCAGCCACCATCTCACCCGGCGTAGACACCCTGCCCTGCACTCAAGAGCTAACGCCGCCCATTGCCCACCAGTAAACGCGCTCCCAGCTGAAGATTCACCAGTGTCTCTCCCTGGCCAGGACGGTCCGGGACTATTCGTGCGGTTTTTTATGCCAGAGGGATACCCAGCGATGTTTATCCATCCCAGCGCGACCGTGGAAGACGGAGCCGTGATCGGCCCGGACAGCAAAATCTGGCATCTCTGCCACATTCGCCGTGACGCGCACATCGGTTCCGAATGCATCCTGGGACGCGGGGTCTTCGTCGATGTCGGCGTGCACATCGGGGACCGGGTGAAGGTCCAGAACTACGTCTCGATCTTTCACGGCGTCACCATCGAGGATGGGGTCTTCATCGGGCCGCACGTGTGTTTCACCAACGACCTGCGCCCCCGTGCCGTCAACCCGGACATGACGCTCAAGGCCGCCGATGACTGGGTGTTAAGCGAGACGCGGGTGTGTGCCGGGGCGGCCATCGGCGCGAACGCCACCATTCGCTGCGGGATCACCATCGGGCGCTGGGCGATGGTGGGCATGGGCAGCGCGGTCATCCATGATGTGCCGGATTATGGGCTGGTGGTGGGCAACCCGGCGCGGCTGATTGGTTATGTCTGCGCCTGCGGCCAGCGCAAAGAAACCCAGGAAGCCGCCCGCACCTGCGCCGATTGTCAGGCGTAAAAGCGGAGCAGCTAGCCGCCCGACCTGTTACGGAGAGTCGCCGAGAGATGGGAATCGGCACACACGATAGAGGGGGAACATGCAGATAGGGATTGCCAGGCCGTTCATCGGCGAGGAAGAGAAGCAGGCAGTCATGGCCGTTCTGGAGAGCGGCCAGCTGGTGCAGGGCGCGGAAGTGGAAGCGTTTGAAAGCGCCTTTGCCGCTTATCACGGCGCGCGTTACGCGGTGGCCATGAACAACGGCACCGCCGCCCTGATGGCGACCATGATGGCCCACGGGTTCGGCCCCGGCGATGAGGTCATCATCCCGGCCTTCACCTTTTTCGCCACCGCTTCCGCCGTGTTGAGCGTGAAGGCGGTGCCGGTTTTCGCGGACATCGACCCGGCGACGTTCTGCCTGTCGCCGGCAGCCGCCGAAGCCGCCATCACGCCGCGCACCGTGGCCATCATGCCCGTCCACCTGTACGGCCATCCGGCGGCGATGGCCCGGTTTGAGGCGATCTGCCAGGCGCACGGCCTGGCCCTGCTGGAGGATGCCGCCCAGGCGCACGGCGCGGCTATCGGCGAGCGGCGCGTGGGGACCTGGGGAACCGCCTGCTTCAGCTTTTACCCGTCCAAAAACATCACCACTGGCGAAGGCGGCATGGTCCTGACCAACGACGAGGCGATTGCCCGGCAGCTGCGCATGATCCGCAACCAGGGGATGAACCAGCAGTATTACCATGAGGTGGTCGGCTACAACTTCCGTCTGACCAACCTGGCCGCGGCCATCGGGCGGCAGCAACTGGCGCGCCTGCCGGAATGGACGCGCCAGCGGATCGCCAACGCCGCCTACTTCAACGCCCATCTCACAAGCGTCCAGCCGCCGATCACCGCCCCCGGCTGCACCCACGTCTACCACCAGTACACGGTGCGCGTGCCAGAAGGGGCCGACCGCGACGCGGTTCTGCGGCGGCTCAACGAGCGCGGGGTCGGCGCGCGGGTGTACTACCCGATCCCCATCCACCGCCAGCCGGTGTTCCAGCATATGGGCGGCTACCAAGCGGTGGACCTGCCGGAAACGGACCGGGCAACCCGGCAGGTGATCAGCCTGCCGGTTCACCCCCTGCTGACGGATGAAGAGCGTATGTATATTGTTCAGGAGGTTAAC
>DAOTXK010000270.1:0-1704 GCA_034435395.1 Anaerolineae bacterium | reverse complement strand
GCCCTCAGCACGTCATCCCGGACGGCGGCGGATACCGGCCCGATCCCTACGCCGATGATCTGTCGCTGGTGCTGGAGGCTGAAGCCGGGCTGGTCGTCCTGTGCGGCTGCTGCCACGCCGGGCTGCTCAATACGCTGGCCCACGTCCGGCGGCACTTCAACCGGGAGGTGATGGCCGTCGTCGGCGGCACGCACCTCCTCAGCGCCGAGGACGATCAACTCCGCCAGGCCGTCCAGGTGCTGCGGGATGAGTATGGCTCCCCCCGCCTGTACCCCAACCACTGTTCCGGGGAGCGGGCCTACCTGGCGCTGGCGGCGGCCTTCGGCGACCGGGTGGGGCCGTGCCCCGCCGGGATGACGCTGACCTTCTGACCTGCTGGTGCCCTGACCGACCCGTCGCCGCAGGGACGCGCTCCCCCTGTCCCTGGGGCCCCGGGCTTTCACCTATTTTCCCCCGCCCCCAAACCCTAAACCCCGACTCTGTATACCTTTTGCGAGGAGGTTACACGATGTTCCCCTGGGTGGATCGACTGATCGGACGGCGGCAGCGCGAGGCCGACCGTCTCCGCGCGGCCACGCCGCACCTGGCGGCCGTGGCCCGCCACAGCGCTTATGCCTGGCCCGCCCTGGCGACCTACGAGCGGCAGGCAGCGGTTTACGAGAGTTGCTCGTGGGTCTACGTGGCCGTCAACCGCATCGCCGAGGCCGCCGCCCTAGTGCCGCTCAACATCTTCCGGCTGGACGGTGAGCGGCGGGTCCCGCAGGAGGCCCACCCCGCCGAGCGACTGCTGCAAAAGCCCAACCCCTTCCTGAGCGGCTTCGAGTTGATCGAGCAGACGGTCGGCGCGCTGGAGCTGACCGGCAACGCCTACTGGTTCCTGGCCGGGGATGGGCGCGGACTCCCGGCGCAAATCTGGCCGCTGCGCCCGGACCGGATGGCCGTCGTGCCGGACGAGGAGCGCCATGTGCGCGGCTATGTTTACACCATCGACGGGCAGGACATCCCGCTGGACGCGGTGGAAGTCATCCATTTCCGGCGCTGGCATCCCCGCGACGACTATTACGGTCTGAGCGCGCTCCAGGCGGCGCGGACGGCGGTGGAGAGCGACCGGGCCATGGCCCAATGGAACCGCGACACCTTCAGCGCCGATCACGCCGTCCCGGCGGGCATCGTCAACATCACGGAGTTCGTCAGCGACGCCGATTACGAGCGCCTCAAACGCGAATGGCGCGAATCCTACGGCGGGGCGGAGCGGCGCACGGCCTTCCTGCGGGGTGGGGCGGTGCAGTGGCAGAGCATCGGCCTCAGCCAGCAGGACGTGGACTTCCTGGCCGGGCGGCAGTTCAACCGCGAGGAAATCTTTCACATCTTCGGCATCCCGCCGGGCATGTGGAGCGAAAACGCCACCGAGGCCAACGCCCAGATCGCCGAGCGCGTCTTTGTGGAGCGGACGCTGTGGCCCAAACTGGTCCGGCTGGCGGGCAAGATCACGGCGGAACTGCTGCCGTTCTGGGGACCGGACCTGCTGGCGACCTTTGAGGACATCCGCCCCACGGACGTGTCCGTCCGGCTGGCGGAGATTCGCACGGCCTACCCGGTGCTGAGCATCAACGAGCTGCGCGCCCGCTACTATGACCTGCCGCCGGTCGTCTGGGGCGAGGGGCCGGTGAGCGGGGCAGGCGCGCATGATGGAGGGGCGAGGCA
>DAOTXK010000269.1:0-8133 GCA_034435395.1 Anaerolineae bacterium | reverse complement strand
ACCCGACCCTTACCTCTACCTGGCGTGCGCGGCGGCGATTGGGGCGGCGATCCGCGCCGGACGCCGGAAATCCATCCGGTGGTTGTACCTCAGCTGGTTGATGGGTATTCTGGCGATCTACACCAAGTCGTGGCCCGTCCAGGCGATGGTGCCCTGGGGGTTTGCCGCGCTCGTGCTCCTGCGGCACAACTGGAAGCGCACGTGGCCCTGGCTCGCCGCTCAGCTGGCGCTGTCCATCGCCGCCGCCGTCTATCTGCTGTTTGTCTACGGCGCTTTGTTTCTATCGCTCCGCGAAGTCGACACCTTTCACGCGGAGGGCCTGCAATTCGCCACCGCGCCCAGCCGGAACATCGTCAACTGGAGCTTCGCCATTTATCCCATCGGGGCCGCGCTGTTCTTCGGGATCGTGGCGGGAGCGATGGCCGCCTTTTTATACAGCCGCCGCCGTCGCTGGCCCACTCTCGATGCGAAGTGGATCGTCATCCTTCTGGCATACAGCTTCCTGGGCATCGCCCTGGCCTCCAGCTTCAGTCAGGTCCGTCTGGAGCAGGGCAAGATTCGTCATGTCCTGCCGACGACCATAGCCCTGTTGCCGCTCTGGGGAGCTGGCATCGCCCAGATCGTCTGGACGATCCGCCGCTGGGCAGCAGAGACGAATCTTGACCGGCGGTGGCGTTCCATGCTCACCGCCAGCGTCCCCCTCATCGTGGTGATCATCCTGCTGCCCGGTATGATGGCTGGCAACGCAGCCGTCATCGCCAAATTTATGCCCACCCACAACAAGCAGACCCTCTGGGAATGGGCGGACGTGAACATCCCGATGGATGGGCTGATCCTCATGCACCGCAACAGCGAGCTGGAGGACACCTGGAATCGGCCCTGGAGCGGCTACACCGGCACCAAACCTTTTGGCTGGTGGTTTGAAGACAACCCGGCAGCTTTCACCCCCCAGGAATACGCCGAGCGCGGCATCGCCTACTTCGCCATGAGCGAGCGGGACCGACAGCACCTCTACAATACCATGCCGGAGATGGATGCTTTTGTCGATCAACTGACTCTGGTCAAGACACTCCCGGCCACGACCGTGCCCGACACGCTGACCGACAGCCAATGGGTAACCGGCTCAACCATCCACTTTTACCGCATCCTGCCGCCCCAACACCGCGCTGACGTGCGCTTCGGCGATCAGATTGCCCTGGTCGGCTATGACCTGAGCGACGACCGCCTGCCTCCGGGCGGCACGGTGACCTTTCGGCCATACTGGAGGCGGCCCTCGCCGCCGCTGGCCAACTACTCGCTGTTTGTCCACCTCTACCCCGCCGCGTCGTTTACCCTGATCACCCAGTATGACGGCGCGCCAGCCTCGCCGCAGCGTCCCACGCTCACCTGGGACGACCCCGCCGAACTTTACATCGGCCCTGATGCCACCCTCACCCTCCCGGAGAACCTTGAGCCTGGGGCCTACCGGCTGGCGATTGGCCTGTATGACTACCAGACTCTTGATCGCCTGATCACGGACCGGGGGACGGACATGTTTTTCGTGCCGCTCACCGTGGTGGGGGGCGACTGAGCGCCATTCCCCCGCAGGAAGGGACCGCCCGCCGCATGACACGGGTCGCCCCAAAAGGGTACAATAAAGACAACCGGCATCACCAAGTGAGTGGACCCATGCTGCGAGAGCGAATCACCCTGCTGGAAAACAAACGTATCCTCCTGGGCGTGACGGGCAGCATCGCCGTGTACAAAGCCGTTGACCTGGCCAGCAAGCTCACCCAGTACGGGGCGCTGGTGGACGTGATCATGACCCAGGCCGCCCAGAAATTTGTCACGCCGCTGACTTTCCAGGCCGTGACCGGACGCCCGGTGTATTCCAGTATGTGGGGTATCGAAGGCTGCGAAAGTATGCCGACCCACATCGCCCATGTCCGGCTGGGTGAGCAGGCCGAATTGCTGATCATCGCCCCGGCCACGGCCAACACCATCGCCAGGCTGGCCCAGGGAGTGGCTGATACCCTGCTCTCGGTGACGGCGCTGGCCGTCCATTGTCCGGTCCTGGTGGCCCCGGCGATGGACGGTGCCATGTATGAGCATCCGGCGACGCAGGCCAATCTCCAGTTGCTCCGCGACCGGGGAGTGACCGTGATCGAACCGGAAGTGGGGCGGTTTGCCTCCGGCCTGGTCGGCAAAGGGCGTCTGCCGGAGACCCCCACCCTGGTCGGCGCTATCCGCCAGGCCCTCGGCCGCAACCGCCTGCTGGCTGGCCGCCGGGTCATCGTCACTGCCGGGGGCACGCGCGAGTCGCTTGACCCGATCCGCTACATCACCAACCACTCCACCGGCAAGCAGGGTTACGCCCTGGCCCAGGCCGCCATCGACGCCGGGGCGGATGTCGTCCTGGTCAGCACGGTTGACAGCCTGCCCGTGCCGTTCGGAGCCAGGCACATCCCTGTCACCACCGCCGTAGAGATGCAGCAGGCCGTCATGGCCCAGCTTGAGGAGGCCGATGTGTTGATCATGGCCGCCGCGGTAGCCGACTTCCGCCCGGCGACGGTGACCGCGCACAAGATCAAAAAGTCAGCCGACCCGGACGAAAAGCTGACGCTGACGCTCGTCCGGAACCCGGATATCCTCATGGAGGTCAAGGCTTACTGCGAACGGACCGGCTGCCCGATTGTGCGCGTGGGCTTCGCGGCGGAGAGCGAAGCGCTCCTGGCCAGCGCCTACCAGAAGCTGAAGGCCAAGGGCCTGGACCTGATCGTCGCCAACGACATTTCGGCCACCGACTCGGGATTCGGAGTCGATACCAACCGGGTGGTGATGATCGGCCCGGACGGCAGCCAGCAGCGCGTGGAACTGATGAGCAAAGCCAAGATCAGCGAGGTGATCATCAAGCGCATCGCCCGAATCCTGCACAGCCGAGAGGCCACCCTGCGCCAGCCGTGACATCGGCGCTCAATTGCGCGCCGCGATCAGGCGCAGGCCGTCCAGCGTCAGCCAGGGCTCCACGGCGTCAAAGCGGTCAGTCAGCGGCCCGATGACGCTGGACAGTCCGCCCGTCGCAACGACTTTCCCGCCGCCCAACTCGCGCCGCATGCGGTCGATGATGCCTTCGACCATGCTCACGTAACCCAGCACCAGCCCGGCCTGCATGGCGTGGACAGTATTCCGCCCGATGATGGACGGCGGCGGCACCAGCTCCACATGAGGGAGTTGGGCCGTGCGGCTGACCAGGGCGTCCGCCGTGACGCCGAGTCCCGCCGCGATGGCCACGCCGAGCAGCGCCCCCGGCTGGGCAATGGCGGTGAAGGTGGTCGCCGTGCCAAAATCGACCACGATGCAGTTGCTCTTGAACAACTCATAGGCCGCCACCGCGTCGGCCACCAGATCGCTGCCGATCGCTTCCGGGTGCTCGGTTCTGATCTCGATGCCCAGGTTGATGCCCGGCGGTCGGACGATCAGCGGCGGGTGATGGGTGCGCTGGGCCACCATAGCGGCGATTCCCTGGGTAAGCGGCGGGACCACGCTGCTCAGGACGGCGCGGTCAAACGCATCCAGCTTCAGCCCTGCCTCGCCCAGAAACCCCTGGAAGAGCACCGCATATTCGTCCGGCATCCGATCCCGCACCGTCTGCACCCGCCAGTGATGCGTCCAGGTCTGGCCGTCGTGGACGCCGAAAACAATGTTGGTGTTGCCGATGTCAATCGCCAGCAGCATGGCATCTCTGTCCTTGTTCGGTAAAGGCTCCGCCTGTTCAACCAACCAGCCATTATGAATCGCCCGCCCAGAAAAAGCGACCCTGAGGAGGAACCCGTGAGTTACCAGACACTGACCGCCATCGAGGGCTTCCGCGTCGGACACGCCCATGATCTGAGCGGCCCCACCGGCTGCACCGTCGTGCTTTGCCCGCCCGGGACGGTCGGCGGCGTCGACCAGCGGGGCGGCGCGCCGGGCACCCGCGAGACGGACCTGCTGCGCCCCCTGCACCTGATTCAGCACGTCCACGCCGTCCTGCTGGCCGGGGGCAGCGCCTATGGCCTGGAGGCGGCGGGCGGCGTGATGCGCTGGCTGGAGGAACAAAATATCGGCTTCAACGTGGGGGTGGGTGTGGTGCCCATCGTCCCGGCGGCCATCCTCTTCGACCTGGACATCGGCGATCCGGCGGTCCGGCCCGACGCGGCCATGGGTTACGCCGCCTGCCAGGCAGCCTCCGCGGACCCGGTCGCCGAAGGCAGCGTCGGCGCGGGGGCAGGGGCGCGGGTGGGCGGGGTATTTGGCCCGGCCTTTGCCTGCAAATCGGGCATCGGCAGCGCCCTGGTCGTCCTGGATGGCGGTTTCCAGGTGGCGGCGCTGATGGCCGTCAACGCGGCGGGTGACGTGATCGATGAGGGGGGCCGCATCCTGGCCGGAGCCAGAGCCATGCCGGCGGGCGACCGGTTCGTCGACATGCTGAGTTTCCTGCCGCAGATGGTCGGGCTGCCCACCATTCCCGACTCTCTTGGCAGGAACACCGTCATTGGCGTGGTGGCCACCAACGCTCAACTGACCAAAGAGGAAACCAACAAGGTCGCCCAGATGGCGCAGGACGGCCTGGCCCGCGCCATCCGCCCGACCCACACCCTGCTGGACGGCGACACGATCTTCGCCCTGGCGAGCGGGTCCAACGGCCCGGCCAACGCCAGCGTGATCGGCGCTTTCGCGGCAGAGGTCACCGTGCAGGCCATCCGCCGGGCGGTGTTAACGGCCTCCCCGCTGGCCGGGCTGCCCGTGGGGGCGTCCATCGCCGGTCGCCGATGAGCGTCCGCCCCGCTGGGCCTGATGACCCCCACCGGCCAGCGACCGGACCTGCCGCGCCGATAGTCCTCACGCTGGCGTGTGGAGGCGGGATCGCGCGCGGAGAACGGCTGCGCCACGCCGCTGCGAACCACGTCCAGGCCAATGGTGCGTATCTTGGCGCTCATTGTGTAGGTCAGCGCGGCCTCGCCCTCCACCAGCTGCGTGTCCGGCGAGCTGAGTCGGAGGTGCTCTTACAACGCCGGATCATCGCTGGCCTGTCACTCATGCCTCCCCCGGCGCCGGCTCCTCGATGACCCCAGGGCCGTAGATTCGACTCGTCGCGCACAATAGTGACCCTCGACATGACAACAGAACAGTATCAGTCGAACCTACAGCGCCTGCTCCAGGATGGCCGTCAGTTCAGCGGTGGTCAGCTGGATAGGATTGCCCTTCATCGAACTGGCGCGGGCGGCCTTCTCCACGACCGCCGGGAAGTCCTCCCGCGTTAGGCCATAAGCGGAAAGCGGCGGCACCTCCAGCGCCCTGGTCAGCGCCTCCACCCAGGCCACGGCGTCAGGGGCAGTGGCGGCGGGATTCCCGGTCACGATCTGAGCAATTTCGTCGTAGCGCCGGAGCGCGGGATTGTCCGGCTCCCGTTCCTGCAACGCGCGGACGTTGGCCGCCATCACCGGCGGCAGCAGACGCGCGCACACCGCCCCATGGGGCGCGGGGAACATCCCGCCGAGCGGCCCGGCAAACCCGTGCACCGCCCCCAGCCCGGCATTGGCCAGCGCCAGCCCGCCGAACAGGCTGGCCAGCGCCATGTCCTCGCGGGCGGCCCGGTCGCCATCTTCATAGGCCCGGCGCAGCGACCGCGCGGCCCGCTGCATCCCCTCCCGACACAGGGCGTCGGTCAGCGGATTGGCCTTGTGGGATACATACGGCTCCATGACCTGAGTCAGTGCATCCAGGCCAGTGCTGGCCGTGACCGCCGGGGGCATGCTGGCGGTCAGCTCCGGGTCCACCACCGCCAGACGGGGCAGCATCAACGGGCTGCGCAGGCTGACCTTGACCCGGTGTTCTGGCGATTTTAACACCGCGTTGCGGGTCACTTCCGCCCCCGTGCCCGCGGTGGTCGGGATGGCGATGGTAGGCGCGGCGGGTTTGGTCAGGGGCTGGCCGCGCCCGATCACCTCCAGGTAATCCAGCGGTGCGCCGCCGTTGGTCAGCAGGGCGGCGATAGCCTTGCCGCTATCGATCACACTGCCGCCGCCCATGCTGATCACCAGGTCACAACCGGCCTCGCGGGCCTGCTGCGTCCCCTGCTGGTCGATGTCCGTGGTCGGCTCACTGGTGACGTTAAACGTCACCGCCGTCACGCCCTGCCCGGCCAGCAGGTCCAGGAGCGGCTGAAGGCGCTCGTCCGATCCGCTCCCAATGACCAGGGCGCGCCGGCCCATCGCCGCCGCCAGCGGCCCCACCTCGCGCAGCGTCCCGGCCCCGAAAATGATGCGGGTGGCCGTCGCAAATTCAAAGCGCATGGGCCTATCCCCATCCCCCATCGTCGGGGAAGATATTGGTGTATCTGACCGCCTGGCGCGGCTCGGCCATCATGTTGGCCACCGTGTCGCGCCACCGCTGGTAGTGGCCCGTTTCCTTATGGCGAGCCGGGTCATCCGGCGTGCGGTATACCTCAATCAGGATGAAACGGGTGGGATCATCCTCCTGTTGCAGCACGTCAAAACGGGCAATTCCCGGCTCCTGAACGCTGTGGCGGGCGTTTTCCAGCGACGCCTCTCGAAACGCCGCCACGAACTCCGGCTTCACATGGACGTGCACAAAAACGATATGCATGGGTTGCGCTCCTCATCAACCACAGTTGCCAGCAGCCAACGCGGGCGCTGCCGCCCGACGGGATACACGCGGCGCACTGATGAGCATACCGGCTCCCGTCAGCGGCTGTCAAATCCAGGCCGGATAGCGCCACCAGCCACATCGCCGCCTGCCGCCCAGGCACCGGCTTCAGTTAGCAGCTCACTAAGAAAACACTTGCCGCAATTCTGGTATAATGTGGCTATCGGAACCTGTTCTGAGTATAGTGCCATGTCCAAGTGGAAAACTTTTTCGCTGGTGTTGGGTCTGCTCACCGTACTGGGGCTGTCGGGGAACGGATCAATCATCGCCCAGGGCGGGCCAGGGCAGAATTGCCCGGCAGTTGTCGAAACCGCCCTGGAAACCGTCGAGCAGTCCTGCTCCGGCCTGAACCGGAACGAGACCTGCTACGGTTACAACCGGGTGGACGCCCTGTTCTGGCGGGCCACCGACACCCTGACCTTCAACGCGCCGTCCGACAAGGTGCCCCTGGCCGAGTTGCGCCGCATCGCCACCGCCCCCCTGGATGTGGAAAGTGGCCTGTGGGGAGTGGCCGCCCTGCACATGCACGCCCCCGATCTGCCGGAAACGTTGCCCGGACAGGCCGTCCTGTTTCTGCTCATGGGGGATACCACGCTGGAGAGCGCCGTCCCGCCGGAGCAGGCTGCCCATCCGGTGACGCCCGTCCCTGGCGTGACGACCGCCGCCGCGACGCTCTACACCAGCCCCAGCCTGGCCGCCAACACCCTGGGCAGCGTCCCCCCTGGCACGCGGCTCCAGCTTGTCGGCCGGGAGGAAACCGGGACCTGGGTCGAAATCCTGCTGACCGGCGGGAATCGCGCCTGGGTGGAACGAACGCTGGTCACCGTCGAGGACACGGCGGCGCTGGATGCCTTGCCCGTGACGTTCGGCGAGGGCGTCCGCCCGCGCTACGGGCCGATGCAGGCCTTCTACCTGTCCACCGGCCTGGCCGGCCCGTCCTGCAACGAAGCGCCGGATGCGCTGGTCGTGCAAAGCCCGGACGGCATTGAGGTTGCCTTTAACGTCAACCATCTCGACGTGCGACTCAGTTCAACGGTCGCCTTCACCACCGCCACGCTGCCCGGCCAGGAAGGACGCCGCGTGCTGATCGCCGTGCTGTTCGAAGGCCGGATGGAACTGACCGTCAACGGCCAGGTGATCGTGCTCGATTCGCCGGGGCAGGCGTTTGCCATCACCCTCAACGAGGACGGCCTGGTGGACGAAAACTCCGAGTTCGTGCGCCTGACCGACGATCCGCTGTCCCGCTGGCTGCAAAATGCCTGTAGCCACGCCCTGGCCACCGGCCTGTTCGATGCGCTGCGGGGCGGGCTGTCCTGCGACGTGCCGCTGACTTACTACACCGAGGCGGGCTTCCTGGCCGCCCTCGGCCTGCCCCAGCAGCTACCGGCCCTGGGACAGCCGCCGGCCGTCGTGCCACCGCCCCCTACGCCGACGCCGGTCCCCTTC
>DAOTXK010000268.1:0-78792 GCA_034435395.1 Anaerolineae bacterium | reverse complement strand
GTGTATCGGTGGGGGTCGGCGTGAATGTCGCGGTTGGGGTATCTGTCGGCGTATCGGTTGGCGTGGGGGTTTCGGAGGGGGTGGGTGTGTCGGTCAGCGTAGGCGTGGGTGTGATGGTCACCGTAGGTGTTTCGGTTGGGGCAAAGACGGCGGCAAACAGGCCATGGTTGGCCCCCCAGCCGATCAGAACTGCCACAGTCACAATCAGGACACTGATGAACAGCCAGCTCAGGGGCAGGCGGGTGCGCAGCGTGGGCGCAGGACTCTCCGCTAAGCCCGCTGTTGACGGCGGACCTGACGGCTGCGGGGGTGAGACTTCTACAACTGCTGGCTGGCCTGACCCAGAGCCTTTTGGCCGCCGAGTCTCGCTGGATGGGGGAGCGACCGGGGTTGCCGCGGGTTGGGCCGAAAGTCTGTTTCTGACGCTGGCGATCTGCTCAACCATCTCCTGCGCCGAGTCAAAGCGGTCATCAGGCTCTTTAGCCAGAGCCTTGAGGATAATCAACTCGACTTCCTGGGGCAGGTCGGGGTTCAGGTCGCGGGGTCGTGGCAGCGCTTCGTTAAGATGTTTGAGGATGGTGGCCAGCGGCGTGTCGGCTTCGAAGGGCAACCGTCCGGTGCACAACTGGAAAAGGATGACGCCCAGTGAGTAGATGTCCGAGCGTTCGTCGCCAGCCTCGCCCAACCCCTGTTCCGGGGCCATATAAGCGGGCGTGCCCACCATACCCCCGCTGGCCGTGAACTGGACACCGGTGACAATTTTGGCAATGCCGAAATCGGTGAGCACGACCCGCCCATCAACGTCGAGCATCAGGTTGGCCGGTTTGACATCCCGGTGAATCATGCCTTGCTTATGCGCATAAGCGAGCGCAGACCCGGCCCCGTGGATGATCCATAACACGTCGTCCAGCGGCAGGCGTTCGTTTTTGTTCGCCAGCTCAAAGAGGCGTTCCTTCAAGGTGGGGCCTTCAATGAGCTCCATCACCATGTAGTAGCTCTCGTTGGCCTCGTCGTATTCGAAGTCGTACACCTGGACGATGTTGGGATGCTTGAGCCGTGCGACGTTGCGCGCCTCTTTTTCGAAGCGCGACTTAAACTCCGGGTCGTCAGCCAGGAAGGCATGCAGCAGCTTGATGGCTACATAACGATCCAGGGCCGCGTGGTAGCCGCGATAAACTTCGGCCATGCCGCCGCGTCCCAGTCGCTCAACGATCTCATATTTTCCGAGTGTCTTTTTAGCCACGGGTATCGCTGTGCCTACCCTGCTGATGTATGGGCTCCGCAGTAGTGTTTTGAGGCAAGCTTGCCTTGAGTATACCTTAAACCTTGTTTGCGCTCAACCAGCCGTCTTACCTGTGCCTGAACGTTTTGGGACCCTGGCAATTGACAGGTAAGACCGCATGATAGACTACTGCGCTTCCGCGATGTGGAAAACGATTTCCTGTGTGTCCTGCGGCTGCAACCGGTCGTCGTAATAAAGCTCTGCTCGCAGGAGGTAGTCCCCTGTCCGCTCGTCTATACCGCGGATGTGCAGGGTGAACTCCAGGTTGGGGGTCATCGTCTCAATGACGCTCATCTCGGCCACGATGGGACCATCAACCTTTTGGGCATAGATTTCCAGGTTGGGCTTTTCCAGGAACGGCGTCAGTTTGATACGGGTATGGACCCGTGACCCGTCCGGATATGGCATGGCGGCGAGTTCGGTGATTCGTACCCGCTCCCGGGGTTGGGGAGCCTCATCGCTGTCAAACAAGAACGGATTATTCATCAGTCGGTGGGAAAAACGCTAGGAACCGGACGCATCCCTCAACTGCCGCCTGTATCTTAACGGTATGCGACATTTCGTGCAAGAGTGACGGCGCGGGGGCAGGGCCGGGCGCGGTTATGGCGGTGGGTTGTTCCCGGCTGCGTTTTCTGCCCTGGCCTGGCTCTGTAGCTCATCGAGCGCGCGCCTGGCCCTTTCCAAATGGGAGCCGGGGATCAGCAGGTGATCGCGTTCAAAAGCGGAAAACGCCATGATCGGCACGTCTGCGGCGGCCAATGCCGCGCTGATCGCGCTTAAGAAGCCGACCATGGTCAGCTCCAGGGGCAGATCGAACGTCAGCAGGTGATAACCGCACTGGGCGGTATGCGCCGGGAGGCGGTGCGCAAAAACCTCCAGATGCTCCTCGCGGAGCACCAGCGTCACTTCGTCCTTGTCGATGATGAGGGCGCTAAACGCTTCCCCGCAGGCCGCCAGGATGGCCGCCGCCGGGGTTATCACGCTGGCGGCCAGGTGGATCAGGCAGTAGCGGTGGCCGTCTGTATAGAGTTTGGTCTGGGCGATGGCGTTCCGCACGGGTTCATGCATGGGATTCACTCGTCAAAAAGGAAAGTTGGCTCGGCATAAAAACGGACCTGTTTGGCGTCCAGGCGCTCCTGCAGCCATTGCCTCAGTCTGGCATTCTTCTCCGTCAGGGGGGTGTTGTTGGCGCGCAGTTCATCCAGGGGATAATTCAGGCGGAGCGCCCGCCCGCGAATGACGTGGCGGGTGATGCCCGGCGGCAGCAGATCACCGTCACGGGCGGCGACCGTGATCTCTTCCGGTTTGTAGGGCGGGAAGACCACGATACCCGCGACATCAGGATAAAGCTGATTGACATCGTTGATCGCATCATGGGTGACGCGGTTGATGTCGCCGCGATGCCGGTAGGAATCGACCACGCGGCGCAGCATAGCCGTTCGCGTGACCGAGGCGTCATCGTTGTGCAGGGTGACGACGACCCCTTCCCTGGAAACGACATACGCCACGATGGTTCGTGATGCCAGGGCGGCCCTGGCGCTGAGGAGTGTGGTTTCCTGCGCCGCCACGCCCTGGACCGCGTGCAGGGATGATAGCAGCTCTTCGGCTGGCAGACCCCGCACAGCATGGTGCCAGGTGTCAAGCGTAACTGCCGGGCTGTTATAGGAAACCACCTGGGCCAGGATGTGGGCAAACCCCAAGGTTTGCAGGCAGTAATGCCGATGCGCGCCGTCCAGGATGACGAAGCAGTCGGTGTCCTCGATCGGCGCGATGACGGGTGGATTCAACCATCCGGTGGCGCTGCGCAGGCGTTCGAGCAGCGGCTGGGCGTGTTGCGCGTCGTGCTCCTCGTGCGGCAACAGGGCATCGATCGGCAGGATGCGCAGGTCTGGGAACGTTGAGTGGGTGATGGTCTCCCGTCTGGGGCCAGACATTGATCATCGCTCCTCGCCGGGCGGGGCTGGCTGGTTCGAATGGATATCGTGTTAGTGTACCACGGGAGGCGCGGTATACTCCACAGGCTGAATGACCAGGTGCGCAGGCAGGAGGCCAGGATGGGCGCGCAGGATCAAGGAGCCGATGCCACGGAAGGGCGCTGGCTGACGATCCCCCGCACGTTATGTTTTGTGACGTCCGGCGATGATGTGCTGATGCTGAAGCGGGCGGCGGATCGACGGGTTTACCCCAACAGGTACAATGGCGTTGGTGGGCATATCGAACGGCACGAAGACCCCCTGACAGGGGCCGTCCGCGAGATTCGGGAAGAAACCGGCCTGGAGGTACGGGACGTATTGTTCTGTGGAGCGTCGCATATCGACGCCGGGCAGGCCACAGGGATACTGCTGATGATCTTCCGGGCTGAGGCGAGGTCCCGTGAATTTATCAACAGCACCGAGGGCACGCTGCAATGGGTTCCCCAGAAGGAGGTGCTGAGTCTGAATCTGGTGGAGGATTTACCGGCGATCCTGCCGCGCGTGTTGGCGATGTCGCCGGGGGACCCGCCATTTTTTGCCCATCTCAGCTACAACGAGGCTGACGAAATCCGACTGACGTTCGCCGATGAATGGCGTGCTTAGTCTGGTGGCAGCGATGGCTGATCCCCAGCAGACATCCGTCAGATGGAGATTGTGGTGGCGTTGGAGTCGGGTTTGTCTCCGGGGGGAGGCGCGCCCAGCCGATTGTGTTCTGCGTCTGGCCGCGCTACACTGACTCTATGAGTAGATCGCGCTTGCGGACCGGCATCGTCTTGTCGTTGACAGGCACCTTCCTTGCCCTGTGGGCCGCCCTGTGGGCCGGGTGGGGCGTGGTCGCCTATGCCCAGGGAGGTGAAGCGACGCCGGCCTCTCCGGCTGCGCCGCCCATCGCCGTGACGCATTCTTCGCCAGCGGCCACTATCGCGCCGCGAGAGACTGGCCTGCCTGCTGCTTCTCCCTCCTCTCCCTCACCGACGGCGACGCCCGCGCCCTCTGAGAGCGTGACCATCTACTCGCGCATGGAGTGGGTGCTCCCCGTCGATCTGGCGTACGAGAACCCCTTTGATCCCGACGAGATTGATGTCTTCGGCGTGTTCACATCGCCGGACGGCTACCCGGTGGTCATGCCTGCTTTCTGGATGCAGCCGATGCGACAGACGTGCGTCGAAGACTGCGCCATTGAAGTTCTGGAACCGGATGGCCTGCCAGAGTGGCGGCTACGGTTCACGCCTGACCAGGTGGGCCTCTGGACATATGAGTTTCGGGCGCGCCAGCAAGATGTGGCCGTCAGCCTGGGTGGCGGACAGTTCGAAGTCGTCCCTTCCGACGCGCGGGGTTTCATCCGGGTGGCGGAGAACGGGCGATATTTTGAGTTCGAGCACGGGGACGAAGCCTATTTTCCTGTCGGGCACAACCTGGCCTGGTCGTGGGATGGCGCGGGCGGCGTATTTGCCTACCAGCGTTGGCTGCGCCACCTGGCAGCCAACGGCGGCAATTACGCGCGGCTGTTCGTGGATGTTCCCTGGTTCGTCGGTTTTGAATGGACCCCGCCGGTGGGCGATTATACGGCGGCACAAGAAGACTTCTGGCGGCTGGATACGATCCTGGAGACGGCGACGGAAGAGGGTATATACCTGGACATTGTTGTGCTGTGGCACCAGGCATTATCGAGTTATGCGCAACCGCCGGTGTTGGTGCCGTCGTCGCCGCCCAGGGCGGACACCAGCGCTGATTGGGATGGCAACCCTTATAATGTGTTGAACGGCGGATCGCTGACCAGCCCTACCCAGTTTTTCACCGAGGATACCGCCAGGACGCTGTTCCAGCGGCGGTTGCGTTACCTGGTGGCTCGTTGGGGATACAGCCCCCATATCTTTGCCTGGGATTTGGTGAGCGATGTCGATCGGGTGCTGGGTTACAACGTAAACATCGTGCTCCCGTGGGTGGAAGAAATGGCTGCGTATCTGCGCGAGATCGATCCCTACCAGCACCTGATCACGGTCGGGGCGCACGACTTCGCGCCGGAGATTCTCACCGTTACAGGGGTGGATTTCGGGCAGGTTCACGCCTATCAGCGGCGTCCGCTGGAAGAGCCGCTCGATCAGGTGTCGGGTGTATCCCGGCTGATTCAGGAGAGTCTGCGCACGGTGGCGCGTCCCGTGCTCCTGACCGAGTTCTCGCTGAGTCCATGGTACGAGCCAGCGGAGGATGATCCAACTGGCATTCATGTCCGTAACACGATGTGGGCCAGCGTGCTCGCGGGAGCGGCGGGCGCAGGGGCCTCGTGGTGGTGGGATACCTACCTGGAGCCGCGCGATCTAGTCACCATCTACCGCCCGCTGGCGCAGTTTACGGCAGGCATTCCCTGGAATCGTTTGCAGTTGGTGCCGGTGTTGCCCCGGCTGGTGACCAACGACCCCGCCCTTTACACCCCGTTGCGCCTGGAAGGCTTTGACCGCCGGTTCATGACCGACGCATTGCCTGACCTGGGCGATTACTGGCTCACGCCGGAAGGCTCTTTCCCGGCCATTAACACCCTTTCCAGCTTCATTTTCGGACAGACGTTTAACAGTCAACTGAACCGGCCTCACGCCTATCTGGTCGCGCCTCCCGTCGATACGACTCTTGCCGTGATGGTCAGGAACGTATCGCCGCAACGGGGAGCCAGACTGGTTCTGCACCGCGACGGGGAGTTGGTGGCAGCGTTGGACCTGGCCGCCGGCGCACCACGGACAACGATCATGGTGCCCCTCCCGGCTGGCGAACACCGGATTGAGCTGGATAACCAGGGCGATGACTGGTTGCAGATTGGCTATGTCAGCATTGAGCATTATGTGGCTCCTCTCCGGGCCATGGCCCTGGCTGACCGCGATCATGGCGTGCTGCTCGCCTGGTTTCAGAATCGAGATTATGTCTGGCAGCGGGCAGCGGAGGCCATCCAGACCGTGCCTCCCGGCTTTACCGCCGAATTTCCGAACATGCCGGCGGGGGAATATCGTGTGGAGTTTTGGGATCCGTTTACCGGGCAGGTGATTGGCGAGGACCGGGTGCGGGTGCTGCCGGACGATGGCGGTGTGCTGACGGTGGAACTGCTGCCGATTGACCGGGCGCTGGCGGTGCGTGCCTTTCCGCTGGGAGGGCTGATCCTCCCGACGCTTACCCCCACCCCAGTGCGCCCGACGGCCACGCCAGTGCCATCGCCCACGGCGACTCGCACGCCTTTGCCAACCCGGACGCCGACGGATACCCTCACTCCCACGGCAACGGTGACGGCATCTCCAACGGCGACCTGGACGGCGACGGCCATCCCCACGCCGACCCACACGTCAACGCCGACGCCCACACCGACGCCCACCGCAACATCCACCCGGACGGCCAGTCCGACGCCGACGCGGACGCCCAGGGTCACTTCATCCCGGACACCGACGCCGTCGAGAACACCATCGCCCACGCCGCCGCGCCCGCCAGCGTCCTCGCCCACCCAGCCGCCGACAGCAACCGCCATCCCCACCAATACCGCGGCACCGAGTGCCACGCCGACGGCAACGCTGACTCCTTCACGAACGTCAACCCCTCGGCTTACACTTGCCCCCTAGGTGACATCCTGGTCAGCCAGAGAATGATCCTATACGCGTCCCTGTTGTGGGGAGAAGGGCCTTCGTGGGGTATATGGCGGGCAAAGGGGGCTGATCATCCGCTGGGCGACGCGGAGTAGGGGAATGATAGCGGACCGCCCGCTCTGGAACCTGGAGCGGGCGGTCTTTTATCTGGGCCTGGAAAGAGAGAAGTTGGCGATTACTTGGCCATATCTCTCACCGCATTATAGGCGGGGCGTGGCCCTGAGGGGCCGATGAGCGACCACAGGCACTGCTCCGAGGCTGCGCCAGCGGCCTCGCAGAAGTTCAGGTTCCACAGGAACATCGGCCCGACGTAGTTCAGGTCGCGGCCCAGCTGGAACCCCCGGACGATGTAGGTGGCCTGCTCCGTGAGATCGGTGAAGGCCACAAATTCGTAACCCGCCGGCGGCGCATGACCGGTGTCGGCGTTGGTGCCCCAGCCGAATTCGGTCGGCCAGATGAAGGTCTGGGAATCGCCGGCGGCCAGCATGATCTCCCGGTAGTCGCCCAGGGTCTGCCGGAAGAAGAAGCTGCGGTGGTCGTCATGGGTGAGCACGCCAGCGGTGTTGTTACAACACACGCTGTCGGGCGGGTTGGCCCATCCGTTGGGGTGCGCGCCGAGCGCATCCATGTAGCGGGCCACGCCACTGGCGTACATGGCCTGCAGGTATACCCGGTCGTCAATGGCGTTGACGCCGTCGTTAAAGCCGGTTGGGGCCAGGCCGCCGGCCACCACAATCGCGGCGGGATCGGCGGCTTTGATCGCATTGTAGGATAGCCTCAACATCTCCACGTATTGCGCCGCGCTGATCGGGTGCGACCGGCTGTTCCATTCCCGCCGGAGATTCTGCTCATTCCAGATTTCATAGGCGTCCACCCGCCCCCGATACCGTTCGGCCAGCGCGCCGACAAAATTGGCCAGGGTCTGGAAGTTCGTGGGCGGGCCGTCTTCCTGGGTCGAGTCGCGGGCCCAGTCGGGGGCCTTTACCACACTGAACAGGATGTGCACGTTGATCGCTTCCAATGTGTTCACCATCTCGTCAATCGGCGCGAAGTTGATGTTGCCCTGTGAGGTTTCGTACACGGCCCATTCGATCTGCTGCTTGGCCCAGGTCATGCCCAGCTCAGTCACGTTGCCAGCGACGGCTGCCTGGTTCTGGTTAGGCAGGTGCACCTGGATGCCAAAGGCAAAGCCGACATTGGGGGCGGTGCTGGGCGGCGTGGTGGTGTCACCGCCGGAGGGCGGCGGTTGGGGTGTGGTGGGCTGACCGCTGCCGGTCCCCTGAACTGTCAGCCGCTGTCCGACGAAGATAAGATTGGGATTGGCGATGTTGTTGAGCGATGCCAGATTGGCGATCGTCGTGCCGAAGCGCAGCGCGATGCGGTATAACGTGTCTCCGCGGACGACGACATAGGTGGTGGTGCCGCCCGGTGGCTGCCCAGTGCCGCCGTCGGTCGTCCCCCCGTCGCCAGGGCCTGCCCCTGGAATGGTCAACGTCTGCCCGGCGAAAATCAAATTAGGATTAACGATACCATTGGCCTGGACCAGAGCATCTATCGTTGTTCCATAGCGGAGTGCGATGCGGTAGAGGTTCTCTCCGCGTTGCACCACATGTTGTGTCCCTCCCTGAGCGCCGGCAGTTCCACCCACAACCAGAACCAGGGCCAACGCCAGCATGATGGCAAGTGGGCCTCGTCGCATATCTATCCTCCTGTTAGTGGCAATGTCGCCTTGACCCATGATATAACGAATGCAATGCAAGCGCCAATGCTTTGTCCGGCCAGAGGCGGGGCCTGGAGTGATGTACAGACAAGGGGAGTGGAAATGATGGGCAGACGCCGCTGGTATTGGGGAATTACCACGGTGCTGGTGTTGTGGGTCGGGCTAAGTGGGGCAGCGCCCGTTGCCGCACAAACCCGCTCACTATACTGGCGACGCTGGGATGTCACGATTGATCACATCGACCCACGCACGAACCGTTTCACCGTGGTGGAGACGCATGACATCCAGTTCACCAGCGGGCAGTTTCGGTTTGGCTTCCGGTCCATCCCTCTGGATCGGGTGGAAGACCTCGTGAATGTTGCCGTGTATGACGGCGGCACAGCGCTCACGCCGTCGTGCGGGGAGGCTGCCGGTACGTTCTGCGTGCGGCGAAATAACCATGAACTGGAGATCACCTATTACTTCCTGCGACCAGCCCAGAACGAACGTCGCGTGTTTGAGATCGCGTATGAGGTGGTCGGTGGGCTGCGGACCTACGGCGGCGGGGATCAGCTGGACTGGTTTGCCATCGGTGCCGATCATTCGTTCCCCATTCAAGGCGCAACGGTCACCGTCCATCTGCCTGACGATGCCATCCCGCGGGAAGGGATCGATCCGATTGCGTCCTATGGCCCACCGACGACGGTGACCCGGAATGGCTCCGACGTAGTTTTTTCGGTCGCCCGATCGCTTCAGGCTGGGGAGGGGTTGGAAGTCCGCATCCAGTATCCCCATCAACTAGGGAACCGGACGGCTTCCTGGCAGGCGGCGTTTGACCGCTATGCGGTGATCAGCCCATACCTGGAGTTGTTTTTCGGCGCGGCGGCGGTGCTGCTGCTGGTACTTGGGCCGCTGGCCGTGTACTATGTCTGGTACACCCGGGGGCGTGACCCGGTGAGCGGCGTGGTGCCGGAATATCTGTCAGAGCCGCCATCGGACCTGCCTCCGGCGATAGCGGGCACGCTGGTGGATGAAAAGGCCGACCTGCAGGATGTGATGGCCACGCTGATGGATCTGGCGCGGCGTGGGTATCTGGTCATTGAGGAAGACCGGCAGCGGGGCTTTCTGGGCATCGGCAGTTCGACGACCTTCACCTTCAAGCGCACCGACAAAGCCCCCGATGACCTGCGCAGCTTTGAGCGGATCATGCTCCAGAAGGTGTTCCAGGGCAAAGACGAACGCACGCTGGAGTCGATGAAAAACAAATTCTACACGGCCATTCCCCAGATACAGCAGGCGCTCTACAAGGAGGTCGTCCGGGAAAGGCTCTTCCGGTCAAGCCCCCAGGCCGTGCGGAACCGATGGGGCGGGTTCGGCATGGCCCTGATGATCCTGGCCGTGGTGCTGGGGGTGGTGGTGCTGGGCGCCCTCAAAGATACCGTGGCGACCCTGATCTGCATCCCTATTGCGCTGGGGGTGGTGGCGCTGGTGATCCTGGTTGCCGCCTCGCGCATGCCAGCCAAGACGGCCAAGGGTGCTGAGGAGGCTGCCAAGTGGCGGGCCTTCCGTGAATACCTGCGCAACATTCGGCGCTATACAGACGTGGAGCAGGCGACCGACCTTTTCAACGAGTATCTGCCTTATGCGGTGGCTTTTGGATTAGAGCGTGCCTGGGTGCAGACATTCAGCCGTGTTCCAGCGACGCCCATCCCGTACTGGTATTATCCGTGCTACCTGGGCGGGCCGTGGGGACAGGGGTACCGTCACGGCGCGCCGGTGGTGGATATGCGCAACCCGGATATCCGCAGCCAGCTGGCCCGGCCGGGGTCGTCGTTGGATGGTCTGGCCAGCGGGGCGTTTGGGGGGCTGAATCAGATGTCCGATGGCCTGTTCGGCATGCTGAACAATGCCTCCAGCACATTGAACAGCCGTCCGTCGTCGTCATCAAGTGGCGGTTTTTCTGGCGGGTTCAGCGGTGGCGGGGGCGGCGGTGATGGTGGGGGCGCGGGCTTTGGCTAGTCATGGGGCCGCGGCGCCCTGCGCATACATTCCGTGCTTCCGTTACGGAAGGAGTGTCGAGGTGAGCAGTGGTCGCATGGTCGGCGGCATGTTGATTGCTGTCGGCGTTATCGTGGGGATTCTGGCAGTCGTGTTTCTTTCCAGCGGGGTTAGCAGCGAGCAGTTGACCCGCTCCGGCGCGATTCTGGGGCTGGCGCTGGCCTTTGTGGTGCTGGTGGTCCCTCTGGTCGGTTTTGGGGTGTTGATGGTCGTGCAGGGAGGCCGGGAGGCCGGCCGCCAGGCACGCGCCGAGCAACAACGCCGTCTGTTGAGCATCGTGCGCAGCCGGGGGCAGGTGGAGGTCTCCGATCTGGCGCTGGAAATGCAGCTGAGCCAGGAGGACATCCGGGACATGGTCCATGAGCTGGTGGGGTTGCAGGTGTTCAGCGGTTACGTCAACTGGGATAAGGGTATGCTGTATTCAGCGGAGGCCCGCCACCTGCGGGAGCTGGACAAATGCCAGAACTGCGGCGGGGAGATCGAGTTAACCGGCAAGGGTGTAGTGACATGTCGCTACTGCGGCACGGAGTACTTCTTAAGCTGATGGAGACCTATTTGTCCGGCGGTTAGCTCTGTTGTATGCTAGTCAGAACCATTGGCGGGACATTCTTTGAGGAGAGAATTTGATGAGTGGGGACCTGTTTGACCGTATTGTCCGTCAACGCGGTTCTTGGGAAAACTTACTCACGCGGATTCCGGGGTTGGGCGATGACATTGAGAGTTACTTCAATATGTCCGCTCAACGGGACGCCGACCGCATTATTCGGGAGCACCTTGCCGGGCAGTTGAGGGCACAGATCGCGCGAATCGCCCAGGCGGAGAACACGATCCTGGATGCCGGCGGCCTGTCGTACATGAACAAAACCCGCTCGGCCAAAACCAAACTGCAAACGCTGACGGATCGCATCCAGACGGCGGCACCGGGCTACGCCTTCACCGGCGCGCTGAAGATCGGCCAGGATGAGCTGGCAGAGATCTATGCCTTTGACGAAGCCATGCTGCGGTACGTGGATCAGATTCGAGAGGCCGTCGAAGGCCTTCAGCGGGCCGCCGATGCCAATGAGGGGATCGACGAAGCACTGGCGGCATTGGAAGCGGTGGTGATGGAGGCCGGGGAAGCCTTTGACCTGCGCAAGAACGTGATCAACGATCTGAGATAGTCTGGCAGTCGTGAAGCGGCTGCCGTTGGCACCCTCTCCGGTGGATGGTGCCAGTTGATAAGGAGAAAGTTGAATGGCACGCATTATTGATGTCATTGACCATCCCAATGTGATGGATGATGAACTGGCGTATCGGGAACCCCAACGCGGCAGCGGCGACTTCCGCATGGGTTCCCAGGTGATCGTGCAGGAAAGCCAGGCCGCCGTCTTTGTGCGGCAGGGTGAGGTGCTCGATGCGCTCGGTCCCGGCAACCACACGCTCTCCACAGCCAACCTGCCGTTGCTTTCCGGCCTGATCGGCCTGGTGACCAGCGGCCGTACCCCCTTCACAGCGGACCTGTACTTCGTCAATCTGAAGGACCTGCCGCAGGTCGGGTGGGGGACCAACCCGCCAGTGGTGCTGGAGACGCCCGGCAAAGGACTGGGGGTGGTGCTGCTGGTGACTCATGGGGTGATTGATATCGTCATCGAAGAACCGGTGCGGTTTGTGCGTCAGTATGCCATTGGCAAGCCGATCCTGCGCCTGGGGGATATCAAGGATCGTATTCAGGCCATGCTGCTGGGCGAGATAGTCACGCTGCTCTCCAAATCGGGAGTCTCCAGTGTGCCGGAGGCCAACCAGTTGCTCGGTGACCTGGAAGGGGCCATGCTGGCGCGGCTCAACGAACAGTTTGCCAACATCGGCATGCGGATCAAGGCTTTTGAGGCCAAGCCCTTCACCGCGAAGGATGCCAGCATTGACGAGCTGCGGAATTACATGAGCATCGAAGCTTATGAGCGTATCCGTCGCCTGGATATTGCGCAGTCGGCGGCGCAGAATCCGGGGGCGGGCGGCAGCCTGGCGAGCGCTGGTGTGGGCTTTGGGGTGGGGCAGAGCATTGGCGCGACCCTGAATCCGGAACAGGCCGCCTTGCAGCAGCAGATGCAACAGCAGCAGATGATGATGCAGCAGATGATGATGCAGATGATGCAGCAGAATCAGGAGGCGCAACAGCAGCCAGCCGCGGAGTCAGCCCCGGCCTTGCCCAGCACGCCGGAAGAAATCCAGGCCATGCTGGATAACCTGGACCTGCGCTTTGCCAGAGGCGAGATCACGGAGGCGGTCTATAACCGTATGGTGGCCAAGTGGGAAGAGCGGCTGAAGAAACTGACCGGCGGATAGCCACCGCGAATTCAGGTGCAGAAGGGGAGCCTTGTCGGTGCCAGGCTCCTTTTCTATTGGCCTGTTTTCGGCGAATTTGATGGCTGGCCCGGAAAATCCTCCAGGGCAATCTCCAGATGGTCAGCGTCGCCGATGATGAGCCGCTCCATGGTGGTCGGATGGTACAGCCCAATATGTAACGACCAGGTCCCGCCCGGCACGTTATGGGGCAGGGTCAGCAGGTACACATCGCGGTAGACGGTATCGGGATCCCAGGTAGTCGTATCAACCAGGCCGCCCGGCACGCGGTGATCGTCCTGCGCCCACAGAGGCAGCCCATTGTCGGGGCGGGGCGGTCCGACCAGGTGGAGAAAGCCGCTGAGCGGTTCTTCCGTCGGAGTGAGTGGTCGCCAGTAGGCGATCAGGCGGAGGGTGGCCGCCGTCGGGCGGTCCAGGTGCCAGTCCAGCAGGGCGGCGGCATCATCGAACGCCTCCCTCGTGCGGGGCGTGTATTCAGCCGGTCGCACCTCCCACCGGCGAAATTCCAGCACACGAAATCCGGCGACATCGATGGCCAGCGTCAGCTGAGCTTCGCTGGTCAGCCAGGTGAGCGGTACGCGCGCATCATCGTAGCCGGCGGGCGCGCCAGGGATCAGCCATACAGCACGCCGGTCGGTTATGGCCTGCTCCAGGATGGCGATAGTCTCCTCGGCGGGCGCATTGGGGCTGAGTGGGAGAGTGGTCTCATCGGCGGGGCCGCGGAAGTAGTAGGTGAAGCCGGGGTCCAGCGCCTGCTGGACGACCAGGTCGCCGGGCTGCGTATGGGCGGTCAGGTATGCGCCCAGATCACGCCAGTTCGGCGCTTTGCGGTAAGCCGGGTCCAGGTAGTGATTGATCAGCGCCCAGCCATCGGCGGCCAGCACAACCGCCAGCAAACCCAACGCGCCAAACCTGACCCAACGGTATTTTCGTGTAGTCAGGTAAACGACAACAGCTGCCACAAACAAGACCACATAGGGCACAACAGCCACCAGATACCGGGGACGAAACACATTCATCCGCAGGGCAACCACGCTAAGGCACAGAGTTGGCACGGCCACCTGGATGCCGAGAAACAACGTTGCATCCCGCCGCCAGCGCCACAGTGCTACCAGCGCGATGATCCCCCCCACCAACAGTCCGATGCCGATCACATCCAGCGCTGTCTGGGGGAGGGTGCTGCCGATGGTCAGCGTCGGCAGGAACCAGGTGATCAGCAGTGAGAGGTCAAAGCGATCGGCGGTGCCCCCGTATCTGCTGCCCGCCGCCGTCGCCAGCATGATGCTCCAGGGGATCATCGCCACGGCGACGCCGACTATTGACAGGAGCCAGGCGCGCAGCCGACGGCGCTTGGCCACGATCACATACAGCCCCTGAGCGGCGATCACGAATGGGTGTAGAAAAAAAATGTAAGCGCTGAGGAGGGTTGTGATCGCGTAAAGCAGCCAGTTGCGCCACCCGCCAGCCGTGATAGCCAGCAGAAACGCCCAACTGGCGATGGCGCTGAAGGAAGCCCAGATGGCATAGTCGCGCACGTCCTGGGCATGCCAGATCAGAAAGGGGTGAACCGCGACCAGCAGGGTGGCCAGCAGGGCGGCGCGTTGTTCAACCCGTAGCCGTCGGGCAAGGGCATAGGTGGCGGCGACGCCCGGCAGGCTGAGGAGGGTGGGCAGCAGGCGCATGACCCACTCGCCATCGCCGAAGATGGTTTGCCAGTGAGCAAACAGCGCATAGGCCAGCCAGGGATGAGGATCGATGCCCACCAGGTCCAGCGCGTCCGACCATGAAGCGGGCCAGTACTGGATGGTGAAGGCTTCGTCGCCGCGCACCGGACTGTCCGCCAGCCGGTATAACCGCAGGGCCAACGCCAGCAAGATCAGAAGAACCAGCAAGGACAGAGCGCGATCTGACCGCCGGGTCGTCATTCGGCATCCTGGGGCGGGATTTTAGCGGCGCGTTCCAGGGCTTTGATTTGCTCTTCACTCAGGGTGACCGTCTCTCCCTGTTTTTTGGCCTCCCGCAGGAATGACTTGAGGCTGGGCCGTTTTTTGTTCTCGGCGTGGACCACCGGGATCGATGTATCCACCACCTCGACCGCCGCCGCCGGGCTGGTGAAGACGATGGCTGGCTGCACCGTGACCCCCGAATCCGGCGCAACCTGGTCGATCAGGGCCTGCATTTTGGCGGCTTCTTTCAGGGCTTCGTGGTGGGGGTCACCTAAGACATCCTGCCGGAAGTAGATCAGGAGCTTGCCGAAAAAACCGCCGGCTCTCTTGAACCGATCGCCCTCGACGCGGAACCGCCCTTCCTGGGGGCGCGTCGTGAAGGTAAATACCCCCTGGGGGGCGATCAGCACATGCTTGGCGGGCATCCAATAGTGGTAGATAACGCTGCGGCTGCCTAGGCCCTTCAGGCCCTGCTCCATCGCCTCTTCCGGACGGGGCTGACGGAGCCAGTTGTTGGCCATGCGGACCGAGTACATGGTAGCGATGATGGCAATTGGCAGCACCAGCAAGGGGGCCAGCAGCAGGGCGGGATTGGCAGGGGCGGCATTGGTGACAAAAAGGCCCAGAATGAGCAGCGCCAGGGTGGCGAAAAACGCGTACTGCGCGATTTTCCGGTTGCGCTGGACCAGTCGCTGGTTGATCACAACACGCATCGCGTGGCTTTCCTCTTATTTTCGTGAAGACAGGCGGGTCGGATCGTAACACGAAGCCGTGTGCTCCTGCAACGGCGATTTTGGAAGGTCGCCTCTGAAGGATATAATGGCCCTGTTTCGATTCGGTAAGCGAGAATGGCGGTTGGCGATGGAGTATCTGGGTGGTATCACAATCCTGCTGTTGATTCTGGCCGCGTACTGGGCGCTGGTGGTGTTTCCCAAGCAGCGCTCCTTCCAGTCTCACCAACGGTATATTCGCCAGTTGCAGGTGGGGGATCGGATCGTGACTTACGGCGGATTGGTCGGCACGATCAGCGAGTTGAACCCCGATTCCGGCCTGGCGAAGGTCCGGCTGGCAGACAATCTGGAAGTGCTCATCATCACGGCGGCGATCATGCAACCATTTAACCCGGAAGAACTGGCGAAGAGCGCACAGACCGGTCTCACCGGCGGCCAGGCGGAAAGCGCCGAAGGCTGACGTTGACACGGCCATGCCGCCGCGTTATGATTTGCCGGGTCGCCGGCTCCGGAGGGGGCCGTTTTTCATGCGGCAATTCGCGGGAATGTTCTGGCGGGCAACCTGGTTGCGCGCGTATTGAAGGGATACGTGATGAGCAGTCACTTGCGCTGGCTGATCGTGATTGCCGCGATCACCCTGGTTTCGGTCTGGATGAGCCTGCCTAACCCCGGCATCCACCTGGACATCAACCGTGATGGCAAGGAAGACATCAGCCGGACCATTGAGATTAGGCCCGGGTTGGATTTGCGGGGCGGGCTGCGCGTGCTGTTGGCGGCGGACCTACCCGCCGATCAGGTGGGACCGGGGGACATGGACACCGCCAGACGGATTGTGGAGAACCGGGTCAACGCCCTGGGGGTGGTGGAGCCGGTGGTCCAGTTGCAGGAAGGGGCGAACCGCATTGTCGTGGAGCTGCCGGGGATCTCCGATCCTGACGTGGCTATCGCCACCATCCGCGAAACGGGCCTGCTGGAATTTGTGGACTTCTCCAGCATCAGCGATGTCCTGTCCTGGGAAGGGCAGCGCATACTGACCACTGCTCAGCTTGAGCAGCAGGCGGCCCGCGCGGCGGCGGCAGCGCCCCAGGGCACGCCAGCGGCGACAGCGGAGCCGACTCCGACTGACCAGGGCGGGCCGGCGCTTCCCGAAGAGAATGCCCCGCTGGTGAACCCGCGCACCGGCCAGCCGTTTGAGACGGTGATGACGGGAGCGGGTCTGGAGACAGCGGTCGCTCAGCTTAACCCGGCTGGCACCGGTTGGGTAGTCAACTTCACGTTAAACAGCGCGGGGGCGGAAAAGTTCGGCCCGTTCACGTCCACCCATATTGGCCGTCCGCTGGCCATCGTGCTCGACGGCGTGGTGCTGTCGGCGCCGACCATCCGGGCGGCACTGACGGACAGCGGTTCGATCACGGGCGATTTCACCCAGGACGAGGCGCAGTCGCTGGCCGTGCAGCTCCGTTACGGCGCGCTGCCGGTGCCGCTCCGGGTGGAGAGCACCGAAAGCGTCGGCCCCACCCTGGGGGAGATTTCGATTAATCGGAGCATCCGCGCCGGGGTGATCGGCGTGATCACGGTGCTGACGTTCATGTTGCTGTATTACCGTGTCCCTGGCGTCGCCGCCGATCTGGCGCTGGTGATTTTTACCCTGATGAACTTCGCGCTGTTTAAGTTCATCCCGGTCACCCTGACACTGCCGGCCATCACCGGTTTTCTGATCTCCATCGGGACCGCCGTAGACGGCAACATCCTGATCTTCGAGCGGATGAAAGAGGAGCTGCGCAAAGGCCGTGAGCTGGATATGGCGGTGCGTGCCGGCTTTGATCGCGCCTGGACCTCCATCCGCGACTCGAATCTGTCCACGATCATCATCTGTGTCATCCTATACCTGTTCGGCTCGACGTTCGGGGCCGGATCGGTGCGCGGGTTTGCCATCACCCTGGCGCTGGGCCTGCTGCTGAACCTGTTCACGGCCATCATCGTGACGCGGACGTTCCTGGTGCTGCTTTTGCGCTTTACCGGCAATATGATTGAACGCCGCTCCTGGCTGTTGGGCGCTTAGGGCAGGGGAGAGCAACCAACATGTTTAACATTGTCAAACACCGTAAGTACTACTTCCTGTTTTCGGGGCTGGTCATTGTGCCGGGGATCGTGGCCATGATCTACTCGGCAATCACGTTCGGCACGCCCGTCCAGCTGGGGATTGATTTCGTGGGCGGCAGTCTGTTTGAGCTTCAGTTCAACGGACCAGCTACGGAAGAGCAGATCCGCGATGTCTTTGCCCAGTTTGACCTGACGGATATTGTCCTCCAGCAGTTGGTGCCCATTGGTGCGGTAACCGGGGCGGAGGTCTCTCGCTGGCAGGCGCGGACCGCGTTCATTGAGCCTGAAGCGACCGAGGATATCAAACGGGCGTTAAGCGAGCAAATTGCGCCGCTGGACGAGGCCGCCACCAGCGTGGCGCAGGTCACGCCGACCATCGGTGCCGAGGTGACACAGGCGGCAATTGTGGCCGTGATCGTGGCAACCGGCGTGATCCTGGTGTTTATCGTCTGGGCGTTTCGGCAGGTGCCGAATGCGTTCCGGTATGGGGTGTGCGCGATTGTGGCGATGATCCATGACATTCTGGTGGTGATGGGCGTCATGTCGATCCTGGGGCTGGCCTTCGGCTGGCAGGTGGACGCGCTTTTTCTGACGGCCATGCTGACCGTGCTCGGCTATTCCGTTCAGGACAGCATCGTGGTTTTCGACCGCATCCGCGAGAACAGCCACCGCCGGCGGGGGGAGCCGTATGAAATCCTGGTCAATCGCAGCGTGCTGGAAACCATTCACCGCTCCCTGGCGACTCAGTTGAACGCCTTTTTCGTCATGGCGGCGATTCTGCTTTTCGGTGGGGAGACGATCAAACAGTTTGTGGCGATCCTGTTCATCGGTCTGGCCAGTGGCACGTACTCGTCCATTTTTAACGCTGTGCCGCTGCTGGTGGCCTGGGAAAACGGCGAAATCCCGTTGCTCCGGGGAGCGCGCCGGCAGCACGCCTGAGGGGCTGGTGATGAGACAGTCGTTTTCCAGTCGGCAGCCTGCCCGTCTCGCTGCCGACTGTGTATTTCCTGCCCTGTACAGTAGAGTCTGGCGCGCATGTGGCGGGTCAGGCGGCAAGTGAGGTGGAAGATGCGCGCGGTAGCGGTGTACGACGGTCGGTTGCAGTTGCTGCCGGAAGCCCCTGAGCCGGACTGCGGCGAGGGCGAAGCGCTGATCCGGACCCGGCTGGCGGGGATATGCAACACGGACCTGGAGTTAGTCCGGGGTTATTACAACTACCAGGGGATACTGGGACATGAGTTCGTGGGCGAGATCGTCGCCGGGCCTGAGGCATGGTTGGGCAGGCGCGTCGTGGGCGAGATCAACGTGGCCTGTGGGACGTGCGACTTTTGCCTGGCAGGCGTCCCGTCACACTGCCGTCATCGGACCGTCCTGGGCATCCAGGGGCGTGCGGGCGCGTTTGCCGAATACCTGACATTGCCCGTGCGCAACCTTCATGCGGTACCCGACCAGGTATCCGACACGCAGGCCGTGTTCACCGAACCGCTGGCCGCGGCCCTCCAGGTGGAGGAAGTGGCGCATATCCGTCCTTCGGCGCGGGTGGTGGTGTTGGGGGCGGGCAAGTTGGGGATGCTGGTGGCCCAGGTGCTCCGCCTGATCGGGGCAGACCTGACCACAGTTGTGCGCCACGAGAAGCAAAGTCAGTTGCTGGCCCGGTGGGGGATCCGGTCGGCGCACTTCCAAGAAATGCCTCCCGCTCAGGCGGATGTGGTGGTGGACTGCACCGGTCGAGAGGAAGGTTTCGCCCATGCCCTACAGTTGTTACGACCCCGTGGGACGCTGATCCTCAAAAGCACATACCATGGCCTGCCTCAGGCGGATCTCACCCACATCGCCGTACAGGAAGTCACCGTTGTGGGCAGTCGGTGCGGCCCCTTTGACGCTGCCCTGCGGCTGTTGGCCGCTGGAGCAGTTGACGTGGAAGCCCTGATCGAACACCGATTTTCATTGTTGGATGGCGTGAAGGCGTTTGAGATGGCCGCCAGGCCGGGCGTGCTGAAGGTCCTGCTGTTCTTCGCCAAAGGCCAGTGACACAATCAGAGGGTTGATGAGACAGTCGGGCGCGTTTTGAAGGAGGTGCGCGGCACGGTGAAATAAAACGTCGTGCCAACCCCCAGCTCGCTGTCCAGCCACATGTTGCCGCCGTGGGCTTCGATGATACGTTTGGCGATCACCAGTCCGAGGCCGGTCCCCTGGGTGTAGCCCTCGGTATCGGCGACCCGGTAAAAACGCTCAAACATGTGGGCCTGATTTTCTTTGGAGATTCCCTTGCCGGTATCGCGGACGGCAATCTGGATAACCTCCTGTTTGCCATCGTGCGCAGGCGAGGTTGTCACATAAATGTGGCCGTTTTGCCGGTTATATTTGATGGCATTGGTGAGCAGGTTCAGCAATACCTGTTTGATCTTCCCGCGATCCCCTTCGATCTCGGTGTTATCCCGACAATCAATGTGAATGGTCACGCTGCGTTCTTTGGCCTGTTGCTGGACCACGGTCACGCTTTCGTCGATCAGCTCGCGGAGGTCAAACAGGGCGAGTTCCAGCCGGGCGCGACCGGACTCCAGCCGGGCCAGGTCGAGGAACTCGGTCGTCATCTTGCTGAGGCGGTCGGTCTCCCGCTGCATGGTTAGAATGATGTCGTGACGGCGGTCCTCGGAGAGGTTGGGGCGCAGCAGGAGGGCGATGCTGGCAGTGAGGGCGGCCAGCGGCGTGCGTAGCTCGTGAACCAGTTCGGCGATGAAGTCATTTTGCTGGAACAGCCGCGCTGTTTCGATGGCCACGGCGGCGTGAGCAGCCAGCGTGTTTAACGTATTGATGTCATCTTCGGTGTACGGCGCGTCGTTGCGCTTGTTCACCGCCTCCAGCGCCCCGATGATCTTGGTATGCGCGCGCATGGGCACCGCCAGCATATTGCGGGTTTTCGTCTCGACCGATTTCTCGATGTCCTGGAACCAGCGCGGCTCATTGCGGACGTCAGGCACCAGGATAAACTCGCCGTGAGTGACCACCCAGCCGGCAATGCTGCCTTCTTTGGGCACGACGATGGCGTCACGTGCGCCGCTGCTGATATCGGAGGCAGCTTCAAATCGCAGTTCGTCGGTCTGCGGATCGAGCAGCAGGATCGACGCCTTCTCACTGTCCGTGAGTTCGATGGCTGCCTGGATGATCTGGTCCAGGAGTGCCGTGAGGTCGAGGGTGGAGGTGAGCTGGCGGCTGATCTCCATCAGGCGTTCGTAGCGCGCCATCAACTGCAGGTAGTTTTGGACGGCCTCATCGTGGCCGCGCGCCGTATCTGGTGTAGCCATAAGCCTACTTCCCCTCCATCACCGCCGCGGCAATTCGAGGGAGCGTAGCGGCGATATCATCCCGGAACACGAGATCAGCCATCTGATCGGCATAAGTCTCCTCGCGGTTAATGATGATGAGCCTGGCGTTGCGCTGTCTGGCCAGCATTGGCAAATCCCCCGCCGGTGCCACCTGCAACGAAGAGCCAGCGACGAGCATCAGATCACATCGGCGCACCGCCTGCTGAGCCGCAAACAGCTGCCGCACGGGCAGTTGCTCCCCAAATAGTATGATGTTCGGCTTCAGAACCCCCTGGCATTGGGGACAGCGAGGCACTGCCCCGTCATCCATAAACTGGCTGATGATCGGCCCGGCATCATACTCGGCAAAACACTCGATACAGGTCAATTGACGCAAATGGCCATGGATCTCAGCGACCGCTGTTGATCCTGCCTTGGTATGCAACATGTCAATGTTCTGCGTGATGATAACTTTGACATAACCGGCTTTCTCCAACTCTGCCAGAGCCAGATGGGCCGGATTAGGCTCCGCTGCCAGGAACGTCTTGGCCAGTGGCCGAATCCAATCGTAGAAAGCCTGTGGGCGACGCTTAAAGCCTAAGAGACTGGCAACTTCAATCGGGTTTTCCGTCTCCCAGAGGCCGGAATTCGGGCTGCGGAAGTCAGGGATTCCTGACGGTGTGCTGATGCCGGCCCCCGTAAGCGCAATTGCATATTCAGCCTCGCGTATCAAGCAGGCAGCACGTTGGACGGCTTCTTCGATCATAAACTAACTATATGTGAAAATTACCGCCTGTGCCACCATCTCCCGTCGAACGCGCCTGGCCCGGGACGACCGCGCCCCTGGCCGGCCCCCATGCTACTGGCTATTGCTATGTACGCGCACGCCAACCTCGTCGGCTAGCTTGAGAAACTGACTGGCGACAATGGCCCCTGGCTGCAGGTGGACGATCGGCACACCGGCTTCATTTGCCTGGAAGGCCAGCTCAGGGGCAGGGGAGATGATCGCCAGCATATCGCGGCCCAGGATCTGTTCAGCTTCCTGCCAGGATACCTGCAGGCTGGAATGGGTTCGATTGACGAGCACGATACTGACCACGCCCTGTCCAAGGCCGGTGTCACCCAGTTCATTCAGCAACTCCCGAGCCATGGTGAGCGTGACGCGCTGGGGGTCGGTGACCAGTATCAGGTGGTTGACATCTCGTAAGAGCCGCTGATTGACGGTGGTCAGGCCCACGCCCAGATCAAGGACGACGACCTGGGCCAGGCCGCGCAGTTGCCAGACAATAGCTGCCGCCACATCCGGGGAGATGGCAATCTGCGCCTCTTTGGGCTTCGTGGACGATAGTAGAAGTCTGATCCCTGAGCTGTGATGGACCAGTTCCCCCCCCACCACCCGCGCGGTCAACTCGTTGGGGGAGCGAGTGACCAGGTTGGCCAGGCCGGAGACCCGCGTGAACCCCAGCGAGGCGCTCAAACTGCCCTGGCCAGGGCGGAAGTCGGCCAGGATAGTGGTTTCCTTCTTAGCAAGAGCCGAAGCGACGTTGGCAGCGACGGTGGTCGTCCCTACGCCACCGCGTGTGCCGAGTACGCCGATCAAACTGGCCCGATCGCTGGCAGCGCCCTTCTTGGCCGTGCTGCGGGCCAGGACGGCTTTGACGCGAGAAGCCAGTTCGGCAGGATGAGTGGGCTTGGTCAGGTAGTCGTCAGCGCCAGCTTCGAACCCGGCCACTTTGTCGTCGACCAACGTTTTGGCGGTGAACATGATGATGGGTATATTCTGAGTTTTGGGATCCGCTCGCAGACGACGGCAGACTTCATAGCCGTCCATGTCCGGCATCATCACGTCCAGGATGATCAGGTCAGGTGGTTCGACGACTACCTTGTTAAGGGCCTGGCTACCTGAATTGGCGGCGGAGATCTCGTAGCCTTGCCGTTGCAGCATCAAGCCGATCAGCTTCAAGCTATCAACATCGTCGTCTACGATCAGAATTCTCTCGGCCATGGTTATGAGTACAATAGGATGCCCAAGGGTGCGTATGTGATGCCCAGTCTAGCATGAAAGAAAAGGCGGTGCAACACGCCTGGGAACGCTTGTGGTTCGTAGACCTAACCCAGGTGGAGCACGCGGGCGCCTTCCTGGGCGACGGTGGTGGCCTGGGCAGTCGCTTCGATTCCCCGGGTGGTGTAAAGGTGGGTGAGCGTTTCGGCGACGGCCTGGGCGTCCTGGGCGGAAGTGCACAGCGCGCACACGGTCGGCCCGGCCCCACTGATGATGGTTGCCAGCGCGCCAGCCTCACGAGCTGCCGCCTGGGCCTCGCGAAAGAGTGGCATCAGGTGAGCGCGGGCCGGTTCAACGACCAGATCGCTACCCACCGCGCGTGCCAGCAGGGTCGTATCGCCCTGGTGGAGGGCATGAACCAGCAGCCCGACCTGTGCAGTTTGGTGTACCATGGAAGGCAGAGGAACGCTTTTGGGCAGTACAGCGCGCGCTTCGGCAGTGGGGACTGCGACATGTGGCGAGACGACTGCCAGGTGCAGGTCGGGCGGCGTGGGCAGCCGGAACACATCGGCAGGGGTGAACCCGGTGACCAGCACGATCCCGCCCAGTAAGGCGGGTGCCACGTTATCCGCGTGGCGGCCGCTGACGACGGCCTCGGCTGCCACGCAGGCCGGCAGCAACTCCGGTCGGCTCAGTGGCTCCCCCAGGAGCGCGTTGACGGCCACCGCCGCCGCCACCGCGCTGGCCGCACTGCTGCCCAGCCCGCTGGCCAGGGGAAGCGCTTTGTGCAGACGGAGCGCAACCCCTTCCCGGGGAACGGCGGTCTGTAACACGTGATGAGCTGCCACGCAAGCGGTGTTCTTTTGGGGGTCGGTGGGCAGCATGCCATTATCGCCGGTGATTTGCAGCAGCGTGACGCCAGGGGTGTCGGTTAACTCCACCGTCACTGTGTCGCCGGGCGCGGGCAGGGCCAGACCCAGCACATCGAAACCAGGGCCTAAGTTGGCAACGGTGGCGGGCGCGTAAGCGGTCGCGGTTGATAGGGACATATTGGTATCATCCTGTTGGCGCGGTTATGATATGCGGGCTCAAGCCATCGCGCGGTCGACCGGTGAGCACAGCAACTATAGAAAATGATGGGGGATCATGCAAAGCCTGCTCAAGTGTATTTCCTGTGGGGCCGAATATCCCATCGATCAGCTGGTTTATGACTGCCCATCGTGCGGGGGGCTGCTGGATGTGCAGCATGATCTCGAGTCGCTGCACGGGCGGGTGTCCCGACAGCTGTTCGATGAGCGGCTGGGCGCGCTGGCAGCGCCCTATCGCAGCGGGGTCTGGCGGTTCAAAGAACTGGTCTACCCTGGAGCGGCCAACGATCGGATCGTCAGTCGCCCTGAGGGCAACACCAATCTGTATGAGACTCCCTGGTTGGCCCGCTGGGCGGGTCTCAAGCACTTGTGGCTCAAGCATGAAGGGGAGAATCCGACAGGCTCGTTCAAGGATCGAGGCATGACCGGCGGCGTGACCCAGGCCCGAATCCTGGGGATGCGCCGGGTGGCCTGCGCCTCCACTGGCAACACATCTGCCTCGCTGGCTTCATATGCGGCGCTGGGAGGGCTGAGCGCGATTGTGTTTTTTCAGGAAGGCCAGGTGGCGCTGGGCAAGCTGGCGCAGGCCGTGGCCTATGGCGCGACGTGCGTGCAGATTCCCGGCGATTTTGATATAGCCATGCGTCTTGTGCGGCAAGTGGCCGACGCACTGGGCATTTACCTGCTCAATTCGGTGAATCCCTTCCGGCTGGAAGGGCAGAAGACCATCGTCTTCGAGTTATTGCAGCAATTGCGGTGGCAGATTCCCGACTGGATTGTGGTGCCGGGCGGCAACCTCGGCAACAGTTCCGCGTTTGGCAAGGCGCTTCACGAACTGCATGAGCTGGGGCTGATCGATCGTTTGCCCCGGCTGGCCGTGATTCAGGCGGCAGGGGCCAACCCGCTGTACCGGGGCTATCGGGCTGGTTTCTCCACCCATGAGCGCGTCGAGGCCCATACGCTGGCGACGGCGATCAAGATCGGCGATCCAGTTAACTATGACAAAGCGGTGCGCGCGTTGCGTTGGACGGACGGGGTGGTTGAAGAGGTGACCGATCAGGAAATCCTGGACGCCAAGGCCCAGATCGACGCCAGCGGCATCGGCTGCGAACCGGCATCGGCGTGTGCCCTGGCAGGCACGCGCAAGCTGGCCGAGGGCGGGGTCATTCGACCTGACGAAAAAGTCGTGGGCATTCTGACCGGCCATGTGCTCAAAGACCCGTCGATTATTGTCGATTATCATGCAGAGCAGCTTGACGGCATCGCCGCGCGCTATGCCAATCACCTGCACCGCATCGAGCCATCGCTCAATGCCGTCCGCGAATTGCTGGCAGCCGTGGGCAATGAAGAGCTAGAGCACGCGTAGCGCCTGTTCCAGATCGTCCAGGATGTCTTCGGTGTCTTCGATGCCGACGGCGAAGCGGACCAGGTTGTCTTTGATGCCGATGGCGGCGCGCTCCTCCGGCGGCACATCGTGATAGGAGATGATCGCCGGCTGCTCGATCAGACTTTCAACGCCGCCGAAGCTGGGCGCAATGTACGGAATCCGCATGGCGTCGACAAAGCGGCTGGTCTCCGCCAGGGTGGCCCTGGTCTCAAAGCTCACCACGCCACCAAAGCCGCTCATCTGGGCAGCGGCCACGGCGTGATCGGGGTGGCTGGCCAGGCCAGGATACCATACGCGCTCGATCTTGGGATGATTCTCCAGATACTCGGCCACCGCCTGAGCGGTCGCGTTTTGCTGCCGGACCCGCAGCGCCAGGGTCTTCAAGCCACGCTCCAGCAGGAAGGCGTTCTGCGGGTCAACCAGGTTGCCCAGCACGCCCCGCGCCTCGCGGATCGCCTGGATAAAGGGGCCTTTGCCGACCACGACGCCAGCCAGCAGGTCATTGTGGCCGGAGAGATACTTGGTGGCGCTGTGGATCACCACGTCAATTCCCCATTCCAGGGCGCGCTGGTTGATGGGGGTGGCGAAGGTGCTATCGATCAGCGTGCGCACGTGGTACTGCCGACCAAGGGCCGCGATCCGTTCCAGGTCAGCGACCCGCAGATAGGGGTTGGTGGGGCTTTCGGAGAGGATAAATCGGGTCTGGCCGGGCCGGATGGCCGCTTCCAGGGCGTCATAGTTGCCCATCGCCACGATGGTGGTCTCGATTCCCAGGCGGGGGAGATACTCCTGGCAGAACTGGCGCGTCCGTCGGTAGCAGTCATGGGTCATGATGATGTGCGCCCCGGTGGGCAGGCTCGCCAGCAACACCGATGTCACCGCCGTCATGCCAGAAGCGAACAGGACCGCATCTTCTCCGCCATCGAGCACCGCCAGCTTGCGTTCCACCGCATTGATGGTGGGGTTTCCATAGCGCCCGTATTCTTCGCGGTTGGTATCCTGACCGGTGACGAATTCCAGCAACTCAGCGGTATTGGCGAAGGTGAAGGTGGCGGTCTGAAAGATGGGTGTGGTGAGGCTGTGCTGGTCTTTGCGGCGGATGGTGCCGCCATGCACAGCGCGGGTGGATGCACGAGGGGCGGCAGGTGCCGCCACAATAGTCGCGGGTCGGGTGTCCTCAATCAGGTCGGGCTGGGTTAACATGGCTTGGCCTCCTCAGGCAGGCTGACGCGCAGTTTGGGGGAACACTCCTGAGGCCACAGTCCGCAACAAAAACTCCCTCTCGTGATGAGAGGGAGTTGCTGTAATCAGGGTCACAGACGCGCTCTCATCTTCCAGACATTTCAGTCTGCAGGAATTGGCACCTTCTCTGAGATCGGGCTGGATGACAGCCGTCTCAATGAGGGTTGCCGCGGCTTCGCAGGGCCGGTCCCTCCGCCGCTCTGGATAAGAGTGTTCCAGGAATATGTGGTTGGTAATCTGACGAAGATGGTAGCATACCACGGGGTAGGAGTCAAGCGGTCTTGTGATGTTTGGGTGAAGTCGGTGACGCAAGATGCACAAAATCACAAAGCAGTAATGCTGATATTTAGCCTGGAATGGTTTGACAAAGCGCCAACTTCCAATCATACTTGAAGGAAGATCAAACTGTTGTGCCCGACGAAAGCATCCCCAAACAAACAGAAGGAGGTGTCCCGGAACGGCCTGACAAAGACCGTATTCTTTCCCCCAAGCCTATTGCCTACACCCAAATAGGAGGAGATTAATGTCCAGAAAGCTCGGCTTGCTACTTATCGTGGCCTTTGCCCTGACCATGATGGGGCCTGTCTCGGCCCAGGAACCAGTGACGTTCATCTTCGGTGAGTACACCAATCCGGTTCAGCTCTACGCAGCAGTGGTCACCGACGGCGTGTCCTTCCGGGCTGTTGAGCAGGGCTGCGAATCGTTGTTGGCCTTTGATGGCTCGACCACCAATGTCATCCCCAGCCTGGCGACCGAACTGACCAGCAACGAGGACCTGACGGTGTGGACGGCCAAGCTGCGGGAAGGCGTCACCTTCCACGACGGCACGCCGTTTAATGCCGACGCCGTGATTTTCAACTTTGACGCCTGGCGCTTTACCGATAACCCCATCCATTTTGAGTCCCAGGTGTACGAATATTACGGCTATATGTTCGACGGCTTTGACGATGACTCGCTCATCCAGAGCATCGACAAGATCGATGATTACACCATTCAGTTCAACCTCAGCCGTCCGTATGTCCAGATGCCCAACACGCTGGCGATGCCGATGTTCCAGATCAACAGCCCGGCAGCGCTGGAGGAGTTTGGCGAGGACTACGGCACGCCTGACGTTGGTTTCGTCTGCACCGGCCCTTACCGGTTTGTCGAATGGACGACCGACGACCATGTGACGCTCGACCGGTACGAGAACTACTGGGGCGAGGTTGAGGGGAATATCGAGCGGATCATTTTCCGCGTTATCCCGGATAATGCCTCTCGCTTCGCCGCGTTGCAGGCTGGCGAGATTCACGCCAAAGAGAACGCGACGCCTGAGGAACTGGCAATCGTTGAGGCCGCCGATGACATGTACGTCATGTTGCGTCCGGCGCTGAACGTGATGTACCTGGCCTTTAACTTCCGCATCCAGGAATTCCGCGATCCGCTGGTGCGTGAGGCCATCTCACTGGCCCTCAACCGGCAGGGTTACGTGGACACCTTCTACCCGCCCGGCGCGGAAGTGGCCAATACCTTCCTGCCGCCGTTGCTGTGGGGTTATAACCCGGATGTGCCGATGCCGGAATACAACCCTGAGCGGGCCGTCGAGTTGCTGGCCGAGGCGGGTTATCCGGATGGCTTCAGCGAGGTCCACGTGCTGGCGCTGGATGATAACGGCAACGTGGTGGAGGACGAAGTTGTCGAAACCATCCCCCTGACGTTGTTCTGGCAGCCAGCGACCCGGCCTTACAACCCCGATCCGGAGGGTATGGGGCAGGCCATGGCCGCCGACCTGGCCGCCATCGGCATCCAGGTCCAGCTGGACAACGCGGGCGACTGGGCCACCTACCTGGATCGCCGCCGCAATGGCGAACTGATCGGCCTCTACCAGCTGGGCTGGACGGGCGATAACGGCGACCCGGACAACTTCAGCGGTTACTTCTTTAAGGTATGCAATCAGGCCCGCGAAGGTTACTTTGACTTCCCGGAGATTTGTGAGGTCCTGACCGAGGCCGGCAATCTTACCGTGCAGGCGGAACGTGAGGCGCTGTATAAGGAGGCGGACGCCCTGCTCGCCGAGACCTTTGGCCGCCTGACGATCGCGCATACTGGCGTGCCGCTGGTCTTCCGCAGCAACGTCTCCGGCTACGTGCCCAACCCGCTCGGTACGGAACTGTTCCGTTTTGTGACGGTTGAGTAGCCGTCAGGAGTCTGTGCAGTGTGCAGGCCTCGGGCGCTCCGGGGCCTGCCTGTCTTTCCTCGAAGTATACATTCACCGGCTGAAAGCGATTGTGCATGGCCCGTTATGTTATTCGCCGCATTCTGGAGGCCATTCCGGTATTGTTTGGGGCGTCGGTGGCCGTTTTCCTGCTCGTTCATTTGATTCCGGGTGGCCCGGAGGTGGTGCTGTTGGGCGAGCGGGGCAGCCAACAAAACGTGGCTGAACTGCGGCAACGCCTGGGTCTCGACAAGCCCCTTCCTGAGCAATACGTCATCTGGGTGCACAACATTCTGAGTGGCGACCTTGGTCACTCGGTCGCCGGAAACATCCCCATTGCCAACGAGCTACAACAGCGATTCCCGGCGACGATGGAGCTATCGTTTTTTGCGCTGACTATCGCCGTGGTACTCGGCGTGCCGATCGGGGTGCTGTCGGCGGTGCGGCGCGGATCGTGGATCGATACTGGCACCATGATGGGATCGCTGATCGGCGTCTCGATGCCAATATTCTGGCTGGGATTGCTGCTGCTGTGGTTTTTTGGGGTGCAGCTTAACCTGCTGCCGTTTATCGGACGGCTCAGCCCGAACGTGCAGATTGAGACCCGTACCGGGCTGCACACGATCGATGCTATTTTGAGTGGCAACTGGCATGCCCTGGGAGATGCGCTGACCCATCTTATTCTGCCGTCCATTACTCTGAGCACGATTCCCCTGGCGATCATCGCCCGTATCACGCGCTCGGCCATGTTGGAAGTGCTGCACATGGATTACGTTCGCACGGCGCGGGCCAAGGGTTTGCGGGAGCGCACGGTGATTGGCCGCCATGCGCTGCGGAATGCCTTGCTGCCCGTGGTGACCGTCATCGGCTTGCAGTTGGGATCATTGCTGGCCGGGGCGGTGCTGACGGAGACCATATTCTCCTGGCCGGGCATCGGACGGTGGCTGTTTAACAGCATTCAGGGGCGCGACTACGCGATCGTGCAGTCAGTGACTCTGGTTATCACCGTGATCTTCGTGACAGTCAACATGCTGGTTGATCTGTCGTATGCCTGGCTCAATCCTCGCATAAGGTACGGGTAGCATGGTCGCTCAAACCACTCCCGGCGCGGCCCCGGTCGTCATAGCCGATGAATCGGCCTATGTACCGGCGTGGAAGCACCTCTGGTGGCGCTTCCGGCGGAATCACAGCGCCCGTATTGGAGTCGTGATCGTCGTCATCTATGTGGCCATCGCCTTGTTGGTGCCGCTGCTGGATAACTACAACGCGCTGCGTGACCAGAATCTACCGGCGCGATTTACCGCCCCCAGTGTGGAGCACCCGTTCGGCACGGATAACATTGGTCGCGATGTGATGCGGCGGGTCGGGCATGGTGCCGGGGTGTCCCTGATTGTGAGTCTGCTCTCGGTGTCTGTTTCGGTGTTGATCGGGACGGTGCTGGGAGAAGTGGCTGGCTTCAGCGGCGGGTGGATCGACAGCGTGATCATGCGGCTGATGGATGTGATGTTGGCCTTCCCGTCCCTGCTGCTGGCGATTGCGCTGGTGGCGATCTTCGAGCCAGGGTTGCGCAATGCCATGCTGGCGATTGCCATCGTCAACATCCCGGTTTACGCCCGGCTGGCCCGTTCGATGGCGATCAGCATTCGTAATGAGGACTTTGTGATGGCCGCCGAAAGTGTGGGGGCCAAACAAGGGCACATCTTGTGGCAGCATGTGCTTCCCAACAGCCTAGCGCCGCTGATCGTGCAGGCGACGCTGGGCCTGGGAACGGCAGTTGTGGAGACGGCAGCGCTGGGCTTTCTCGGCCTGGGGCAACGCGCGCCGCATCCGGAACTGGGCAAAATGCTGGCGGAGAGCCAGCAGTACCTCATCACCGGCGCATGGTGGGGCATGGTGTTTCCAGGGGCGGCCATCACGCTGGTTGTGCTGGGTTTTAACCTGCTGGGTGACGGCCTGCGCGATACGCTCGACCCCAAGTTGCGCGGCGTGGACTAGCTTCCTGCTGGGGGCGCGCCGTGCTGGCGGCTTTTGGGCGCGGGGGCTGCCGCTGAGGGTGGGGAAAACTATCGCCTGAGAGCAACCGGCCCTCAGGCGATTCTTTTCCATCTGGTTGAAACTGGCTGAAATCGGCGGGCGCTGGCCGCTTATTCTCCCAGACCTTCGGGTAACCAGCAGGCCTCGTCGGTCTCTGTATCGAAGAGGTGCATGTTGCTGATGTTGAAGGCGGTGCCCATCTTCATGCCGACCCGGGCTTTTGTCCGGGGATCGAGGCGGCCCAGGAACGTCTTGCCTTCGAGTTCGAAGTAGACGATCATCTCGTTGCCCATCTGCTCCACCACGTCGACATTGGCTTCGACGATAGCCGCCTTCGTTCCGGGTGGCTGGTAGTCGGGGTCGTGGACATCTTCGGGGCGGATGCCGAACACGACCGACTTGTCCGCGTAAGCCGCATACCGATCTTTGTACTCAGGCGGCAAATCGAATTTGAAGAGGCCTGCATCAACGACCAGCTTGCCATCTTCGGTCTTGAGGGTGGCGTCGAAGAAGTTCATCGCCGGGCTGCCGATGAAGCCAGCCACGAAGCGGTTCTTCGGGTAACGGTAGAGGTTAGACGGCGTGTCGAGCTGTTGCAGCACGCCCGCGTTGAGCACGGCGATGCGCGTGCCCATGGTCATCGCCTCGACCTGGTCGTGGGTCACGTAGATGAAGGTGGTCCCCAACTGCTGATGCAGCTTCTGGATGAACGCGCGGGCCTCAACCCGCAGCTTGGCGTCCAGGTTGGAGAGGGGCTCATCCATCAGGAACACGGCAGGCTCGCGCACGATGGCGCGCCCCACGGCCACGCGCTGACGCTGACCACCCGACAACTGGCGGGGGCGGCGATCCAGCAGGTTTTCGATGCCCAGCTCGGCGGCGGCTTTACGAACGCGCTCATCAATGATCTGCTTGGGGGTCTTACGCAGCCGGAGGCCGAAGGCCATATTGTCGTACACGGTCATGTGAGGGTACAGCGCGTAGCTCTGGAACACCATGGCGATGTCCCGGTCTTTGGGAGCGACGTTGTTGACCACGCGGTCGCCGATCATGATCTCGCCTTCGGTGATCTCTTCCAGGCCAGCCAGCATGCGCAGGCTGGTAGACTTCCCACAACCAGAAGGCCCTACCAGGACCAGGAATTCTTTGTCGGCGATCTCAAGGTCGAGATGCGACACAGCCTCTAGGTCACCGAACTTCTTGGTGACATTTCTGAAGGTAACACTTGCCACTGATATCCTCCTTATCGGCTAAGCATATAAAGATTGCTGATTGCTTCTAGTATAGTCAGATTTGGCGTTCTGTCCAAGACTTTTGTCATCCCTGGCGCGGCCCCAGTCAATGGAGGAAGTGTCGCACGCCGGTGAAGACCATGGCCATGCCCGCCTGGTCGGCGGCGGCAATGACGGTGGCGTCACGGATCGAGCCACCCGGCTGCACGACGGCGGTAATTCCGGCGGCGGCGGCGAGTTCAATGGCATCAGGGAAGGGGAAAAAGGCGTCGGAGGCCAGGACAGCGCCACGGGCTTTGGCACCGGCTTTCGCGATGGCCAGCTGAACGGCGTCAACCCGGCTGGGCAGCCCGCCGCCGATGCCGACGGTCGCGCCGGGGCCGGCCAGCACAATGGCATTTGAAGGCACAAAGCGGACGCATTTCCAGGCAAAGCGCAGCGTTTGCATCTCTTCTGGGGAGGGTTTCCATCTGGTGACCGTTCGCCAGGTCATCTCCGGCGGGTCTCCCTGGTCAACCGTCTGGGCGAGGAAGCCCCCGCGTATGGTTCGCATTTGCCAGGCGCGGGCCTGCCCTGGCGGTAGCATCCTGACCAGACGGCAGTGAGGACGTGATTCGCCCAGGGCCTGCTGGGCAGCAGGCGTGAAGTCTGGCGCGGCGATGGCTTCCACGAACAGGTCGCTCAATTCGGCCACGAACGTTTCATCGATGGCCCGATTGACGGCAATGACCCCGCCGAAGGCTGATACGCGGTCCGAGGCCAGGGCCGGGGGGAACGCCAGAGTTATGGTGCTGTGGGAGGCGATGCCAGTCGGGGACTGATGTTTGACGATGACCACGGTCGGTTCTTCAAATGCCGAGACGGCACTCCAGGCGGCATCCAGATCGAGCAGGTTGTTGTAGGAGAGGGCTTTTCCAGCCAAAAGCTGGCCGCCGAGGGGCAAATCGCTGGCGCGCGGCGCGTAGAAGGCGGCCTGTTGGTGAGGGTTTTCCCCGTAGCGCAGCGCCTGGGCTTTGACCAGGCTGAACGACCAGGTTTCTGGTAACGTGTCGGTCTCGGTTGCAGCCAGGGGGCCGTTTTCTTGCAGGAAGGCGTGGATGGTCGTGTCGTAGTCGCGGGTGTGCGCGAAGGCTTTAACCGCCAGCTCGTACCGTGTGGCCGGGTCGATTTCGGCTGCGGCGCGCAGCAGGGCAATGATCCGCCCGTAGTCGCCAGGGTCACAGAGCACCGTTACCCGCGAGTAGTTTTTGGCGGCTGCCCGGAGGAGGGTTACGCCGCCGATGTCGATCTGATCGACGGCTTCCTCAAGTGTGACTCCTGACTGTTGGATGGTTTCGCGGAAGGGATACAGGTTGCAAACGACCATGCTGATGGGGGCATACCCGTGTTCGCGTAGTTCGCGCAGGTCATCCGCTCGATCCCTGGCCAGGATGCCAGCGTGAATGGCGGGATGGAGAGTTTTGACACGGCCTCCGAGCATTTCGGGAGCGCCAGTGACGATGTCGACGGGTGTCACCGGCAGATTCGATTCCCGCAGGATAGCCGCCGTCCCGCCGCTGGCGATCAGGTCCCAGCCGAGGTCAACCAGCGCCTGGGCCAGGTCTGGCAGTCCAGTTTTGTCGGATACGCTTAATATCGCTCGTGGCATTGGTCGTCTCCCATTCAGCGGAAGCGTCAGGTCGCTATTGCCGTCTACGAGGCGGGTATTACAATAGACCGTATTGTACCCGCAACAGCGGCATTTTAGGGAGAGCTAGATGGGTGCTGATGCCATTCGCAAGCGGCGTGATGCCAAGGCGATACCTCACCTCGAACAGTACGCGCCAGTCTGGTTGGAGACCGAGAAGATTATGGAAGAAGAGGATGCTGCGGTCTTTAACGTTATTTTTCGGCATCCCCTTTATGGCTGGGTCAGCCGGCGCTACCGTTACGACTCCTTTGACGATGTTTTGTATCATCAGGGGCAGCGCGCTCTGGACGAGGCCGAAGTGCTGGGAATCCAGGAAACCGAGCCATACATTGACGGTGTTCAGATCAATATCCCCAACTCATACGGCGGTTAGGGCGGAGGCGATGTCTGAAGTGGGGGTTGGCAACGTTTCGAAGATGGCGAGCAGGCGGTCGGCAATGGTGGTCCATGAGTATTCCTGGGCTGCCGCCAGCGCTGCCTGACTCATGGCCTCTCGCCTGTCAGGGTTCTGTAGAATGCTCATGATGCGCTCGGCCAGCGCATCCGGTTCGCGAACAGGGACGTGAAAGCCGGTCTGTCCATCCCGGATCAGATAGGCCAGGCCGCCAATTTCAGAGGCGATCACCGGTGTGCCGCAGGCCATGGCTTCCAGTGCGACCATGCCAAAGGACTCATAGTCGGAAGGCATGATCAAGGCTTCGGCGGCGTTGTAGTAGTAACGCAGCCGGTCCTGATCGGTGGCCCCCAGGAAGGTCACCAGGTCGTGCAGCCCCAGAGTCTCGCGGAGCTTTTTCAGACGGTCCATCTCGGCATTCTCGTGGGCAGGCTCGTCTGGGTCGCCGCCAATGATCGAGATGCACAGATTCCGGCACAGCTCTGGACGCCGCTGCCGGATCAGCGCCATGGCCTCCAGGATGGAATCAACTCCCTTTAGCGGCTCGATTCGTCCGACAAAGAGCAGCATCTTGTGGTCGGCTGGGACGCCGATGGTTTCCTTGGCGGAAGCGCGATCGAGCGGGCGGAAGTGCGCCAGATCAACGCCTGGCGGCACGATATAAATTTTGCGACGGTCAGCCTGGTATAGCCAGAGCATCTGCGCCCGTTCAGCGGGGGTGGCCGCGATCAGGCAGTCGGCCCAAGACATGATGTCGGTTTCCGTGAACACGCGGACATCCCGGATGTCGCTGGATCGGCTGGGGCTTTGCCGGGCGATACGATTTTTCATGTGGCCCAGGGTGTGGAACATCTGGACTACCGGCACCTGCCAGGCGGCCCGCAGTTCGTGCGCCGCCCAGCCACTCAGCCAGTAATGGCTGTAGATGATATCGTAGGTCAGCCGGTTCTGGGCCGCGAATGCCAGCACATTTTCCGTGAACTGGGGCAGGTGAGGGTACACGGCGATGGTGTCCAGCGGCGCTTCCGGTCCGGATGGGATATGAATGACGCGGGCCTTTTCCGCCAGAGTAGTGTTGACGTGGGGGATGCACGGGTCCTGGCTGCGGGTGTAAACATCTACCGCGATCCCGCGCCGGCTGAATTCCCGGCTGAGATCGCGAACATAGACGTTCATCCCACCGGTTTTTTTGCCGCCCAGCGTGGCCAGCGGACAGGTATGTACGCTGAGCATGGCGAGGCGTTGAATTTGCCTGGAGGCCATTGTTGGTTACGCCCGCGCCGCCGTGAGTCTGAACACCCGGGTGTCCTGCCCGCCCATCTGATACTTGTACGGCTCGTTGCCGCGCAAAAAATCGAACACGGTTCGTCCCTGCTCGATGGCATGGCGAATGTTGTAGGCCAGCAGCACAATCCCTGGGCTAAGCGCCCCAAACCGTTCGTTATCCTGCCCTGAATTATAAACCAGAATCCGGTCATTATAATCGAAGTTAAGATAGGTGGCGGCAGGTTTGCCGTTGATGGTGAGGAAACTGAGTTGAAGCCAGCCCCGGGCCATCAGGCGGGGGATCATGGCGCGGAAAAAGGCGACGTTGCATTCGTCCTGGAGGAAAGCGGCCTTCTCCTCGCCGCTGGCCGCCATCAGGCCCAGGAACCGCTCGGTCTCTGTTTTCAGGTCATGCTCCGGCCCGACAATGTACCAGGAAGCCTGAGTACCTGCCCGGCGGAGTTTGCGGCGGAGTTCATGGCGTTGTTTTCTGTCGAGGTAGGCCAGGTAGCTGTCCCAGTCCGCCGGCAGGTGGAGAATGGGACACACTTCTTGTTGGATGATCTCCACCCTGAACCCATGTTCTTCAAGGACCGCTGGCAGGTGTTTGAGGGTTACCGAGTCCTCCGGGATATTACAGAGGCTCAACCGGTCGAAAACGCCCTCAGTGGCCGCAAGGTGCCGGGCCAGGGCGACAAAAAAAGGTTTTTCCAGGGTTTCCGCGGCGATGATCTCCAGGTAGTCCGTCACATCCACGCAGCCGATGGTGCGGATCACCCGCTCGTCCGGTCGACGCTCCACAAACCAGGGGGCGATACCGAGCAGCGCTCCATCATCGTCGCGTCCGACGACGATCCAAAGGTCGCCAGGGTGGTAAGCCTCCCACCACGTCTGTTGCCATTCGCGGGTCAGGAAGATCAGGTTGGCCGGGCTGCGGTTGAGCAGCGCGTTCCACTCATCCCCTAACGCATCAAAGACATCTGGCGTGGTACAGACTTCAATGTTCAAGTTATTTTCCTCACGAAGCACTGCCGGGTGCATCAGGGCGATTATAGACGGCGCATTCATGGCGATCAAGAACTGATCGATTATAATCCCTGGCTGCCGGGCTTGGGCTGGCCGTGTACTGGCTGGAATAACCGATAGTGTCTGGCTGGCATACATTCGAACTGGAATGGGCCTGATGATTAGCCGCCGAAGATTCCGTGTAAGCCGACGATTCTGGCTGTTGCTGGTGGGGAGCGGCATGGCAATGACGATAGGTCTGCCGCTGATCTTACGAGTCATGGTGACGGCGCGTTATGAGCCGCGTATGGCGGAGGACCCCGCTGACATACCGGGAGGCCGTACTGCCATCATCTTTGGCGCGGCGGTGCGTGGTGGCGTCCCCTCCGCTGTCCTGCGCGATCGCCTGGATGCAGCTATCCAGCTATACCGGGAGGGCCGGGTCACGCATTTGCTGATGTCCGGCGATGGGCGCGCCGACGACTACGACGAGCCGACGGTGATGGCCCGCTACGCGGTCGCTCAAGGCGTGCCGGAGCAGGCCATCACCCGGGATCGATTGGGCCTGCGCACCTATGACACCTGTTACCGGGGACGGGTGATTTATGGGCTGGAACGGGTGGTGCTGGTCACACAGCGCTTTCACCTGCCCAGAGCGATGCTCACCTGCGAGCTGCTGGGGCTGGATGTTCTGGGCCTGGCGGCTGATCGCCGCGTATATCGCAGCGCCCACTGGTACGAGTTGCGCGAGCTGGCAGCCCTGATCGTGGCGGGCTGGGATGTGCTGGTCCGCCCTCTGCCGGGCGGGGGGTTGGGACCATGATGAGTCAGGCATCAGTGCCGCTATTCACCGATTCTGGCGGGTTCCCCCTGGCCTGCTATAATCGCGCTGTTTGACTTGGAGTGCGAAGAACCATGCCCGGACCAGTCGAGTGCCCGATCTGCCAGGCCAAGCTACCGGCTTCCAGCAGGGAATGTCCGATGTGCGGCGCTCGTATTCCGGAACCGCAGGCACCGACGATGACCACCAGCCGGGCCTCTGACCAGCGCCAGGGTCCGGTCTATGATATGGCGCTGGGCGAAGATGACCTTTTTGCGCCACATCTGGCCAGCCCCTGGCAGGGAATGGTTGTGGCGCTGCTGGTGGTCGGGATTTTGGGCCTTATCTTGCTCCTCTCGGCGGGGGCGTCGCTGCTCCAGCGGATGGGCGCGGGGGGGGCAGGACCTGCACCACCCGGCGGCCGCACCGCTGTGCCGACGCTGGCCATGGGTGGGCCTCCTGTGTCAGCACCCTCCGGCACGCTGCTGCCGACCCTGTTTCTGCCCACGCTCACGCCGCCGCCACCGCCGACGAACACTCCCCTGCCGACGGCCACGCCCGGCCCATGTGAGCAGGTCGTGGGGGAGGGGGACACCCTGATCATGCTGGCGATGCGGTGTGGGCATCGAAGTCTCGATGTGATCGACGCGATCATCGACCTGAACGGCCTGCGGTCGGCGGAGAGCCTCCAGATCGGGCAGCGCATTCTGATCCCCTGGCCGACGCCCACGCCGGGGGGCGTGCCGGATGGTGAAGCAGAGGAAAGCACTGGCGATCAAGAGAGCAGCCTGCCGATGTTGGCGTTGGGCGGGGAGGGGTCGTTGCCGACTCCGGTGAGCGCCGTGATCCCGACGGCCACCTTGCAGCCCGGCGTGACCTGGTACACGGTTCAGCCGGGCGATACGATTCTTTCAGTGGCCCTCCAGTTTAAAGCCAATGTGGAGATTCTGTCGCAGTTGAACCCGGAAGTGACGTTCTCACAGTGCGATTTTGGCATGGACAGCGGGGGGCCAAACTGCATCGTCAACCTGTACATCGGGCAGCGCCTGCGGGTGCCCGCCCCAACGCCCACGCCGACGTTGTCGCCGACGCCGTCCGGTAGCGAGACGCCGACGCCGACCCCCACGGCAACCTTCAACGCGCCAGCGCTCCTGAGCCCTGGTGATCGGGCGCTGTTTGGCGTGGGGGAGATGGTGACGCTGCGCTGGGTGTCTACCGGCGTGCTGGCCGAAGGGGAAGCCTATCTGGTGACAGTGAGCGACACCATCGGCGGGGTGGTTTACAGCGCGGTCACAAGAGAAACCTTCTTCATCCTCCCGGCAGAGTGGCAGCCGACCGATGGGCAGCGACATTCCTTCACCTGGGATGTGGCGGTGGGGCCGGCGAATGGCCAGGGCGGGCTGGCGTCCGTCACGTATCATACAGAGCCCAGGATGTTCTACTGGGACAGTCGCTGAGGAACCTATGGCCCGTCTTTGGTTTCCCTTCGCCGGGTGGTTGTTGCTCAGTCTGGGTCTGATTCTGGGTGGCTGCAATTTCAGCCCCATTGTGGCCCCTACGCCGCTTTCCACTCCCCCGCCGATGGCCACCGATACGCTTTCGCCGCTATCGCCGACACCCACGCCTACGCCACCTGATGTAGCGGCCATCACCCCCGCCGATACGCCTACGCCAGTCACACCCTCCGCCACGCCGACCATCACGGACACGCCGGGGCCGTTTGAACATGTCTTGCAGGAGGGGGACCAGTTAATCGCCATTGTCCAGACCTACGGGCATCGCAGTCTGGCTGTGCTGGACGAGGTGGTCACCATGAATCCCAATGTGCCCAACGCGGATCGGCTGCCGCCGCCGGGGTCGGTGATCCTGATCCCGCGCCCGACGCCGACGCCGACCCCATTGGGAGGCGAGCTGACGGCGACTTTTTTCGCCCAGCATCCGATGTCACCGACGCCGGAAATGATGCGGATGACACACGTGGTGGAAGAGGGGCAGACCATCATCGGAATCGCGCTTCAGTACAACACCACCATGATGATTCTAAGCCAGTTGAACCCCCAACTGGATTGGTTTGGGTGTGATTTTGCCCATCCCAGCGGCGGGCCGGACTGCAATCCATCGCTCAGTATTGGACAGGAGCTCGTTGTCCCTGCGCCGACGCCCACGCCGACGCTCTCACCAACGCCGTCAGGCAACGAGACCCCGACGCCTACGCCGACGTTCAGCCCGGTGCGTCTGTTATGGCCATCGCCGGGGGACATCATCGCGGGAGGGCCGCTGGTTTTGCGGTGGGTGTCGGCAGGCGTGTTGCAGCCGGGAGAGTATTACCAGGTCACGGTCACTGACCACACGACCGGCGCGGTTTACACGCAGTTTACGCAGGGCAACACGCTGGCGCTGCCCGCCGAGTTGCAGCCGATGGATGCCTCGCCCCATGAGATCACCTGGCGGGTGGTGGTGGTGCACGTCCGGGACGACAACGTGGCCGTGATCGTCGGGGCGCTGGGCGACGAGCGCCCCTTCCAGTGGAGAGCACCGTGAGGTCGGAACGACTCCAGGCCGTTTACTATCCACCAGGGGCGGCGGATGGCGTCGGCGTGGCCGCCGTCAGGTTGAACCGGGTGGAGGAGCCGTTGGGGACGGATACTTCTCCCCGCTGGACGGCGATGCAGCGGTAGCCTTGTGGGCTGTCCTGGGCGGCGCTGTAGTCGATCACATAACGGTATGTGACATCTGGCGCGACTCCGATGGTTAAAGTCTCGCCAGTCGGAACCTGATAGGTCTCCGTGACATCGTTCTGCGTGTTGGTCAGCTCGATCTGAATGGTGCCACAAACGGTGGAGTTTTCGAAGATGAGGGTCGACTGGCCCGTGCAGCCCGCCAGCAGCAGCAACCCTGCGACCAGAAGGATCAGACGCCGGTAATGTTTCATGGATAGCCCTTCTTCGACGCCGCGCCGATGGTCAGCGCTCGCGCCGCCGAACGCGTGGACTCAGGTGCGACCGAATTCCTTCGCCAGTTGTTCCGCGCTGATGTGTATCAGGGTCGGGCGGCCATGGGGACAGGTGTGAGGGGACTGGCAACGCTCCAACTGGCGGATGAGCGCCTGCATCTCCGTCACGCTGAGCACCTGGCCAGCTTTTATCGCCGCGGTTTTACAGACCCGCCGGCTGATCTTCTCTTCCAGCGTGGCCTGACCAGGCTCGGCACCACTTTCCAGGTCGTCGACGATGGCGCGCACCGCCTCCGCGGGATCGCGGTCGGCCAGTAAAGTGGGGACCGCCCGGACGCGAAACGTCCCCCCGCCAAACGGTTCCAACACGAAGCCCAGCCTGGACAGCACGTCCAGGTGCTCTTCAACCAGCGATGCTGCGGACAGAGGCAGTTCCACCGTGACGGTGTCCAGCGTGTGCTGGGCCGCTGGCTGGCGGGAAGCCTGCTCGGCCATAAACTGTTCGTAGAGGATGCGCTCGTGCGCGGCGTGCTGGTCGATCAGGTAAAGGCCCACCGGACCTTCAGCCACAATGTAACTGGCGCCGATCTGCCCCAGCACGCGGAGCATGGGCAGCGTTCGGGGTTGCGAGGGACGTTCCGGCCCTTCCGGGAGCGAGGCGACGAATGCCTCATCATCGGCAACCGATTCGCGCCGTCGCTCCGTTCCCTGTTGACCATAACCGCCCGGGGTTTCTAACTCCAGCCCCAGGTCTTGCTGCCGGGCGGCAGGCCGCCGTTGGCCCGCGCGCAGGAGGCTCTCCCGCCGGTCTTGCCAGCCGGGCGCATGGGTTGAACTGAAGCCCTGCAGGCGGACGGATGGGACGGGTGCCTGATCGATGACGGCGCTGCGCACGGCCCGCTGCACCGCCGCAAAGACGGCATCCGGGCTGCGGAACCGCACCTCGGCTTTGGTGGGGTGCACGTTCACATCCACTTCTTCCGGCGGCAGAGTGATCATAAGCACGGCTATCGGGCAGCGGCCCTTCGGCAGCAGGGTGTGATAAGCCTGGGTGACCGCATAGGCGAGCGAGGCATCCTGGATGACCCGCCCGTTGACAAACAGGGTGATGTGGGAGCGATTGGCGCGGTTCTGGCTGGGGGAGGATGTGTAGCCGTACACTTCCACTGCTGGCAGGTCTGGCCGGGCGGGCGGCTGGGGCTGGACTTCCAGCATATGGCGGAAGGTCTCCGGGCCGACGACTTTCACCAGGACATCGGACAACCCGCCCGCGCCGTAGGATCGAAACACCTCCCGCCCATCGTGGTACAGGGCGAAACGGACCGCCGGATAGGCCATGGCATAATTCATGACCATGGTTGTGATGCGACGGCGCTCGGTGGTCGTGGTTTTGAGGAATTTGAGGCGGGCTGGCGTGTTGTAGAACAGATCTTCCACCGTGACCACTGTCCCCGCCGGAGCGCCGGTCGGGCGGTGGGCGCGGACGGTGCCGCCTTCCACCCGGACCTGGGTGCCTGCCGATTCGCCAGCATGACGTGTGGTCAGTGTTACCCGGCTGACGGCGGCGATGCTGTGCAGCGCTTCTCCCCGGAATCCCAGCGTGCTGAGGTGAGTCAGGTCCTCGATGGTGCTGATCTTGCTGGTGGCGTGGCGGGCGAAGGCCCGCTCAACGTCGGCGGCGGGGATGCCGTGCCCATCGTCGCTGACGCGGATGAGCTGCTGCCCGCCTGCTTCGGTCTCCACCCGGATGTCGCTGGCGGCGGCGTCGAGCGCATTTTCCACCAGTTCCTTGACCACGGAGGCCGGACGCTCCACCACTTCGCCTGCCGCGATCTGGGCGGCGACGCTCTCAGGCAATATGCGGATGGTCATGCGCGAATCCACCTGAAAACGTACCCCGGCCGGGGCCGGGGCGAAGACTGCCACCACCGGTTGGGGATAAGCGACTCACCGGCTGCCACTGCCTACCAGGTTAGCGCCGGAGAGCGGGAAGCTGAAGTAGAACTTGCTGCCTTTGCCCGGTTGGCTCTCCACCCAGGCGTCGCCGCTATGCCGCCGGGCCACGCTGCGGACGATGAACAGCCCCAGGCCACTGCCTTTGATTCGATTCTTTTTGATCTCCGGTGTGACCACGCGGCTCCCCCGTTTAAAAAGCAGGGGGATGTGTTCCTTGGCGATTCCCAGGCCGGTGTCACGGACGCAAATCACCAGCGCTTCGTCTTTCACGGTGACGGAGACATCGACCTCCCCGCCATCCGGCGAGTACTTGATCGCGTTGCTGACCAGGTTGATCAGCGCGCGTTCGACCATGAGGCTGTCGACGTTGACGATAGGGATGTCCGGCGCAATCGTGGCTTTGATTGTGACATGTTGTTTGTCGGCCACGGCTTGATGGTTGGATACGATGTCCCGGACAAGCACGGTGACGTCGGTCGGCTCACGGGACATCTCATAAAATCCGGTCTCCGGGTCCCAGCGGCCGGCATCCTGGATGTTATCCACCAGGGCCGTCATCTGGCTGATGCCGTTGAGAATCTTCTCGGCAAAATCCGTCTGGCGCTCGTTCAATTCGCCGACCATGTTCAGCATGCTGGCAAAACCCTGCATGTACGTCAGCGGCGAGCGCAGATCATGAGATACCAGCCGCACGAACTCAGCCTGATTTCTGATCAGGAGTTTGAAGTGGGTGATATCCCGTAGGACCAGCACATAACTGGCTGGCTCCCCAGCATTCGACTCGACTCTGGATAGACGCGGCGAAAAGGTCCTGCCGCCTGGGCTGCTCCACTCCTCATCTTCGGCCAGATCGCCGTCATTCTCAAAGAAGCGCAGCAGCCGGGGATAAGCCTCCAGGACAGCGGAGACGGGCTGCCCTTTGACAGCGGCAGCGTCGACGTTGAGGAGCTCCTCAGCGGCATGATTGATCAGCGATATCCGGCCATCGTGATCGACGACCAGCACCGGATCGGCGGTGCTGCCCAGGACCGCTTCCAGCCATTGGCGGCCATTTTTGGCCTCCTGGTAGGAACGGGCATTGGCAATGGCGATGGATGCCTGGACGGCCAGAGTGGACAGGAAGGTTTGCTCGCTTTCGGTGAATTCGTGGGGGCGCTCGTAACCCAGCCACAGCACCCCTTGATGCTGGATTTCGACCTGTAGTGGCCACAACGCCACCGCGCCCAGGCGCTTGGCCAGCGGCGCGTAGTCAGGATCGGCGGCTCGGTCCGCCAGATTGGTGATGGTGACCTGCCCGATCTGCTGTGACAGTTGGAGCAGGTGATCATCCAGGTCTGCCAGCGCTTTCGCCAGTCGCCCGGCCCCGAAAGAAGCCCTGCCGGTCATATCGCTCACCACCACCCGCGCGGCGCTGGCCTTGGCGACCTGTTGGGCGCTTTGGGCAACATGGGGCATGGTTTTGGTGAGATCAAAGCCGGAAGCCAATCGTTGGCTAACCTGCAACAGGAGCGTTTGTTCGGCCAGCTGCTGCTGCAAACGCGCTTGCATGTCGGCGAAGGCTTCGACTGTTTTGCCCGGTTGCTCCACTACATCATCTCCGATGACTCGTACCACTGCTCTCGCGGTGAGGGGTGTACGCGCCCCAACCTCAAACTGAGGGCGCTGACGCAGGCTGGTCAGGCCGCGTGCCCCGCCGGTATGGTCTGGGTCAGTCTTGGGCATTATAGCATCAGGGGTCACACGGGGCAACGCAGCAAGGTCCGTCGTACAGGTGCGACGGAAGGTAACTCGCTCAAGGATGCGGATTGGCGTATGATAGGATCAGGCCCTGGGTAAGCATGGTATGTTGGGTAGGGGGAAATCGTGGCCAAGACATTCGATCCTGATGAACTGCGGCGGCAGATCAATGAGTACCTGTCTCCAGAGGCACGCCGATGGCTGGCCGATCTCCTGCACGATCATCTGGGCGGTCGGGTGACTAACCTGAGCCTTCAAGCCGAGATCGTGCTGAAAGCCTGGGAACGACGCCCCGACATGGCGCTGACGGAGATGCAGGACCTCAAAAAACGTCTGGATGAAGCCTCTGCCTTTCTGGTGGAATTGGTCCGTACCGTGACGCCTTCCAGCGAAGAACCCAAGCCCTAGCGTCGGCCTTCCAGCATGGCCCGGATGCGGGCTGCCAACATGTCGATGGCGACCTTATTAAAGCCGCCTTCCGGGATGATGACATCAGCGTAGCGTTTGCTTGGCTCGACGAATTCCAGGTGCATGGGGCGTACAGTGGCGAGGTACTGTTCGATTACGGAGTCCACCGTCCGACCACGTTCGGCGACATCCCGCCTGATCCGACGGATCAGACGAATGTCATCCGGCGTATCCACGAAGATGCGGATGTCAAACAACTCGCGCAATTCCGGCTCGACAAAGAGCAGAATCCCTTCCACCAGAATCACGGGCTGTGGCTGGACGGTGAGTGTACCTGGCAGACGCTTATGCGTGGTGAAGTCATAGATCGGGGTTTCAACAGGATGCCATTGCTGCAACTGACGAATGTGCTCGATTAGCAGGCTGGTTTCCAGGGAGTCGGGATGGTCGTAGTTGAGGAGGCCGTCTTGGGTGCGCGGGATGTGGTCGGACTCACGGTAGTAGGCATCGTGGGCCAGATGGGCGATGTTGTGGCTGCCCGCCTGTTGAAGCAGGTTGTAGGAGACAGTGCTCTTGCCGGAGGCGGTGCCTCCCGCGACGCCGATGGTGATTGGATAGTCTCGCTCCTTCATCGCCCCTCCCTAAGGCACGTTCGACGCAGCGGGCATACAAAAAAAGCCCGTCGCGTATATCCACGGAGCAGGCGGGAGCAGAGCCACCCATCGGAGTTGAACCGATAACCTGACGCTTACGAAGCGCCTGCTCTGCCGATTGAGCTAGGGTGGCTTAGCGACCCGGATTATAGCAGGCCCGCTGCGGTGAAACAAGGGCCAATCGCCGCAGGCACAATCGCCGGAGGCGCGGTGGGCACAAGCTTTGTTATACTGGAGCCAGGGGGATGGCGCGACATGGACCTACAAACCCTCATCCATAATCTCAAGCACGGGGATTCGGCAAGGCGCATCGAAACCCTGCAAATCATTGCGATGGTTGAAGAGACCGAGGCGCTGCCGGCCCTGAGCTGGATATGCAAGCATGATCGGGATCCGCGGGTTCGCCAGACGGCGCAGTGGGCGGGTAAGCTGGTCTGGCAGGCGCACCAGAGAGGTCATTCCACCCAGCGGGCGATCCAGGCGCTTTATGAAGCCTGCGTCAGCGCCGAGCAGGAGGAGATTTTCCTGGACGGCGTGGCCACCGAGTTAGTCGCCGGGAAAACGGGCGAGGAGACGCGCTTTCTGCGGGAGCAGGCCCGGCTGAAGCGGGAGATGTTGGAGATTCTCCACGACCGGTCGGAGCGGGGCCAGGCGCTGTCGCTATCCGATCTGGCAAGGGAAGTGCTGGACGATGACCCCGGTCATGAGGGGTCGTGATGGACGGGGGAGACCGGCCATGGTTGAGCCAGGCAGGATATGGATACAACGACTCAAAAACCCTGATCCGGACGTGCGGCGCGAGGCCATCCGCCAGCTGGAGATCATCGGCGACCCGGCGTCGTTAGGCCCGCTGGCGGACGTTTTTGCCACCGATCCTGACGCGGAACTGCGTCGCTTGGCCCAACAGGCGGGTAAAGCGATATACTATGCCGCAGTCAGACGCGCTGCCGAGGCTCAGGGTGCGTCGCAGAAGGAGCGCGAGCGTGTGACCGCCATTCTAAACCAGGCGCAGGCCCGTAAACAGAAGCCTCGGCGCTGATGTATTGGTTGGACGAGGAGCTGGTTCAAATGCCTAGTATTGTCGAGTATCACATTGCCAGGCTGAAGGACAAGAATCCAGAGGTTCGGATCAAGGCTGCTCGCGAATTGGGCCTGCTCGGTGACGTGAGCGCGCTGGAGGCGCTAGAGGAGCTTTTTCGTGCGGAAACCGATCCGGAAGTGAAAAAGGTCGCCCAGCAAGCCGGACTTGCCCTCTACAAAAAAAAGCGGGAACTGGAGTCGGCGGAGGGTTGATGGGGACTGTCCGGTGGATGATGAATAAAAAGACGGGACCGGCGCTGGCCCCGTCTTTTTTGGCCTCGACCGGTTTTAATCGCTCAGGATAGCCAGACGTTTCTGGATGGTTTCTTTCCTGGCCTCCAGATCGGCCAGTTTGGCGCGCTCCCGTTCCACGACTTCCGGGTTGGCCTTATTCACAAAGTTGGGATTCTCCAGCAGGTTTCTGGACCGCGTCAGCAGGCCGTCCAGGTTTTCCATCTCCTGACTCAACCGGGCCTGTTCAGCTTTCAGATCAATCAGGCCGGCCAGCGGAAGGTAGATCGTCGCATCACCGACAACGACCGACGCAGCCTTCTCCGGCGCGCCATCGTGGCTGGTCAGGTAGGTGATCGTCTCAACGCGCGCCAGTCGGTCAAACAGACTTTCATACGCGGCGATCAGGGAGCGGTAGCTGCCGCCGTGGATCAGCGCTTTGATCCGGCGTCCGGGGTCCACCTCATACTCGGCCCGCACATTCCGTATGCCCCGAATCAGCTCGATGAGGGCCTTCATGCTGACCTCGGCCTCCTCATCATAAAATGCGGGGTCGGCTTCGGGCCATCTGGCGATGATCAGCGCAGGGCCGTGGTGGGGGAGGTACTGCCAGACTTCCTCTGTGACGAACGGCATGTACGGGTGCAGCAGTCGCAGGCAGGTCTCCAGCACGTAGACCAGGGTGTGTCGGGTGCGGGATTTGGCCTTCTCGTCCTCGCCGAACAGCGTTTCCTTGCTGATCTCGATGTACCAGTCGGCATATTCGCCCCACATGAAGTCATAGATCTGCCGCCCGGCTTCGCCATACTGGTAGGAGTCGAACAGCCGCTGCACATTGGCGATCAGCCCGTGCAGCCGGCTCAGAATCCAGCGGTCGGGCAGGCTCAGGCCGTCACGCGCCGGCGGGCCGATGGGCGCTTCCCCGCCGAGATTGCCGGTCACGAAACGCGCCATCTGCCAGATTTTGTTGCCGAAGTTGCGGTTGGAACGGATGCGGTCCTCCGACAGGTTCATGTCATTGCCCGGCGTGCTGCCCGTCAGCAGGGTGAAACGGAGCGCGTCGGCCCCATACTCCTCGATGTTCTGGATGGGATCGATCACGTTGCCGGTGGTCTTGCTCATCTTGCGACCATGCTCATCTCTGACAAGGCCGTGCAAGTAGACCGTCCGGAATGGGACCTTGCCGGTGAACCACAGCCCCATCATGATCATGCGGGCCACCCAAAAGAACAGGATATCGTAGCCCGTTTCCATGATGCTGGTCGGGTAATATCGTTGCAGGTCTGCCGTTTGCTCCGGCCAGCCCAACGTGCTGAACGGCCACAAGCCGCTGCTGAACCAGGTGTCCAGCACATCTTCGTCCTGCCGCCAGGGGCGACCGTCGTCGGGCGGGCCATCCCGACTCACCACGATCTCGCCACCGGGGCCGTACCAGGCCGGGATGCGATGGCCCCACCATAACTGGCGGCTGATGCACCAGTCGCGGATATTTTCCATCCAGTGGAAGTAAACTTTCGTAAAGCGTTCCGGCACGATCTGAATGCGCCCATCGCGCACGGCTTCAATCGCTTTTTCGGCCAGCGGTTTGATCTTAACGAACCACTGCTCGCTGATGAGCGGTTCGACCATTTCGCCGCCGCGCTGGCTGACGGGCACGCTGTGATGGTACGGCTCTTCCTTGATGACCAGGCCGGCGGCTTTCATGTCCGCCCAGAGCTTCTGGCGGGCCTCAAAACGATCCAACCCGGCATAGGCACCGGCATTTTCGTTGAGCGTTGCGTCTTTGTTCATGATGTTGATGATTTCCAGCCCATGACGTCCCGCGATCTCGTAGTCGTTGGGATCATGGCCGGGCGTGACCTTCAACGCCCCGGTGCCGAACTCCCGGTTCACGTAGGCGTCGCCGATCACCGGTATGGCGCGGTTCATCATAGGCACGATCACGCGTTGACCGATCAAGCGCCGATAGCGGTCATCTTCCGGGTGCACGGCTACGGCTGTATCGCCCAGGATGGTTTCAGGGCGGGTGGTCGCCACCGGGATGTAGGTATCCGGATCGTCATGCAGACAATACTTGAAGTAATACAACGTGGCGTCTATTTCCTCATATTCCACTTCAAGATCGCTGACAGCGGTCTGCAAGCCGGGACTCCAGTTCACCAGACGTGGGCCCCGGTAGATCAAACCCTGTTCCCACAGCGTGACGAATGCTTCGCGCACGGCTCTGGAAAGCCCGTCGTCGAGCGTGAAACGCTCGCGATCCCAGTCACAGCTCGCTCCCAGGCGTCGGAGCTGTTCATTGATGCGCCCGCCATACTTCTCTCGCCACGCCCAGGCCCGGCGCAGGAATTCCTCCCGCCCGATCTGGCGACGGCTGGAGCCTTCCGCCTGCAACATTTTTTCCACCTGAAGTTCGGTGGCGATGCTGGCATGGTCGGTGCCAGGCACCCACAGGGCCGCCTTACCACGCATCCGCTCATAGCGGATCATCAGGTCTTCCAGGCTGACGAACATCGCATGGCCCTGATGCAGTTCGCCAGTCACATTAGGCGGCGGAATGCTGATCACGAACGGTTCGGCGTCGGAGCCAGCCGTTTCGGGCTTGAACCAGCCGTTTTCCTGCCACCACTGATAGAGGCGTGCTTCGGCCTCTCTGAAGTCGAAGATGCGGGGCATTTCTTTGGTCATGTCGTTGTTCACTTTCCCGGTATAGTGACGGGTGAGCCAGACTCAGGCAATAACCGCATTGACCCTGAGGGGAGAGACACAATCGGGTGGCAGCGCCACCAGCCAACACCGCCGTCGTCAACGTTTGACATGTTTCTCACCCCCGTTCTGTGGCCAGGGAATCTCGAACAAAAAACCTTCCGCCGTCAAGGGCGAAAGGTCGCAACTTCCGTGGTACCACCTTGGTTCCCGCGCCTTCTCAAGACGCAGGCACTCTGACGCGATAACGGGCCAAACCGGAGACGCCTACTGGTATGTTCAACGTCTCAACTCAGGAGCGACCTTCAGCGGGGCTACCCTGGTGGGCTTTCAGCCGGTGACCCACCTCTCTGAGAGGGCGCTGGCCGCCTACTCCTCTCCGTCATAGTTGATGAAACTATGCATTTGGTTGGCGTTAGTATAACATGCGGCGGCGGGTGGCGTCAATGGTTAAGCGGCCTGCGGTATGATATAGTCGGTCCGGATGACGGCGCTTTCGCCAGTCAGACCGTTTCTTCGTCCGCCTGAGTGGAGTATACTAGGGTTGCAACCGGATCAGGGTAGCGGGCATGGGCCAGGCGTTATGATAGATGAGGCGGATCTCCAGTTAACGATCACGATTATGAGTGGGCCTGATGATGGCCGACGGGTGCGCTTCCAACGGGTCGATGGTGACGGCAGCATGGGGGCCAATGGCGCGTGGGTGCTGACGCTTGGTCGGCGTGACGATTGCGACCTGTGTCTGCCATTTGACACCCAGATCTCCCGGTTACATGCGCGGCTGCAATATCGCCCCGGCGAAGGATGGTTCGTGGAAGACAGCGGCAGTCGCAATGGGACGTTCATCGGTAAGAAACAGATTGAGGGGGCCTCGCGTCTCGAAGAAGGGGCGCTTTTTCGCATTGGCCGGACCTGGTTACGGTTGGAGAATACGGAACGGTGAGTGGTGTCTGCTCCAGAGTATGACGATATTTTCGCCCTGGCGCGCAAAGAGTCGGCCCGTTCAGGACACTTTTATGTCGGTGTAGAGCATCTCTTTATTGCCCTCACCAAACTCAAAGGGGGGGTGACGGCCAGCACTCTGGAGAGTCACGGGATTGCGCCGAGGTTCGCCCGGTACATGGTTCGTCAGGCGTTGGGGCAGGGGGATAATCGGCGCTTTTGGCCGGGGTTCCGTGAAACGCCGCGCCTGCATACCGTGCTGCGCCTGGCGCGGGAACTGGCGCAGGATAAGGGGCGACCTCATCCCTCTGAGCGCGAGTTATTTCTGGCGATTCTTCAGGAAGGGGACAGCCTGCCCTGTCGCGTGCTGGCGGATATCGGCGCGGATGCTGAGCAGCTTATCTCGCAGGCGGCCAACTGGTCCGCCGAGATGCAGTTTCAGGTCCCGACGGTGCCGGTTAAGCCCAAAGGTGGCATCGCGCTGAATCACCTTGAGATCGAGGTGTTGCAGCAGTTGTTTCGCGGTCACGCCCGGGTGGAAATCGAGCGCGAACTGGAAGGCGGGCACACGCCCGCGCGCGTGCTGGTCGCCACCCCGTACCGGGCGGACGGCCACGCCGATGCTTCGGTCGTGGTCAAGCTCGATGAGCGGCAGGCGATTCTATATGAAAAGATGCGGTATGACTCCTTTGTGCGGGACACGCTGCCGCCAACCTCGGCGCGGGTCGTGGACAATCCGGTCGTGCCCGATAACTCGCCGCTGGGCGGGCTGAAGTACACGTTTGTACGCAGTTCCAGCCAGGTTGGGCCGGTCGATCTGGCCGTTTACGCCCGCGACCATGGGCCGGAGGCCTTGAGCGAGTTGCTGTGGGAGAGTCTGTATCGTTTCTTTGGGGAAACCTGGTGGTCGCAGCGGCACCCCTATCGCTTTGGCGTGTGGCAGGAATACGAGATGGTGCTCCCGCCCGCGCTGGTGGTGGAAGTCGCCCCTGGCCTGGCCGCGCCGCGGCGGAAACTCACGCCGATGGGACAGTGGAGCCGCCGTGGGCGGTTTGCTCACCAGGAAGTGGTGGCGCTGGAGGGGTTCACGGTGGAGGATTTTTATCCCGACCGGAACGCCATCCAGTTGACATCGGGAGCTGGGCCTGAGGCCTCCAACCGGGCTGGCAAACTTGAAGTACGCGGGATCAGGCTGCCGTCTCCCCAGTTCTACCGGGGTGGCATCGTGGATCGGCTGGTGGGCCAGGTGGTGGCGACCCGTGACGACCTGCTTTATCAGCAGGTGGCCGAGCTGGAGCCGGATTTTGACCTGGACAGCGATCGATTGCCGGAGCAGCCAGGCTTTCCGGTGCAGCTTCCCAATCCGCTCAAGCGTTATCTGAACCTGTTGCAACGCCGCGTGGCTGGCTCCTTATGTATCATCCATGGCGACCTGCACCTGCATAATATTCTGGTGGGGCCAGGCGGCAATGCCTGGCTGATCGATTTCGCCAATACCCGCGAGGGTCACACCCTTTTTGATTGGGCGGTGCTGGAGTCCAGCCTGCTGACAGAAGTGGTCGCCCCGGCTATCGATGGCGAGGCTTGGGGGGACATCTGGCCGGTGATCAACCTGCTGGCCGAGGTTGGCCTGTCGGGGGAGGCTCCGCGCGGACGGTTGCCGGTCGAGCGAGCGCTCCACTGTATTGCCGCCGTGCGGGGAATCGTGGCCGACTGCCTGGCCGATCCGGAAAACTGGAGTGAATATTTTGTGGCTCTGGCCCTGTGCGCGATGCGAGGGCTGCGCTGGAAGTCGATCGCGCCCAAGGGGCGGCGGTTGCTGTTCCTGGTGTCGGCGCTGGCCATGTCCTCGGCCACGGTGAAGGATCGATCGTCGCCGTCCGCGCCGGACATTGACGCGACCGATGTCAATCTGAAATTTTAGGGTCGCGACGCGGCTAACCCTGTGATGATGCCGCCTGGCCTTGTTCTCTGGCCGGGCGGCTGGCCTTTAGGAGGGCAGGTTGGCCAGGATGGCATCGGTCATGGCCAGGGTGGTAACCGGCCTTTCCCCGGCCCCCGCAATGTCAGCGGTTCGCAGTCCATCGTCCAGAGTCCTGGCCACGGCCTGCTCAACCGCGCCGGCTTCTTCCTCCAGGCCGAAGGTGTGGCGGAGCATCAGGGCGGCGCTGAGAATGGTCCCGATGGGATTGGCGATGCCGCGCCCGGCGATATCCGGCGCGGAGCCGTGTATGGGTTCGTAGAGACCCCTGGTCCCTTCACCCAGCGAGGCGGAAGGCAGCATGCCCAGTGACCCGGCGAGCGTGGCCGACTCGTCGCTCAGAATATCCCCGAACATATTGCCGGCCAGCACCACATCAAAGGTGGCCGGACGGCGTAGCAGGTGCATGGCACAGGCGTCCACCAGCAGGTGTTCCAGTTCCACATCAGGGTACTCCGCCGCTACCTGGGTCACGGTGCGCCGCCATAAACGCATTGAGGCCAGCACATTGGCCTTGTCCACCGAGGTCACCCGTCGGCGGCGCTTCCGGGCTGCCTGGAAAGCCACGTGGGCGACCCGCCTGACCTCGTCTACGGAATAACGCATGGTGTCGTAGGCGCTGTCGCCGCTACCCTGCTCCTGTCGTTCGCCGAAGTAGATGCCGCCGGTGAGTTCGCGCACGAACAGGATATCCACATCCGCCAGTAAGTCGGCGCGCAGGGGGGCGTGGGCGGCCAGCGCCGGGAACACCTTGACGGGGCGCAGGTTGGCGAACAGCCCAAAATGGTGGCGCAGGGCGAGCAGGCCCTGTTCCGGACGGACGGCGGCGGTGGGATCAGACCATGAGGGGCCGCCGACCGCACCCAGCAGGATGGCATCCGCGTCCTCGCAGAGGGCTAACGTGTCCAGCGGAAGCGGGCTGCCCGTGGCGTCGATGGCACATCCACCCATCAGCGCTTCCACGAATGTGAAATCGTGCCCGCCGCTCATGGCGATGCGGGACAATACCCGTCTGGCCTGCGTCACTACTTCCGGCCCGATACCATCGCCGGGCAGGACCGCTATGGTCGCCTTCATGGTGCTCATTCCTTGGCCAGAGACAATCCGTACTCGACGCTATCGACCAGCGCCCGCCAGGAAGCGTCGATGATGTTGGTCCCCGCGCCGACCGTGCTCCAGCGCTGGTGGCTGTTCTGAGTATCGATGAGGACGCGCGTGGTGGCTGCCGTGCCCTTATCGCTGTCAAGAATGCGGACCTTGTAGTCCGCCAGGTGGAACTCCGCCAGCCGGGGATAAACCGGCGTCAGGGCCTTGCGCAGGGCATTGTCCAGGGCGTTCACCGGGCCATTGCCTTCGGCGGCGGTATGCAGCACCTCGCCGTCCACCCGGAGCTTGACGGTTGCTTCCGTTTCCAGGCCATGGTCACCGTGACGGGCAACGGTGGTCGTGAAGTTCAGCAGTTCGAAAGGCGGGCGGTAGTCGTCGGCGGCCCGTTTGAGCATCAGCTCCACCGAGGCCTCCGCGCCCTCAAAAACGTAGCCTTCGTGTTCAAGCTGTTTGATCTGCTCCAGAACCGCGCGGGCCTTGTCGGAGGAGAGGTCCATGCCCAGTTTCTCGGCTTCATGGAGCACGTTGCCACGCCCGGAGAGATCCGAAATCAGGAAGCGCATCTCGTTGCCGACCAATGCCGGGTCTATGTGCTGGTAACTCTCAGCTGTGCGGCGCATGGCTGCCACGTGCAACCCGCCCTTGTGGGCGAAAGCGCTTTTGCCGACGTAAGGCTGGTGCGAATCCGGGGCCAGATTGGCGATCTCGGCCACCGTGCGCGAGATGTGGCTGAGTTTCCTGAGTGAGCCTTCTGGCAGGCAGCGCAGCCCCATTTTAACTTCGAGGTCGGGGAGGACGGAGCACAGGTTGGCATTGCCGCAGCGCTCGCCGTAACCGTTGATCGTGCCCTGGATGTGGCGCGCGCCAGCCCGGACCCCGGCCAGCGTGTTGGCGACGCCCATATCGCTGTCGTTATGGGTGTGGATGCCCAGGATCACCTCCGGGAACGCTGCCGCCACCTGCGAGGTGATGGTTTCCACTTCCCAGTACATGGTCCCGCCGTTGGTGTCGCACAGCACAATGCTGTCCGCCCCGCCATCGACGGCAGCCCGCAGTGTTTCGTAAGCGTATGCCGGGTCGAGCTTGTAGCCATCGAAGAAGTGCTCAGCATCGTAGATGACTTCTTTGCCCTGGCTCTTAAGATAGCGCACGCTCTCCCGGATCATACGCAGGTTTTCCACCGGCGTGGCGCGAATCACCGCATGCACATGGAGCAGGGAGGATTTACCTACGACGGTGACGACTGCCGTTTCTGCGGCCATCAAAGCGCGGATGTTGTCATCTTCAGCGGGGGTGCTATCGGCCCGGCACGTCATGCCGAAGGCGGCCAGCTTGGCATGATTGAAGGATATGCTTTTGGCGCGCTGGAAGAACTCAGCGTCCTTGGGGTTGGAGCCGGGCCAGCCGCCTTCCACGTAAGCCACACCCAGCTCGTCCAGCAGACGGGCGATCTTAAGTTTGTCTTCCACGGAAAGCGAGATGCCCTCGCTCTGGGTGCCATCGCGCAGGGTGGTGTCGTATACGGCTATGGCGGTCATGGTACTCTCTCCTTGTCGGGCTTACATCGAGGAGCGCGTCACGTTTGGCGCAAGCGTGTTGACCGGGGCCGGGTGCGCCGCCTCATACGCGGCGATCTGCGGTGTTAACTGCATCAGGTAGCCGAGCTGGTCGACGCCGTGGAGCAGGCAGTGCCTGGCAAAGCCGTCGATGGGGAAGCGGACGGCGCGGCCATCCGGCAGCGTCAGGGACTGAGCCGCGAGATCGATGGAGACGGCGCTGTCCGGCTGCTCGGCGATCAGGCTGAACAACTGCTGAAGGGTGGGTTTATCGACCGTAACTGGCAGGAGGCCGTTCTTCAGCGCGTTGTTCCGGAAAATGTCGGCAAAGCGCGTGCTGACCACGGCGCGGAATCCGTAGCCGAGCAAGGCCCACGGGGCGTGCTCGCGGGAACTGCCGCAGCCGAAGTTATCCCCGGCCACCAGGATTTGCGCGCCCCGGAACTCCGGCCTGTTGAGCGGGAAATCGGGTTTCGGGCTGCCATCGGCGTCATAGCGCCAGTCGGCAAACAGGCTTTCCCCCAGTCCAGCTTTATCGGTGACTTTCAGGAAGCGCGCCGGGATGATCTGATCGGTATCGATATTTTCGATGGGCAGGGGAACCATCGTGCTGTTAAGGGTGGTAAACGCCGGTATCATAACATCTCCCTCACGTCGGCGATCTGGCCGGTCACGGCGGCAGCAGCGGCGGTGAGTGGGCTGGCCAGGAACGTCCGCCCGCCTTTGCCCTGGCGGCCCTCGAAGTTACGGTTGCTGGTGCTGACGGCGTATTGACCCGGCTGAAGCTGATCGCCATTCATGGCGATGCACATGGAGCAACCGGCCTCACGCCACTCTGCCCCCGCCTCCTTAAAAACGCGATCCAGCCCTTCGGCTTCCGCCTGCCGTTTGACCGGCTGCGAACCGGGCACGACCAGCAATCGTACTCCGTCCGCGACCTTCCGCCCTCGCAGGACCCGCGCGGCGGCGCGCAGATCGGAAATACGAGAATTGGTGCAGCTGCCGATGAAGACCACATCCACTTTCCGGCCCAGGAGCGGCTGGCCCGGCTGCAATCCCATGTATACCAGCGCTTTCTCCAGCGCCTGTCGCCGACTCAAGTCGCCGACGGCAGCCGGGTCGGGGATACGGGCCGTGATCGGCATGCCCATGCCTGGATTGGTGCCATAGGTGATCATGGGGGTCAGCTCGCTGGCATCGAGGGTGAGACTCTGGTCGTAAGTGGCCCCATCGTCAGTCGGCAGCGCGCGCCAGGCGGCCACGGCCTGGTCCCAGGCCCGACCCCGGGGGGCATGGGGTCGCCCGGCCAGATACTCGAAGGTTGTGTCATCCGGCGCGATCATGCCAGCCCGTGCGCCGCCTTCGATGGACATGTTGCAGACGGTCATGCGCCCGTCCATGTCCAGACTCCGGATCACCTGGCCGGTATACTCAAAAACGTGGCCGGTGCCGCCCTCGACGCCGATCTGGGCGATGACCGCCAGGATGATGTCTTTGGCGGTGACGCCGGGCCTGAGTTGCCCGTCGACGCGGATTTCAAAGGTCCTGGGTTTGTACTGGAGCAGGCATTGGGTAGCCAGCACATGGGCGACCTCGCTCGTGCCGATGCCGAAGGCCAGCGCTCCCAAAGCGCCGTGCGTGCTGGTGTGGCTGTCTCCGCAGACGATGGTCATGCCTGGCTGGGTGAGACCCTGCTCCGGCCCGATGACGTGAACGATGCCCTGTTGGTCAGCGCCCAAATCGTAGAGCGGGATGCCGAACTCCGCGCAGTTGGCCCGTAGCTGGTCAAGCTGAGCGGCGGCCATGGCATCGGTGACGGGGATCAGGCCATCGGCGGTGCGGGGCGTGGTGGGGGTGCTGTGATCCATCGTTGCCAGGGTGCGATCTGGCCGGCGGACGCGCAACCCGTGTTCCCGCAACTGGGCAAATGCCTGCGGCGAGGTTACTTCATGGACCAGATGCAGATCGATGTACAGCGAGGCCGGGGTATCGGCTTGCTGCGGCGAGACGACATGCGCGTCCCAAATCTTCTCCAGCAAGGTGTGGGGTACGGATGGTGGCATCATAAGACAGGCCCTTGTGCGTGAAATCAAAATTCGGGGGAGCCCCTGGCTCCCCCACACTTTGGAACGTGCTGGCGAGACGCCTGGGCTAGTGGCGCACGTGCGGCCGGATAATCGTAATGGCGATCTCAGATGTGGCCGCTGACAGGAAGTCCGCCGTGCTTTCCTCATGGACGTTCCCAGAAAACGCGTCGCATTCCCAGCCGAGATTCCATACGCGCGGGGCCGGGAAGGACGGGAAGATATCGTGTTCGTCAGTGTGATTGTCGGTCTGGGTGGTGTGTTCGTTCATCATAGGGCACCTTTTGTCAATCGGTTGCGGGCGATCAAGCGCTGGCGGCCACTTGAATCGTGGCGGCCTCCCCTTCAGGTTTGCCGTGCCTGCCGCCTCTGACGGTCAGCATGCGATTCAGGGCTGCCAGGTAAGCTTTGGCGCTGGCCATGATGATGTCAGTATCCGCGCCATAGCCGCCGAATGTGCGCGAGTTGCCGTTTTCCGAGGCAATACGGACGGTGACTTCTCCCAGGGCATCGATGCCTTCGGTGACGCTGTGTACGCTGTACTCGATCAGGGTATTGGGAGCCTGGACGATCTTGTCAATAGCCTGGAAGCAGGCATCGACCGGGCCAGCGCCAATAGCCGCCTCAATGTACACTTTGTCGTCTGGGCCGTGGAGCCGGACGGTGGCAGTGGGCATGCCGGGCCGCCCGCAAGCGACTTGCAGATCGAGCAGCTTGTAGATTTCCTGGGGCCCGTAGAACTCATCGGCCACCAGCGCTTCCAGATCGGCATCGGTGACGGTCTTTTTTTTGTCAGCAAGCTCCTTGAAGCGCTGAAAGGCTTGCTGCAACTGTTCATCGTCCAGCGCGAAACCCAGCTCTTCCAGGCGCACGCGAAAGGCGTGACGGCCACTGTGCTTGCCCAGGACCAATCGGCTCTGGGTGAGGCCGACCGTCTGCGGGGTCATGATTTCGTAGGTGCGCTGGTCTTTGAGCAGGCCATCCTGGTGGATGCCTGCCTCATGGGCAAAGGCATTGCTGCCAACAATCGCCTTATTGGGCTGCACGACGATGCCCGTGTAGTTGCTGACCATGCGACTGGTGCGAACGATCTGCGTGGTGTCGATGTTGGTCGTCAGGTTGTAGTACGGGCGGCGGGTGTGCAGCGCCATCACAACTTCTTCCAGGCTGGTATTGCCGGCCCGCTCACCGATGCCGTTAACGGTGCATTCGATCTGACGCGCCCCGGCCCGGACTCCGGCCATGGCGTTAGCGGTGGCAAAGCCCAGGTCGTCGTGGCAGTGCACGGACCAGATCACCTTATCGCCGCCTGGAGTTTCCGAGATCAGCTGGTGCATCAGATCGTAATATTCGTCGGGAGTTATGTAACCAACCGTGTCCGGGATGTTGAGGGTGGTTGCGCCTGCTTCGATGGCCACCCCCAGTACTTCAATCAGGAAGTCCGGATCGGAGCGACCGGCATCCTCCGGGCTGAATTCCACGTCGTCACAGTACGCTTTGGCGTAGCTGACCATCTGGCGGGTGCAGGCGACCACCTGCTCCCGTGTCATGCGCAGTTTGCGTTCCATATGGATATCGGAGGTGGCGAGGAACGTATGAATGCGCGGTTTGGCGGCCGGCCGGATCGCTTCCCAGGCTTTGTCAATGTCGCTCGTGGTGGCGCGGGCCAGCCCGGCAATGATCGGCCCATCCGGGGTGCCAACTTCCTGAGCGATGCGCTGCACGGCCACCAGGTCATCCCGGCTGGCGGCGGGGAAGCCAGCCTCGATGATATCCACGCCGAGTCTGGCCAGCTGACGGGCGATCTCCAGCTTTTCGGCGCTGGTCAGGCTGGCTCCGGGCGACTGCTCGCCGTCGCGCAGCGTGGTATCAAAGATGCGTACTACCGCAGGTTCAGGGCTGTTAGTGTCCATGATAAGGGTGTTCCTTTCTGATTCGGGTTGCATTCCAGACTGAGAACGCGACCGTGGCGTTTACACTGGCGAGTAAGGTCACTAAGGCCATCTTCTGCCATAAAGGATCACCCCCTTTCCGTAGCGACTAGAGCGACTAGGCGTGGCGCTAACGCTCAATGAAGCCCTCAGCGAGGCCCTCACTGGCGAGGCCCTCACTAGCGAGGCCCTCACTAGTGAGGCCCTCACTCTACCTGTTTGGCGTCCAGGAACGGCATCATCTGGCGTAGTTTCTGGCCGACCTGCTCGATGAGGTGCTCGCGTTCCTGCTGACGGCGCTGGTTAAACCAGGGCCGGCCCTGTCGGTTTTCCTCGATCCACTGGCGGGCGTAGGTGCCATCCTGTATTTCCGCCAGGATGCCGGCCATTTCCTCCCTGGTTGCTGGCGTGACAATGCGGTCGCCAGCGGTATAACCGCCGTGCTCAGCGGTATCCGAGACGCTGTACCACATGTATGACAGGCCGCCCTGGTACATGAGGTCCACGATGAGCTTGAGCTCGTGCAGACATTCGAAGTAGGCGATTTCCGGCTGGTACCCGGCTTTGACCAGGGCCTCAAACCCGGCACGTATCAGGGCGGTGACGCCGCCGCATAACACCACCTGCTCGCCGAACAGATCGGTCTCTGTTTCCTCAGCAAAAGTTGTGGCGATGACGCCCGCGCGCGTGCAACCCAGCCCTTTGGCGTAGGCCAGGGCCTGTGCCAGGGCGTTCCCGCTGGCATCCTGTTGGACAGCGACCAGCGCCGGTGTGCCTGCTCCTTCCTTAAAAACCTCGCGCACGCGGTGACCGGGCGCTTTGGGGGCGACCATGCTCACATCCACGGAGTCGGGCGGCCTGATCTGCCCAAAATGGATGTTAAACCCGTGGGCGAACATCAGGGTATCTCCCGGTTTGAGGTGGGGGGCGATGCTGGTCTGGTAAACCTCCGGTTGTATGGTGTCCGGCACGAGCATCATGATGACATCGCCGCGCTCGGCGGCCTCGGCTACCGAGAGCACGGTCAGACCTTCGGCTTCGGCCCTGGCTCTGCTCCGGCTGCCTTCGTGCAGACCAACCACCACGGACACGCCGCTGTCTCTCAGGTTAAGGGCGTGGGCATGGCCCTGGCTGCCGTAGCCGATGACGGCCACTGTTTTGCCGTTAAGCAGGCTCAGATCGGCGTCCTGATCGTAGTAAAGCTTGGCCATACTGTCTCCTTGGCTGGCGGGAAGCGGGGTGAGGGCTTCCCCGACGACAAAGTGCTAGATCACGCTCGTGTGACTGTTGCCATTGGCACTGGCATGCGACCGGTACCCGTTGGTCGTCATCTGGTGATCGCCACGACCCACGGCGACGACACCGGTGCGGACCATTTCCAGGATGCCGATAGGCTGGAGCATTTCGGTGAAGCTCTCGATCTTGTCTTCAGTGCCCGTGACCTCGATGATGACCGAATTGGGGGCAACGTCGACGATATGCGCCCGGAAGATTTCGCAGAGCTGCATGACCTCGGCACGGGTCGCGCTGTCTACGGCCACCTTGATGAGTGCCAGATCGCGGGCAACGGCAGGTTTGTCGCTGAGTGGTTCAACCTGGATCACGTTGACCAGTTTATAGAGATTCTTTTCGACCCTTTGCGCTTCCAGTTCCGTGCCTTCCATAACGATGGTCATCCGAGAGATGTCGGGAAACTGGGTGCGCCCGACAGTCAGGCTATCGATGTTGAAGCCGCGGCGGCGAAACAGGCTCACGACCCGGTTCAAGACGCCGGGCTTATTCTCAACAAGTGCGCTTAAGGTGTGTTTCATGTCGTTGCTCCCTCGGCAGGTGGGGGGCCAAGCCCGCCGCTAGATCATGTCCGGAGTGGCGGTAGGGCGACGGATCATGTTGGCCAGGTCCGCCCCGGCAGGAACCATGGGGTAGACGATATCGTGTTTCACGACCTGGAAGTCGATCAGGAACGGCCTGTCGGTATACTGTCTAGCCTGTTCAACGGCATCCTTGATCTGCTCGCGCCTGGTGATGCGGATCGACGGGATGTCGTAGGCCCCCGCCAGTTTGCAGAAGTCAGGGCTGAACATCGGCGTAGCGTTGTAACGTTCTTCGTAGAAGAACTCCTGCCACTGACGGACCATGCCCAGGTAACCGTTGTTGATGATGGCGATCTTGACGGCCACTTTTTCCTGAACAGCGGTGGCCAGTTCGGTCATCGTCATCTGGAAACCACCGTCGCCGACAATGGCCCAGACTTCTTGGTCGGGCCGGGCCATCTTGGCGCCGATCGCCGCCGGCAGGCCGAAGCCCATCGTGCCCAGTCCGCCGCTGGTGATCAGGGTATGGGGCCGGTTATGCGGGTAATACTGCGCCTCCCACATCTGGTGCTGGCCCACGTCGGTCACGGTGATGGCCTCGCCGCCGGTGAATACCCACAGGTCGTGGATCACATGGGCGGCGAACAACTTCCCCCCTGAGTCGCGGTTGATAATGTCTCGTTTGCGCGTGTCATCCTGCCATTCGCTGATCTGTTCCACCCAGTCGTCGTGCTGCTGCGCTTCCAGGCGAGGCGTCACCTGCGTCAGGACGGTCTTCAGGTCTCCCACGATGCCCAGGTCAACGGGGACGCTCTTGTTGATCTCCGAAGGATCAATATCGACGTGAATCTTGCGCGACTTCCTGGCGTAGGTGGCCAGGTTACCCGTCACCCGATCGTCAAACCGCATGCCGAAGGCCAGCAACAGATCAGCCTCCTGAATCGCCATGTTGACATAGGCTTCGCCGTGCATGCCCATCATGCCCAGACACAGCGGATGACTTTCCGGTATGGCTCCTTTGCCCAGCAGAGTCAGCGCGACGGGTATCTGGGCACGCTCGGCGAAGGCCTGAAGCTCGCGCACAGCGCCGGACATGATGACGCCGTGACCGGCCAGGATGAGCGGGCGTCTGGACTGGCGGATCATGTCCAGCACCTGCTGGACCTCTTCCTCAGTGGCGGCCTCCCCCGGATGATAGCCGGGCAGGACGATGGGGTCTTCCGGGTAGACGAACTCGGTGGTGGCGTTTTGCACGTCTTTAGGTATGTCAACCAGCACCGGGCCAGGGCGGCCGGTGCGGGCGATGTGGAACGCCTCGCGGATGGTGTAAGCCAGTTCATCAATGTCTGTGACCAGGTAATTGTGTTTGGTGATGGGCAGGGTGACCCCGGTGACATCGGTTTCCTGGAAGGCATCAGAGCCGATGGTCGCCGTCGCCACCTGGCCGGTGATGCACACAATGGGCGAAGAGTCCATCATCGCCGTGGCGATCCCGGTGACCATATTAGTCGCCCCCGGCCCGCTGGTGGCCATGGCAACGCCGACTTTGCCAGTGGCGCGGGCATAGCCGTCCGCCATATGGGTGGCCCCCTGTTCGTGCCGGGTCAGGACATGGTGAATCTGGGGGTATTTGGTCATGGCGTCGTAGGTCGGCAGAATTGCGCCGCCGGGATACCCGAATACCAGGTCCACGCCTTCGCGTAGCAGACATTCCCAGATGATTTCGGCCCCTTTGAGTTTCATGAACGCGCCTCCTTTTTTCTGCTACGTTGAACAGCAACTTTTAATCCAGCAAAACGGCACCGGTGCTGGCGCTGCTGACCAGCCTGGCATAACGGCGCAGCCAGCGGCTTTCGATGTGGGGGACGAAAGGCGGCAGCGCGTCCAGGCGGGCCTGGATTTCCTCAGCCGGTAATTGGAGTTCCAGCGTGCGGGCATCGAGATCGATGGCGATGGTATCGCCGTCCTGCACGATGGCGATGGGGCCGCGGGCGGCGGCTTCCGGGCTGACATGGCCGATGGACATGCCCCGGCTGCCGCCAGAGAACCGTCCGTCGGTGATCAGGGCCACGCTGTCGCCCAGCCCCATGCCCTGAATCTGCGCCGTCGGGCCGAGCATCTCCTGCATGCCAGGGCCGCCACGCGGGCCCTCGTAGCGGATGACGACGACCTCGCCCGGCTGCACCTCGCCGTTCAGGATGCCGCGTGAGGCTTCTTCTTCGGACTGGTAGACACGGGCCGGGCCGCAATGCTGGCGTCTGCCGCCAACGCCGCCCGTTTTGATCACTGCGCCATCTGGAGCCAGATTGCCGAACAGGATGGTCAGGCCGCCGGTAGGGGAGTGAGCGTTCTCCCGGCGGCGGATGACCTCATCGTCCGTGATCCTGGCATCGGCGATGTTTTCGCCCAGGGTCTTGCCGGTGACGGTGAGGCGGTCCAGATGCAGCGTATTGCCGTCCGCGCTGATCTCCTTGAGGATGGCGGGGACGCCGCCGGCGCGGTGCACGTCTTCCATATGCCAGGGGCTGGCCGGGCTGACCTTGCAGATGTGCGGGACACGCGCGGCCACGGCGTTGATGCGTTCCAGATCGTAGCTGATCCCGGCCTCATAGGCGATGGCCAGGGTGTGGAGGACGGTGTTGGTGCTGCCGCCCATGGCCATGTCGAGGGCAAACGCGTCGTCGATGGCCTCGGCGGTGACGATCTGGCGCGGGGTCAAATTTTGGTCGATCAGGGTCATGATCTGGCGGGCAGCCTGGCGGGCCAGGGCGTAACGCTCGTCAGTCTCGGCCAGGGCGCTGCCATTGTAGGGCAGGGCCAGGCCCAGCGCTTCCATCAGGCAGTTCATGCTGTTGGCGGTGAACATGCCCGCGCAGGACCCGCAGGACGGGCATCCGTAATCCTCCAGCATCTTAAGCTCGGCGGTGTCGATCGTCCCTGCCTGGTATGCACCGACACCTTCAAAGACCGTGATCAGGTCAACGGTGCGGCCATCAGGAGTCCTCCCGGCGGCCATCGGCCCCCCGCTGACGAAGATGGTGGGGATGTCCAGCCGGACGGCGGCCATCAACATGCCGGGGACGATCTTGTCACAGTTGGGGATGCAGATCATGCCATCGAAGGCATGGGCAGCGACGACGGTTTCGACGGAGTCGGCGATCAGCTCCCGGCTGGGCAGGGAGTAGTTCATGCCCAGGTGGCCCATGGCGATGCCATCGTCAACGCCGATGGTGTTAAATTCGAAGGGGGCGCCGCCGGCTTCACGGACCGCCTGTTTCACTGCCGCGCCGAATTTTTGCAGGTGGACGTGACCAGGAATGATGTCGATGTAGCTGTTGCAGATGGCGACGAAGGGCTTGTCCATATCGTCGTCGGTGATGCCGGTGGCCTTGAGCAAGGCCCGATGGGGCGCGCGTTCAAAGCCCTTCTTGATCCGATCTGATCGCATGATAATTCGCCTCAAAAAAGCAGCCCCATACCTAACGGTTGGGGCTGTACGCATAGCTGTCGACAGACATCTCACTGGCGCACGGGACCATAGTGGCGTGTGAGGATGCCGTGGCTGGCTCCGTGGCGGGGCGCTGGGGCTGGTGGCCGAAAGTCGTGCGGAATGGCTCTGTCCAGGGACTGGTGTGTGTCGCCTGACAGGGCATCTCATGTGGCAGGGCAGCGGCGTAAGGGGCTGGCTGTCCTGGGATCATGGTGGGTTCTCCTGACATGTTGTGGCAAACTCAACCAAAAAGCCCCCGGTGGTCGGGGGCTTCTCGCTGGCTTCCTGTATGCTGTCCGCTAACTAACTCGCGCGGGCGCCGTCTTCACCCCAACCACCAAAGCCTCGTTGGTAATGACGAGGCTGAGAAGTACGATGATAATAAGGATGAACAGCTTGGTGAGGTCAGGTGACAGCATCGGTTGACTTTTGCCCGGAACTTCGCTTGGCCACTGGCATTGACACACGGTTCTTGTACGTCAAGGTACATAATTTTCCGGGTGATGTCAACGGCTTTCGATAAGATTTAATAAACTTCATTCTTTATAGCTGAGTGTTGTTGTGCACCTTGTATCAACTATGTGCCGGACGTGCCCAGTTTTTCCGCCAGTTGGGCGATCTGCGCACGGACAGCCTCCGACGCGGGGCCTCCGAGGGCAGCCCGGCGGGCGACAGCCCCGGCAAAATCGAAAACTTCGGATACGTCCTGTTGGAAGTGCGGGGAGATGCCCTGGTATTCTGCCAGCGGCAGCGCGGACAGCGGGACGCCTGCCTCCACCGCCTTCCGCACGACCTGCCCAGCGATGTGGTGCGCTTCCCGGAAAGGAACGCCTTTGCGCACCAGGTAGTCGGCCAGGTCGGTGGCCAGCATCGCTTCGTCCAGGGCAGCGCGCATGTTCGCCGGGTGCAGGGTCATCGTCCGCACCAGGCCGGTCAGCACGGGCAGCACTGCCGACAGGGTGTCATACGTGTCAAAGACCGGCTCTTTATCCTCTTGCAGGTCTTTGTTATAACCGCTGGGCAGACCTTTCAGGGTGGTCAGGAATCCGGTCAGATGGCCGATGATGCGGCCCGTTTTGCCGCGTGTGAGCTCTAACGGGTCGGGATTACGTTTCTGGGGCATCAGGCTGCTGCCGGTGCTGTAGCGTTCGTCCAGCGTGACAAAGCCAAACTGGGGCGTGCTGTAGAGGATCAGGTCTTCGGCCAGGCGTGACAGGTGCACCATCAACAGCGCGCCCACGTAGAGAAAGCCACACACGAAATCCCGATCGGAGACGGCATCCAGGCTGTTAGCGCTGGCCTGGGCGAAAGACAGCGCCGCGGCCAGCGCTTCCCGATCGATGGGGTAGGGGGTTCCGGCCAGCGCACCTGAGCCGAGGGGGCAGATGCCGGCGGCCACTTTGACCTGCTCCAGGCGGCCACGATCCCGCTCTAACATCTGGGCGAAGCTCAGCAACCAGTGGGCCGCCGTGATTGGCTGCGCCGGTTGTAAATGCGTGAATCCAGGCATCACACTCTCGACGTGATCCACAGCCTGGGACAGCAGCGCCCGCTGCAATGCAGCGACCTGATCGGCCAGAGTGGGAACAACCTTGAGCATCCACAGGCGCAGATCGGTCGCGATCTGATCGTTGCGGCTGCGTCCGGTGTGGAGCTTGCCCGCCGCAGGACCAATGATCGCGGTGAGGCGGCGCTCGACAGCCGTGTGAATATCCTCATCGCCAGGGGCAGGCTCGAATGTCCCCCTGGCGAGCGCGGCGCTGAATTCGGCCCGCACCTGGTCCAAACCGGCGATGATGGCGGCGTGTTCTTGTTCGCTAAGCACGCCGGCTGTCAAGAGTGCTCCGGCCCAGGCCTGGCTGCCCGTGATATCCACATCATAGAGACGCCAATCAAACGGCAGACTGTCGTTCAGCTTCCGGACTGCCTCGTCCGTTTGGTGCTGGAAGACGCCACCCCACAGGGTCATGCCGAACCTCCATCTTCGTGTAGTCAGCACCAGCCACCCACAACACCACTAATCCCGCTTAAACAGCGCATAATCCGGCTGACCATACTCGCTCTCACCGCCACCCTCCAGCCGCAACATCGCCTGGACCTTAAGCGGCAATCCGAACAACTGGATAAACCCCTCAGCATCCGTCTGATCGTAGATATCCATCTGGCCGAAGGACGCGTAGTCCTCCCGGTATAGGCTATACGGGCCTTTCCTACCAGCGATGATGACGTTGCCCTTGTACAGCTTGAGGCGCACCGTGCCAGTGACCGTCTGCTGGGTGACGGCCACGAAAGCATCAAAAGCTTTCCGAAGCTGGGTGTACCACTGCCCGTTATACACCAACTCCGCATATTTAACGGCGATGAAGTCCTTGAAGTGCATGGTGTACTTATCCAGGCAAATGCTTTCCAGCGCTTGATGGGCCACCAGCAGCAACGTGCCGCCGGGAGTTTCATAGACACCCCGGCTCTTCATACCGACCAGACGGTTCTCCACCATATCCACCCGCCCGACGCCGTGTTTGCCGCCGATCCTGTTTAGCGCCTCAAACAACTGGACAGGGGGCAGTGGCTGACCGTTGATGCTGACTGGCGTGCCCTTCTCAAACCCGATTTCCAGGTATTCAGGCTCGTCGGGGGCTTCCATCGGGCTGTTGGTGAGGATGAACATGTCTTCTTCCGGCTCGTTCCAGGGGTCTTCCAGCGGGCCGCCTTCGTGGCTGAGGTGGAAAAGATTCCGGTCACGGCTGTAGATACTCTTAAGGGCTTGTGTAATCGGGACATCATGCGCCTCGGCGTAGGCGATGGCGTCTTCCCGGCTGCGGATGTCCCATTCTCGCCACGGGGCGATCACCCGTAGTTTGGGGTTGAGCGCCATGGCTGTCAGCTCAAACCGGACCTGATCGTTGCCCTTGCCAGTACAACCATGCGCGATCGCCTCCGCGCCCTCCGCTTCGGCCACCCTGACCAGCTGCTTGGCGATCAGAGGACGGGCCATGGAGGTGCCCAGCAAGTACGCCCGTTCGTAGACGGCCCCCGCCTGCATGGTCGGGAAGACAAAATCGGTCAGGAACTCCTCGCGCAGGTCTTCGATGATCAGCTTGCTGGCACCAGTCTTGAGGGCCTTCTCTTCCAGGCCGTCCAGCTCTTCTTCCTGGCCCAGATCAGCCGTATAGCAGATCACTTCGCTCCCGTAGTTTTCCTTCAGCCAGGGCACGATGATGGAGGTGTCCAGCCCTCCGCTATAGGCCAGGACGATTTTGTGGATGTTCTGATCGGTCATTCTGGAGTCGCTCCTTTATTGTTTTCCAAACAAAAACCCCAGACCGCGCTGGTCTGGGGTATGCGCTTCTCGGCTCCGGTTGTGCCAGGAACGTCAGGCAATGCTGAGGCTCCCGCCAGACCAACGCGTGATCGGGCGGTGGCGACGGCGCAAACGGAGGGAAGAGACTTTCTCGATCATGGCCGCATGATACGCCACGGCAGGGGGCCCTGTCAACGGACAATTTGACAGGCAAATTGACTCATCTCCTTAGTCAAAGTGAACAAATCGCCTGATGCTCAATGCACTTGGTGGGCCTCGGCTCAGTATGTTAGCATGGCGGCATCTCAGGCAGGAGGGGGCAGGTGGCTGAGCGCGTTGCTTTCCAGGGGATTCACGGTGCCTATTCAGAACAGGCCATTCGCCAGCATTATGGTGATACGGTGGAAGTCCTGCCATGCCGCACGCTGGGCGAGCTGTTCGAGGCTATCGAATCACAGCAGGCCGAGCATGCCATCTTGCCGGTTGAGAACGCGCTGGCGGGCACTGTCGCGCAGTCTTACGAGTTGATGATGGAGCACGATATTCGCGTCCAGGCGGAAGTCATTCTGCACGTGCGGCATGCGCTGCTGGTTCCGCCGGGCACGAAACTGGCCGACCTGGCGCGTGTCCGGTCTCATCCCCAGGCGCTGGCCCAGTGCGAGCAATTCCTGCGGCGGCACGGCCTGGAAACCGAGCCCTGGTACGACACAGCGGGCGCGGCCCGTGATCTGGCCGCTGCACCCGTCCCCGGTGTCGGGGCGGTTGCCAGCGCGCTGGCGGCGGAACTGTATAAGCTGGATGTCATCGAGCCGAATATTGAGGATGTGCCCTACAACTACACCCGTTTTTTCATCCTGGGGATTGACGATCCGCCACGGGCAGCGCACAACAAAACATCGCTCGTCTTCGCGACCCGTCACCGTCCGGCAGCGCTTTATGAATGCCTGGGGGAGTTTGCTGAGCGCGGCATCAACCTGACCAAGATCGAGTCGCGCCCGCGCCGCAACCGCCCCTGGGAGTACATTTTTTACCTCGATTTTGAGGGGCACTGGCAGGACGAGGTGTGTGAGTCGGCGCTGATTGCCCTGCTGCGGCGCGCCTCATTTGTTAAGATGCTGGGGTCGTATCCGGCCGCCGAGTCGCCGACCGCTGAAGACGAGAGTTGAGGAAGACAGCTATGAATCAACCAATCGACGTGGCGATTTTCGGGGCGACAGGCGCTGTCGGCCAGAGGTTCATCCAGTTGCTGGAGAATCACCCCTGGATGCGGGTGGCGGCAGTGGTGGCCTCCGACCGCAGCGCGGGCAAGCCCTATCGGGAAGCCGCCAACTGGGTGCTGAGCGGGATGCCCCCGGCGGATGTGGCGGACCTGACGGTGCTGCCGCTGGACGCCGACCCGGATACGCCGCTGGTCTTCTCAGCCCTGCCAGCGGAGATTGCGACCGCGCGCGAGCTTGAGCTGGCGGGGGCCGGTCACGTGGTCTGTTCCAACGTCAAGTCACACCGTATGGCCGGGGATGTGCCGTTGCTGATCCCGGAGGTCAACGCCGATCACGTTGGCCTGATCTCGGCCCAGCGGCGTAACCGGGGTTGGGGGGGCGGCGCACTGGTGACCAGCCCGAACTGCACGGCGACCCCGGTGGTGATGGCTCTCGCTCCGCTGCGACCGTTTGGCATCCGGCAGGTCAGCGTGGTCAGCATGCAGGCCATCAGCGGGGCGGGCTATCCCGGCGTGGCCTCGCTGGACATCTTCGACAATGTGGTGCCCTACATTCCTGGGGAGGAGGAGAAAGTCGAGGCCGAATCGCGCAAGATGCTCGGCGCGTTGAACGGGGATCACGTCCTTCCTCTGGATGCGGTTATCAGCGCGCAGTGTAACCGCGTTCCCGTATTGGACGGGCACACGGTGGCTGTGTCAGTGGCGCTGGATGAGCGACCGTCGCTGGACGATATCCGCCGGGCGTGGATGGCCTTCCGGGGGAATAAGCTGGTTGCTGCTTTGCCGAGCGCGCCGGAGCGGCCCCTGATCGTGCATGACGCGCCGGATCGGCCACAGCCCCGGCGGGATCGGGACGCCGGCCAGGGGATGAGCGCGGCGGTGGGTCGTCTGCGCGATTGCCCGGTGCTCGGCTACAAATTTATCGCCATGGCGCACAACACGGTGCGGGGCGCGGCGGGCGGCGCGATCCTCAACGCCGAATTGCTGATCGCGATGGGCTACGTGGAGGGGGTAACCTTTGCCGAAGCGGTGCATGTTTGACAGGCATCTGGACGCACGTTAGACTTCCAAATGGTGTTTTCCCGACGGGACGATGGCAAAGGCAGAGACGACATGAGAGTACTGATTGCCGGCATGGACGGCTATCTGGGGTGGTCGCTGGCCCAGTATCTGGCCGCCCGCGGCCATGAGGTGGCCGGCCTCGACCACTTCTATCGCCGGGCGTGGGTCGAAGAGATGGGCAGCATCAGCGCCATCCCCATTTACCCTATGGCGGAGCGATTGCTGGCGTTCGAGGATCGCTTCGGCGTCCGCCCTGAGTTCCGGGTAGGTGACTTGCTTGATTATGACTTTGTGCACAGTTTCCTGGCTGAGTTCCAGCCGGACGCGATCGTCCATCTGGGTGAGATGCCCTCTGCGCCATACTCCATGATCGACGTTCATCATGCCGTCTGGACTCAGACGAACAACGTTATGGGCACGCTGAACATCCTGTTTGCCATGCGGGACACCTGCCCGGATGCGCATCTGGTCAAGCTGGGTACCATGGGCGAGTACGGCACGCCAAACCTGGACATACCGGAAGGGTTCTTTGAGGTCGAATACCGGGGGCGGAAAGATGTCCTCCCGTTTCCCCGCCAGGCCGGGAGCTTTTACCACTGGACCAAGGTCCACGATTCGAATAATATCATGTTCGCCTGCAAAATCTGGGGGCTGCGCTCGACGGATATCATGCAGGGTGTGGTGTTCGGCACCCAGATCGACGAGATGGGCGATGATCCGCGCCTGCGCACGCGCCTGGACTTCGACCAGGCATTCGGGACGGCCGTCAATCGTTTCTGCTGCTCGGCGGTCATCGGGCATCCCATCACGCTGTTTGGTCGTGGGTTACAGAAACGCGGTTTCCTGCCGCTGCGCGACTCGATGCAGTGTTTCACGCTGGCGGTGGAGAACCCACCGAAAGCCGGGGAGTACCGGGTGTTCAACCAGTTCGAAGAAGTGTACGGCGTGACTGAACTGGCGCTCAAGGTACAGAAAGTGGGGATTGAACTCGGCCTGGATGTGGAAGTCCGTCACCTCGAAAATCCACGCAAAGAGATGGACGAGCATTACTACAATCCTGATCACGAGCACCTGTTCGATCTGGGCTACCGGCCCACACACGACGTGGAGACCGAGCTGGGGATCATGCTGTCTGATCTGACGGCGCACCGGGATCGTATCGCCCGCTATAGGGATCAGCTGATCCCTGATATTCGCTGGGATGGCCATCACCGCAAGTCCGAATACCTGGAGGAGACGGCCCTGGCGCGATAGTGCCGGAGTTTGGCGACTGGTTGAGCGCGGACGGGATGAACTCCTCCCGCGCTCTTTCTTTTGGCGAGGAGTGGGTGAGCCATGATACAGATTCGAGAACTCAGCAGGGTTCCCAAAGATGAGCTGACGCGAATCATGCGCCGCGCTGAGCAGGACATCGCCTCGTTGCTGCCGACGGCGGAAACGGTGATCGAACACGTTCGGGGCGAGGGCGATGCCGCTATCGTGCATTACACACGCCAGTATGATGCAGCGGGTTTCACCGCGGACATGATCAGAGTCCCTCAAGATGCCTTTGCCGCTGCCCGCGAGGCGTTACCAGCGGAGGTGCGCGAGGCGGTTCAGGTGGCGCACGATAACATCAAACGCTTTCACGCCGAGCAGATGCCCGAACCGATGTGGTTTATGGAGGTCCTGCCCGGCGTGATGGCCGGGGAGAAAGTGACGCCGGTCGCCAGCGCTGGCCTGTACGTGCCCCGGGGGAAAGGATCATTTCCGTCGGTGATGCTGATGCTGACTGTTCCTGCCGTTGTGGCCGGCGTGGAGCGGGTGGTGGTGGTGACGCCGCCCGGCCCCGATGGCACGGTGGACGCCGCCTCGTTGTTTGCGGCGGAGGTCAGCGGCGTTGCCGAGGTGTACGCGGTGGGCGGGATGCAGGCCGTCGCCGCCCTGGCCTATGGCACGGAGACCATCCCGCGTGTGGCGAAGATCGTCGGACCTGGCAGCAGTTATGTGTCCGCGGCCAAGCGGCTGCTGTACGGCGTGGTGGATGTTGGCGTGCCCGCCGGTCCGAGCGAATCGATCATCCTGGCCGACGAGCACGCCGATCCCCGCCTGTGCGCACTGGATCTGCTGGTCGAGGCGGAGCACGGCCCGGATTCGGCGGCGCTGCTGGTCACGCACAACCGCCCGGTGGCAGACGAGGCCGCCCGCACCCTGCCGGGTCTGATCGCCAAGCTGCCGGACTGGCGTCGGGCGTTTGTGGAGACGGTGCTGGGCGGCTACGGTGGCATCATGATCACCGGCAGCCTGGACGAGTCCATCCAGTTCGTCAACGAATACGCGCCGGAGCATCTGGAGATTATGACGCAAGACCCGTTTGTCACGTTGAACCGCATTCGCAACGCGGGGGAGATTCTGCTTGGTCCCTACACGCCCATCCCCATCAGCAATTACTGCCTGGGTCTGAACGCGATCCTGCCGACGGGCACGTTCGCCCGGTCGTTTTCAGCGGTCAGCGTGCGCGATTTCCTGAAGAGCAGCGGCGTAGGATACCTGTCGGCGGAAGGGTACGCCGCCTTGAGCGATCCGACGGCGACGCTGGCCGATTATGAGGGGTTCCCTGCACACGCCCTGTCCATCCGCCAGCGTGACGCGTGGTGGCAATGACCATCCTGGAAACGATCCATCGGTTGCAATTCACCGAGCGGGAGGCCGCGCACGATCTGCTCCGCCTGTTCATCCGGGATGTTTTCGGGTTGGACGTGGCGGAGGTATCGCTGCGGCCTCTGGCGGTGTCGCTAAATTCATTCAACGGTTTTCTGACGCTGGCAGATGGCACGCGCCTGTTTTTTAAGTCGCATGTCGAGCCGGGCAGCGTCATCGCCGAGTATTACAACAGCGCTCTACTGGAACAGGCTGGTTATCCGATCCTCCGGCCAGTGTACGTCTCGACCACGCCGGGTCAGCAGATGCTGCTCTATGAGGTGGTGGAAGACCAGTCGGTGTTTGACGTGGCCTGGGCTATCGAGCGCGGCACGACGGGGGCCGAAACCCTGGCGGCTTTGCATGAGGCTCAGCAGGTAGCGGATGAGAACCTGTGGCGCATCTATCAGGCGACGCTGGGCTGGCAGGATGCTTCAAGCCACGCCCGTGCCCCGATACACCAGTTGTTTCATCACCGCCTGACGCGCGGTCGGTTGGATGAGTTCTACGGCGCTGGCACAGTTATCCAACTGCCCGGCCTGGGAGCGGTTCCCCTGGAGAAGGTCCGCCGCGCCCAATGGCGCATCAACGGGGTGATGTTTCGGGAGTCGCTGGACGAGGTGATCGTCCGCGCCAGGACGCTGCTGGAACCGGCCCGCGAGGGGCCTTCGGTGGTGGGGCATGGCGACGCCCACAACGGCAACCTGTTTATGCGCTACCGGGCGGGGCCGCCGCCGGTTCTGGTCTACTTTGACCCGGCGTTTGCCGGACGCCACGATCCGCTGCTCGACCTGGTGAAGCCCCTGTACCACAACGTTCACGCCATGTGGATGTATTTCCCCGACGAGTTCCAACAGGGGCGTGGGGCGACCCTCACCCTCCAGGGCGAGCGCCTGGTGGTCTCCTATCCGCCGGGTCTGCATCCGGTGCGGGAGATGTTTTGGAGAAGCAAGACCGATCGTGTGCTGATCCCGCTGCTGCGGGCGCTCCGGGCCCGGGGCTGGCTGCGACCCGACTGGCGGTCATACCTGCAAGCGGCGCTGGCCTGCTGCCCCCTGTTAACCCTGAATCTGGCAGAAGGGACGCGGTTTCCGCCGTCGATAGCGCTGCTGGGATTGGCCCACGTGATCGAGGTCGGCGCGCCGTCCAGGGATGGCGCCAGCCGGTTCGAGCGATGGCTGGACGACGTGGAGGCGGCACTGTGAGCGGGACAGGGACTCGCTACGAGTTGATCATCTTTGATCTGGACGGCGTGATCACGACCGAGCACATCTACTGGGAGTGTGCGCGGCTGACGCTGTGGGAACTGTTACACCTGCGCCTGGGAGCCGCACCGCAGTACGTCCCCGCCGTTCACGATCCGGCGGCGCGCGCCGCCATTCTCCCGCCAGCGCTCATCTTTGATGTCAAGAATCGGGCCGTCAACTCGAATTGGGACCTGACCTTCCTGGCCTCCTGCGCCATACTGGTCAGTCTGGAGAATCGGATTGATCGCGGTCAGGGAACCGTGGACGAACTGCTGAGGGCATCGCGGGCGGCGATCCGTCGTCCAGTATTATGTCCGGAAGCGGTGCATGATCTCCTGCGGGCGGCAGGCCAGAGGCGCGGCGTGGACCTGCTCACCTTCGCCGGTCGTTGGGCGAGTGAGGCCACCGGAGCGTCGCCCGAACTCTTTCGCCCGGAGGGGCAATGGTGGCAGTACATCCATGACCGCTTCCAGTTGTGGTATGAGGGCCTGCTGATGGGGGTGTGGGGAGCGGAGCCGCTGCCAGAGCGACCGGTCTTGCCTGTCCAGGCCATCCATGTCGCGCTGACCAGGCTGCGGGAGTCTGGACACACCCTCGGTGTGGCCACCGGACGGCCACGGGAGGAAGCCCTGCGCCCCTTACAGGCGTTGGGCATCCTGGACCTTTTCTCCCGGGAGCGAGTGGTCACCCATACTGAGGTCGAACAGGGGCAACGGACGCTTGGCCGGACATCGCTTGGCAAGCCACATCCCTATTCGATCAGGCGGGCCATGTTCCCGGAGGTCGCGCCCGCTCAACTGATGGAAAATCATCACCCCCCTGACGCGGTTTCCGCCCTGGTGGTGGGCGATTCGGCCAGCGACGCCCTGGCTGCCCGTAAAGCCGGCGTGCCCTGCGTCGGTGTGTTGAGTGGGGTGGCGGGGGAGAAGGCCCGTCAGGCGCGTCGCAAGGCGCTCCTCGAGGCGGGCTGCGTCGCGGTGCTGGACGACATCACCAGGCTGCCAGAATGGCTCCAGGGCGATCAAACCTCATCGGCGCTGGAGGTCTGATTCAACATGGATTCCAGCCGCGCATCGCTGGGCGACTCGCCGAGAAAGACGTAACGAACCGGGGTCACCGTGGCCTGCACGCCGCCGACCGACCGCAGGTGAGCGATGGCGGTCAGCAGATCGCGGCTGTGCACGACGATGGTGACGGTGTGCCACTCTCCATTATCAGGGGTGTCGCTGTTAACGGCATAGATGGGCGAGACCGTCGGTCCCTGTAGTCCCCGTGTGACCGGGTTCCCGGCCACCAGGCGGGCGACCGCTGCCGGAGATTCGCCGCGCACGTTGGCCCGGATGCTGTAGTATTCCTGTCCCTGGATGGCGGCATCAATCAGCTCAAGCAGGATACGTGCGGTCTCACGGACCTGGGGGCTGGTTTGCAGGGCGGTCCGGTTGGCGATCAGGCAGGCCTGGGATTGCAGCACCACGCCATCGATCAGCGGCTTCAAGTGGTTTTCGCGCAGGGTCGTGCCGGTGGCCGTCAGGTCGCTGATCACGTCGGCGTAACCCAGGGTGGGAGCGACTTCCAGCGCCCCTTCTGATTCGACCAGCGTGAAGTGATGCACGCCTCTCTCGTGCAAAAAGCGGCGGGTCAGGTTGGTGAACTTGGTGGCGACACGCAGGTTGCGCCGCTTGTTCTCGCGGAAGTCGAGGGAAATGTCCACCAAGTCGCTCATGTACTCCACGTCGATCCAGGTTTCAGGGACTGCAATCACCAGCTCGCACTGCCCGTAGCCCAGGTTGTCGTGCAAGACGATCATCTCGTGGCTGGGATGTTCCGCCACGATGTCCAGCCCCGTGATTCCCAGGTGGACGGCCCCGTCGGCGATTTTGTACACGATGTCTCCGACGCGCTGAAAGAGCACATCGATCTGAGGCAGGGCCGGGATGCCGGCCGTGTACTGGCGAGGGTTAACTTTGTGGACCTTCAGGTCACATGAACGCAGGAAGTTGAGGGTCGGGTCCGCAAGCAGCCCCTTGCTGGGCAGGGCGAATAACACACGCTCGGTCATCAGGTGGTCTCCAGTGCCCGTCGGAGCGCGTTGAGGTCGTGGCGGGAGACGCGGAGCAGCCTGTCGCTGTTGGTGGCCCGAACGACGAAGCTCTCAGCGGATTCAGCGGTCAGGATGTGGCTGTAGCGCTGACTGTCACGCAGCGGATCTGATGTATCCTGAGGATGCAGGTCTGTGGTGACGGTGAACCCGGCGTCTCGCAGGGCGGCAGCAGCAGCGATCAGGCTGGTGGCCTGCTCGTTTTTCTGTGCCCGGATCAGGATATGCGTTTGGGGCGAAGATGGGGCGTTATCGGCGACGGCCTGCGCCTGCATCACATGATCGACATCGATGGTGAAGCCCACAGCAGGGACATCACGGGCGGCGCCCAGCAAACGAATCAGTTCATCGTAACGCCCGCCGCCAGCCAGCAGCTGATGACCTGCCGCCTGTGGGGTGCGGTATTCAAAAACAATACCGGTGTAATAGTCCAGGTTGCGCGTGAAGGTCAAGTCGAACGTGATGCGCTCGGCTGGTATCTCGTAAGCGCTCAGCAACTCAAAGGTTTCGATGATCTCCTGCGCCACGGCTCTCATGGGCGCGTCATGGATGTAACTCAGAAGTTGGGCGGGGTCTGGGGCGTGGGCCAGCAGTGTTTGCAGGTCTCTCAGCGCCGCCCTCGCTCTTTGGAACTGCTGAGCCTGTTGTTGTTTGCTGAGGAGCCGCTGGACGATCTCCTCACGAGTACGCCCTGCCGTCGGCCCACGTTGAGGCGCGGCCTGCAACATAGCCTGCACAGCGGCCTCTGTGTCGGGCAGGGAATCGAGCGGCATAAAAGGCGTGCCCTCCGGCATTCCGGTCATTCGCGATTCCAGCGCCGCGCACGCCTGTTCGAGCCCTGACTGTCCCCTGCCCAGCGCGGGCAGCCATTCCAGGACAAAGCGGCGCATCCGGCGATCCAGTTCGTAACGATCCAGGAAGCCCTCGATCAATCCGCTGTGTCCGATGATCAGGTGCCAGTCCCTCACCCCGGCGTCCTGCAACGCTTTCCCGGTCAAGGCGATGATCTCGGCGTCGGCGGCGGCGCTGTGCTCGTTGAGCAGCTCAGCGCCGACGGCGGATTGCTGATGAATCTGGGTGTGACTCAGACTGTCGTATTGCAGAACCGGACCGGCGAATTGCAGGCGCACCGCGCCCGGTTGCTCCTGGAAATGGTGAATATAGAGCCAGGCAGCCGGGACGGTAAACTCTGGACGGAGACACAGCCGCTTCCCGGTGAGGTCAAAACTGACCAGGCGGCTGATGACGGCATCGCCAGCTTTGATGAGAAAAAGGTCAGCGCCTTCAACCAGGGGGGTATCTACCCGGTCATACCCAAAGCGGTCCAGCTGCCCTTGCAGGCGGCGAATAGTAACCTGCTGCGCGGCCAGACGCTCTGCCAGTTGTCTGGGCAATGCTGGTTCCAGGGCGGGCATGGATGTTTTCCTGTCGCTCAGGTAATGCGCCCGATCATAGCGGAGGAGGGCACACCCGGCAACGGGTTTCTCATGTCGCCTGAGGTGTTTGGGTCACGGCCAGGCTGCAAAGCCGGATGTCTTTGTCCGGAAGTGTGCAGCATCCAGGGAGAGAAACGATCAACGATACTGGCCGCTGCTGTAGACATAGACGTAAGCATTTTCGTAACCATCTGCCGTCCACTGGTACAGCCAGTGGGCATCGGTGATGGTCAGATTCACGCAGCCATGGCTGTGCCGGTAGCCGAAGCCGTCATGCCAGTAGGTACCGTGGAGGGCGATGTCGTCGTCGAAATACATCGTCCATGGGACTTCTTCCAGGTAGTAGAAGTCCGGGGCACCCTCTGCGCCGCTCATTGGCGTTTCCTCATGGCGAGCCCATATCTGGAACAATCCTTCATGAGTGGGCCAGTCCGCCAGCCCTGAGGAAACGAGCGTGGCAAAAGCCATGTTGTTGTTCTCGTCGTAGGCGACCAGGGTTTGCTCGTACAGATCAACCGCGATCCACCGCCCTGTCACGCCCTCGGGCCGCTCAATCGGGGTGATCCTGCCCATGCGCGTCTGATGTACCCATTGATCCGGCCCGACAAGATACCAGTTCCAGCCGTCGACAAGCGCTCTGGCGTAGATGTTGGTGAGGGTGTAGCGCGGGATGCGAGGCTGGTTCGGGTCAGGTTCCGCGCCGGGACGCCTGCTGGGGCGGGTGTCCAGCAGGAACCAGGCAAATGGATAGATCGGCGGCTCGTTAATCTGGACGCCAGCGAAGCGGGAGATGCGAGCGCCGCCCAGGTATTCTTCCTGCACCCACTGCCCTGGATTGACCTCTATCCAGTTGCCCGCCCGGTTGATAGTGGTGACGAAGTTGAAGCCGGGATCAAGCACGCCGATCGGGTTGCCGTCAGGTGCATCGTAGATGGTGACCGATTGTAACACGCGCTGGTAGTTCCGGTTGTTGAGGAGCGTTTCGTCAACTGCGATGGGTGTCACGCTGGGGCTGGGGTGAGCGGCGATCTCGGCGCTGAGGGCCCGCAGCGTAATGGCTGTGAGTGTCCCGCCGACGCAGTTGCCGCTGGCGTCCACCCGGCATTCAGTAGAGTCATCCGCATAAGCGGCAGACCCAATCGCTGCCAGCAAGATGAGTGTGATGGTGAATGTGACCAGCCAGTGTGGTCGGTTTGCCATGCGCCTATCTTTCTGCTCGGTAAGCGGCAGTCGAGGTGGATTTTACGCCGTAAAAAAAAATACCCTTAAAGGGGTCGCGCGTCAATTCTTTAGATGTGCCGACACGGTGGCAGTTTACCTGCGCACAACGGGGTCCATGAATCGAAGCCTGACCATGGAGGTGGAACGCCGCCGCCAGATCAGCATGATGAAGGCTCTGGGACCAAAAGAGCCGGCGCTGTGGCCAGGGGACCGGAGATGCGGTATCTTTAACAAGACAATTACGATGTACAATATAGATACCGATCGCTCAGCTTTTGCATCTGGACAGACAGAGCCGTCTCCACAGGAGCGCATGGACCGTGACACCCATCGGCACAGCAGCACACCCCTTACGCGTGGCCATCATTGGTTCGGGGCCATCCGGTTTTTACGCCGCCGAGTACCTGCAAAGACAGCCAGAACTGGCCGTTGAGATCGATATGTTTGAACGGCTGCCGACGCCGTTTGGCCTGGTTCGTGGCGGGGTTG
>DAOTXK010000267.1:0-11381 GCA_034435395.1 Anaerolineae bacterium | reverse complement strand
CTGCTGTACGCCCTGCGCGACGTGACGGCTACCGTATCCAGCCTGCCGCTGATTGCCAGCAGCATCATGAGTAAGAAGATCGCGGCCGGTGCCCGGGGGATTGTGCTCGATGTGAAGGTGGGAATGGGGGCGTTCATGAGGACGGTTGAGCGCGCCAAGGAGCTGGCCCGCCTGATGGTCGAGATCGGGCGCGACGTCGGGCGGGATATGGTGGCCTTAATCTCCGACATGAATCAGCCGCTGGGATGCGCCGTGGGTAATGCCCTGGAAGTGCGCGAGGCGATTGACACGCTGCGCGGCGGCGGCCCGCCCGATCTGCGCGAACACTGTCTGATCGTGGCGGCGCACATGTTACGCCTGGCGCGCCGTCAGTCGCCGGAGGCGCTCCCCGCCGCGCTGGCTGAGCTGTCCGACCGGTTCCAGCACGGAGACGCCCTGGCGAAGTTCCGCGAGCTGGTGGTTGCCCAGGGCGGCGACGCCCGCATGGTTGACGATCCTGATCGGCTGCCGCAGGCGAGGCTGGTTGAGGAGATAGCCGTGCCGCAAGGGGGATACGTCGCTCAGATCAGCGCCCTGGAAGTCGCTCGTGCGGCGCTGGACCTGGGGGCCGGGCGGGCCAAAAAAGGCGACGCCATTGACCATGCCGTCGGCGTGGTGTCTCACCTGAAGGTTGGCGACCAGGTCAGCCCTGGCCAGGTGGCGTTCACCGTTCACGCCAACAGCGAAAGCCAGTTGGAGGCCGCCAGGGGCCGCCTGGCCCGAGCCGTGGTCTACCGGAATTATCCGCAGTCCACGCTGCCCCTGTTCTACGATACCATCACCAGTTAGCCCGTGCGGCAGGTTGAAGGCGGCAGCTATGGCAGGCGCTCCAACAGGACCGGGGCGCTTTCATCTCCCCAGCGGTAAAGGTACAGAGGGGCTTCCCGCCGGAAGCCATCCGGGCCAAAGCTGATGTGTCCGGTGTATCCGTCCACATCGACGGCCGCAATGGCCTGGGCGACCGTCTGTCGGGTGAGCGGGCCGGCGGCTGAGGCGCGACGGATGGCCTCCAGCGCCAGCGTGATGCTGTCATAGGCCAGCGGTGCGTAAGGCCCTGGCTCCTGGAGGATGGGGTCGCCAGTGTCGATGGTCTGGCGGACGATGGTCTCGCTCAGGAGAGCGCCAGCCGGCAAATCGGCGGGCCGCACGGCGTTGGTGATGAACCAGAACTGGCCGTCGTGATTGCCGAGGGCCTCCTGGATCAGCGCCCGGAACTGGGACAGGCCCCAGTCGGCATAACCGATGCGGATGGGCGCTTCCGAAGCCAACGCCAGCGCCGCCGCTTCGGTCACGCTCCCGCTGGACTCGGCCTGGTAGACGCTGGCGGGTTGGATGCTGTGGGCGCTGAGGTAGGCGTTCAGAGCAGCCTGGCGTTCTTCCGGGCGGGCGTCGAGCACGTAAACGCCGGGCGTGCCTGGCCTGACGGCATCACCGTGGGCCGTGATCAGGGGCAATTCGGCGGATTGGTAGACGGCGACCGCAGCGGCGGTGGTATCTGGCCGCCAATGGCCGACGACGGCCAGCACGCTGGGGTCCCGCGCCAGCGCTTCAGCCGGGGCCACCGCCCGCCCCGGTTCGCCGAAGTCGTCATATATCACCAGTTCGACGCGGTACGGCTGTCCGCTGGCGACCTGCAATGCCTTGAGGATGACCACCCGGCTGGCGTAAAAAACGTCGTACCCGACCTCGCGGTACCGTCCTTCCAGCGGCAGGACCACGCCGATCCGATAGACGGGGACGGTGATGGCGATGCAGCCCGCCAGTGTCGACGCGCCCAGGAGAAGGGCCAGGAGCGCGCCGGTCACGCCAGCGGCTGGCCAGGAGCAGCGGCGGCGGATCATGGACAGTTCCCGTTAGCGACGTGTTCTTCAAAGGTGACGGCGAACACATGGTAACCGCTGCCCTGGCAATCGGCGCGGAAGTAGTAATAATCTGACTCTGCCGGGTAGACGACGGCGCGAATGGCGGCCAGCGACGGGTTGGCAATGGGGCCGGGCGGCAAACCACCGTGCAGGTAAGTGTTGTAGGGCGATTGGGCCGTGCGATAGTCATCGGCGGTGATCGAGGGCCACCATGTCCCGTCCCGATAACCGATGGCATATTGGACGGTCGGGTCGGCGTCAAGATTCATGCCGATGGCATAACGATTCAGGTAGACGCCCGCGATCAGCGGCGCTTCGTCCACGTGGACGGCTTCCCGCTGCACAATGGAAGCCAGAGTCACCACCTCAAAGAGGGTGAAGCCTCTGGCTTCGGCAGCAGCCCTGATTGAGGCATCTGCCCGCTCCTGGAAGGTGCGCAGTAGGGTGTCGCGCAGGTCGGTGGCGGTCGCATCCGGCGGCAGGTAGTAGGTGTCCGGGTAGAGGAAACCTTCCAAAGAGGCTCCGCCGGGCAGGCCGACATCACGGGCAAATTCCGGGGGAAGCGCCGCCCCAGGGCCGGTGACCGCCAGAAAGTCCGCGCTGTGAAAATTCAGCAGCGGATTGGCGTCGATGGCCGCGGCGATTTCTTCCCGCCGCCACCCCTCCAGAATCCGGACCGTCACCGACGCCAGGCTGGAATCGGTGAGCGCCAGGGCGATCTCGGGGATGGTTTGGGTGCTATTGAGGAAATATGTCCCGGCTTCGAGCTGGCTGTCAAGGCCGTGAAAGCGGGCGTAGTTGCGGAAGAGGTCCGCGTCGATGATCAGGCCCTGGTTCGCCAGGTTTTGGCCGATAACCGCTGCCGTGTCGCCGGGGCTGACGACAAAGATGATGGGGCTGGGGTCCATGCCCCCCGGCCTGTCCAGATCGGCTTCCCGCGAGGAGAGCCACAACCGCAGGTAAGCGGCCTCCAGCACGTTGAGGCCGTTGTGAAGTTCAATCGCCGCCAGGAGGCCGGCGACTGCGGCGCACAGCACGATGAGACCCCCGATGCCCGATGCCAGAAACAAAACTGAACGCCGCTTGCGCATGAGCGGACTCCTCTCCAGCTTGTGAGCCGATCAGTCGTCGGCGGGGACAACCGCTGGCGGGGGGGCGAACCCCTCTCGCAGGGCATCCAGATAACTCTGCAGCATCACGGCAGCGGCAGCATCGTCGATGCGCTCCCGGTGCCGCCCGCCGCGTTCTCGCAACAGGTGAGCGGCTTCTTCCGAGGACAGCGTTTCGTCCCACAGGCGCACCGGCACCGGCACCGCCGCCGCCAGGCGGCCAGCCCACCGGCGCACCATGTCCGCCTGAGAACGGCCCTGGAAATCCGGCGGGGGCAGGGGGATGCCAACGATGATCTCACATGCCTCGACCTCTTTGACGATGGCGGCGATCTGCACGAAATCCTCCTGCCGGGAGCGACGCCTGAGCAGGCGCAGCGGTGAGGCCAGCAAGCCGAGGGAGTCGCTGGTGGCCAGGCCGATCACCCTGCGCCCGTGGTCAATGCCCAGCAGGCGGCCCGGAGGGTTGCTCATGAGGCATCTCGCAGGATGATCGTGATCCGCCCTGGCAGCACCGGCATCCGCCCGAAGAACTCCGGCCAGATGATGATGCCCGGCGATGCAGTGGGGGCGAGTTTAAGGTTCTGGTACAGGTAGGCGATCACTTCATCGTAAGTCCGACCGGCCAGATTACGCCGCAGTTGGTCGGCATCAACAGCCTGAGTGACATCGCTGGCGACGCTGGCCAGGAAGGTTACCCGCCCGTTTGGGTCGAGGGCTTCAATGCCCCCGCGCGTAAAGGTCATGGTGTGGGGCACGACGACCTGACCGGCAGGAATCCGCTCGGTCAGGCCGGCGAAAGCAACCTGGTTGACCATACGGTCGTCGATGACAACGGCTTCCACCCGGGCGCGCATCATCAGCGAGACGACGTCAGTCTGTTCGCCGACGGCGGCGCTGAAGGCCGTCCATTCCGGTCGTTCTTCGGCGATGTGAACGGTTTCCGGGATGATCGCCTGTCCCCCGCCCAGCAGCGATGTGAGCTCGCCCAATGCCCGTTGCTGAATGGCCTGGCGGACGGCGGCCAGCAGCCGGTCATGATCGGCCTGGGAGACGACGCGGTTAACAGGGACCGCGCCGCCGGTCGTTGGATCGTAGTTCTGCGCGGTGAGGATCGTGGCCAGAGGGCCGTCCAGGTGATCGATGCTGTAGGCTGGAACGTTGCCGGTCGGCCCGACAAATTCCGGCAGGGCTTCGTTGGCGACGACGGCGATGGCCCCCTGCTGCCCGGCGATGTTGACCGGCTCCAGCGTGCGGAAGCGGATAATCGCGCCGACGCTGGTGCTGACGGTGGTGCCGGCGGGGATGGTCACCGCCTGGTTGGTCAGGTTGGTGAAAACGATGGTGCCCCTGGACGGGACGGCATCGACCGTCTCGGTGCCCGTTGTCTCGACCGTGGCGCTTTCCTCGATCTCCACACCCAGCAGCGTGGCTGGGATCACGTGGGCTGTCAGGTCAGCATCGCGAGCGCCAGGATCGGCGATCACGCGGATGGTCACGTCGAGATGTTCGCGGGCGGGCGTCAGCGTGATGGTGGCCGACGGCAGGAAAATGTAACCAGCCGCCATTATGCCTGTCAACAGCATCACCAGTAACAGGATCGCCAAGGCGCGTCGCAGGCTGATCTGTGAGGGTGTCGGCTCAACCTTCAGGCGGCTGGCGGTATCGCGCAGTTCGTCGGGGGTGGGTTCGTGTTCCGGCTTGTCCGCGCGATCGACAAAAACCTTGGACCGGCCTCGCTTCCAGCGCTGGCGCTGGCTTTCCTCAATGGTGAGAAAGGCGCTGATGTTCAGGTCGTTGGCGTTGTCGATAACCTCCAGGTCAGTGGTGACGAGCGCCAGACGTGCAGCGCGGCGGCGGGCTTCCCGCTGAAGCAACACCAGGTCCAGCTTCCGGTTCAACACCCGCCCCGTCGGTGGCCAGACCAGCAGGACGCGGCGCGACTCGGTGAACGAGAGTCGGTCGCGCACGGAGACCACATCGTCGTGGGGTTCTAGCTGGATGATCTCTACCTGCTGTCCAGCCATGGGCCTCGCCGGGTCTTATGGCGATCTAATGCAGAGCACTCTTGACCAGGTCAGGGACCTGGGCCAGCGCCTCATCGAGCTTGCTGGCATCGGTGCCGCCGGCCTGGGCCATCGTCGGGCGTCCCCCGCCGCCGCCGCCGACCGTCCGGGCCACCTCGCTGATGAGCTTCCCGGCTTGAAGACCATGTCTGGTCAGGTCTTCGGTCACGGCAATGATGAGCTGCGGGCGGTCCCCGATAACCGTCCCCAGCGCGACCACGCCGGTCTTGTTCCGGTCCCGGAACCGGTCGGCCATTTCGCGCAGGGTATCGACCTCGGCCCCCTCGACGCTGGCGGCCAGCACAGGGATGCCGTCGACGCGCGTCACTTTCGCCAGCAGGCTCTCAAACTCCTGGAAGGCCATCGTGCGGCGCAACTGGGCGGTCTGACGCCTGGCTGCCTGCAATTCGGCCTGCATGGCCCGCAGGCGGTCGGGCAGATCGCGCACCGTAGCGCCAACCAGGGCGGCGGCATCCTGAATGGTGTGGAAGCGTTCCATCACCAACCGGATAGCATCCAGGCCGGTGACCGCTTCAATCCGGCGGATGCCAGCCGCAGCGCTGCCTTCGCTGGTGATCAGGAAGGGGCCGATTTCTGCCGTCTGGCGGACGTGTGTGCCGCCACACAACTCGTAACTGAAGCGATGTGCCGGATCGCCGACGGTGATGGTCCGTACCTCGTCGCTGTACTTCTCGCCAAAGAGAGCCATGGCGCCTTCCTGGCGGGCGGTTTGCAGGTCTTTGATGATGGGCGTCACGGGCATGTTGGCCAGGATGGTCTCGTTGATCGCCAGGGTGATGGCGGTGATCTCTTGTTCGGTGAGAGGCTGGGGATGGCTGAAGTCAAAACGCAGCCGGTCCGGGGCCACCAGCGAGCCGCGCTGCTGCACGTGGGTACCCAGCATTTTCCGCAGTTCGGCGTGCAGGAGATGGGTGGCCGTGTGGTTGCGGCGAATGGCATCGCGGCGTTTCACATTGATGCGGGCAATGGCTTTCTGCCCGACGCACGGTGTGCCCTCCACCACCTCGCCGACGTGCACAATCAACCCGCCGATGGGGCGGCGCATGTCTTCGATATCGATCTGCCAGCGTTCGCCGACCAGCACGCCTGTATCGCTGACCTGTCCGCCGGATTCCACGTAGAAGGGGGTCCTGGCCAGGACGACCTCGACGCGCTCGCCGGTAATGGCGCTGTCCACGCTCTGACCGTCGCGAATGATTGCCAGGAGGTGATCCTCAACTTCCGGCGGCCCATATGGATCGTAGACCACGCCGCTTTCCGGCAGCAGTTGTTGTTCTACCAGGCGATCCAGCACCCGCTGGTAGGCTTCGGCGGTGTCGATCTGGCCCATGGCCCGGCCACCACCGCTGGCGGCAATGTGGCGCTCTTCCTCTTTCTGAAATTCCCCTTCGTCCACAGTGAAGCCGCGCTCCTGGCAGATATCGCGGATCACTTCGATGGGCAATCCCAGGGTGGCTTTGAGATAAAAAGCCACCGTGCCGGGCAGGGTCTGCTTACCGGCTTCTTCCAGGCGGTTCAGAGCTTCTTCCAGTTCAGCCGTGCCACGGTCCAGCGTGCGGCGGAAGCGCTCTTCTTCGAGTGTGATGGCCTGCCGGATGGCGGCGCGTTTCTCCACCAATTCCGTGTAATGGTGCCCCATGATCTCGATCACGGCCTCAGCCACGTCCGCCAGGAACGGCTCGGTGAAGCCCAGCCTGGCCCCAAAACGCGCCGCCCGCCGGATGACCATGCGGCAGACGTAGTCGCGGCCCATGGCTCCTGGCAGGACGCCGTCCGCGACCAGGAAAGCGGCCGCGCGGATGTGGTCGGCGATGACACGGAAGGGCACGATGTTGGCTTCGCGCTCGGCGTCGCTCATCCCGGCCAGCGCCTGTGTCCGCTGGATGATGGGGGTGAACAGATCGGTGTCGTAGTTGGCATCGACTCCCTGAATCACACTGACGACGCGCTCCAGGCCCATGCCCGTGTCCACGCCAGGGGCGGGCAGCGGCTCATCCCACTGGCCGGTGTGAGCGGGGTCGGCCTGGGTGCGGTTGAACTGCATAAAGACAAGATTCCACAGCTCCAGGAATCGGTCGTCTTCAGCCATGAGGTCATCGATGATGCTGTCCACGCCCTTCTCCGGCCGCATGTCCCAGTGGATTTCGCTGGGGGGGCCGCAGGGGCCGGTATCAGCCATTTGCCAGAAGTTGGTCTGGGGGCCCATGCGCGCCACCCGGGCGGGATCGACGCCGATCTCGTTGACCCAGATGTTGTAGGCTTCATCGTCGCTGGCGAAGACGGTGAACGCCAGCCGATCCGGCGGCAACCCATAGACTCTGGTCAGCAGATCGTAAGCATAACGGATGGCCTCGCGCTTAAAGTAATCGCCGAAGCTGAAGTTGCCGAGCATCTCAAAGAACGTATGGTGGCGGGGCGACGGCCCGACGTTCTCCAGATCGTTGTGTTTGCCGCTCACCCGCATGCACTTTTGGGCGGTTGTGGCCCGCGTGTACTTGCGCCTGTCCAGCCCCAGGAAAACATCCTTAAACTGAACCATCCCGGCATTGGTGAAAAGCAGGGTGGGATCGTTGGCCGGGACCAGCGAAGATGACGCCACAACCTGATGGTTCATCTCGTCAAAGAAATCCAAAAATGCCTGGCGCACTTCAGCGCTGGACATCCACTTCATCAGGACATCATTCCTTTATTCACGCTGTGATCCCGCAGTCAGGGCAGTGTTGAACGATTATAGTGTGGCTGGAGGCGTTTGCCAATGCCTGGGCTGGCCGGCCATTTATACACCGGCTTTCATCATCCGGAGCCGCCGGGCGCGCTGAGCAAAACAACGCCGCCGGAATGGATTACGTTTCCGGCGGAATAGGGTCCCGCATAACCAGGAAGCGCTGTGGCGTCGAGCCTGGCCACCCGGGGGTGACTGGCCTAGGGGCAGACCATAGCGGCTCAGGGTTTCCAGTTCAATAGCGCGGTTTGAATTCGCTCCTGGATATGGCTGTGCTCGGCGGCGGCGTAAGGGATGGTTAGTAAACAGTCCTTTCTGCTGGGGGGCAGTGAGCGTCCGGACTGCGACATATCCTCTCCAGGGTCTTTAGTGCCGACGGTCAGGTAAACCTGATCCTCGTTGGGGTTGGGCAGATACAACCACACGCCGAACAGCTTGGGTATCCACTTGATCGGGGACTCTGCCGTTACGACCTGGTTGATGGGCCTGTCGGTGTAATTCAGAAAAATGCCGATGCTGGGCCTTGTTTTCTCGCTGGCCACGTCCGGCCCCCAGCAATCATATTGGGCCGACTGGCTGACCAGGTGCAACAGGTGCTTGATCTCCAGCTGGTCGGCGATTCGCTTCAGCTCCGTGAATCGGCGTTTGCTCTCTTTCTCCCTGGCGCGGCGGTCATTGTCGCGACTGCGGCTGCCAAACTCCTCCTCGATCAGGTCCTGCCGGGCCTGCTTTTGGGCCGCGCGCTGGCGCTTGGCAGACTCACGTTTCGCTCCTCGTTGACGGCGTTGAAACTCGTTCGGCTCCTCCTCTATGAAGTTGTTGTCGGCGTAGTCATCCCGGCTGTAATATTCTCTTTCGTTCATCGAGCAAGAGTTCCCTGCAGATGTTGTTCGAAAAGCTTGCGCGCAGTATACACCGCTTTTGGAATCTGTAAAGCGGCAAAATGCCTGACTTTGCCGCAGGGGAGGCCCGCCCCTGTGGTATAATGGCGGCGGCATATTGGCGAAATGTCTGCACCATCAGGATGGCAAGTGATGCCTTCAATAGACGAACAGGTCGCGCTGTTGATGCAGGGCACAGAGTACGGCGACCCACAGACCAAAGCGATGATGACCCAGGAGCTCCGTCAGCGATTGATGGAGGCGGAGAAGGAGGGGCATCCCCTTAAGGTTTATTGTGGTTACGATCCGCGCACCACTGATCTGCACCTGGGGCATACGATCACCATGCGTAAGCTTCGCCAGTTCCAGGACCTGGGGCACGATGTGACCTTCTTGATCGGGACTTTCACCAGCCTGATCGGCGATCCCTCGGATAAGGACACCGCCCGCGAGCAGATGACGCCAGAGATCGTGCGGCAGAACGCACAAACCTACGCCGAGCAGGCGTTTAAGATTCTGGACCGGAGCAAGACCCGGGTGCGGTATAACGATGAGTGGCTGGCCGGTCTTAACTTTGCGGACATCATCAAGCTGGCCAGTCATTTTACGGTGCAACAATTCCTGGCGCGTGACAACTTTCGGCAGCGTCTTGACGCCGGTGAGCCGATCTTTTTGCACGAGATGTTCTACGCCTTGATGCAGGCTTACGATGCCGTGGCTCAGGAGACGGATGTCCAGGTCGGGGGACAGGACCAGCTGTTTAACATCGTGGTGGCGGGGCGTAAGCTGCAACAGGCGCTCGGTCAACGGCCGCAGGTGGCGATCATCATGGGCGAGAGCCTGCCGGGGACTGACGGCACGATCAAAATGAGCAAGAGCCTGGGCAACCATATCCCGATTCTGGCATCGCCGCCGGACATGTATGGTAAGGTGATGAGCATCCCCGACACCGCCCTGTCAATATACCACAAGCTGGTCCTGGGATGGTCTCCTGCGCAGCTCCAGGAGCTGGAGAGCAGGCTCGCCAGCGGGGAGCTGCATCCCCGTGATGCCAAGATGGCCCTGGCGCGCGCCATCGTGACCATTTTTCACCATGCCGAAAGTGCCCTGGCAGCGGAGCGTGATTTCATCCGCAAGTTCCAGGAACGTGGCGTGCCCGACGACATACCGACGGAGAAGCTGGCTGCACCGGAGCGGATCATCGATCTACTGGCCCGCCTGAACCTGATCGGCTCCAAGGGCGAGGGCAAGCGGCTGGTCAAAAACGGCGGCATCCGCATAGACGGCGAGCAGGTGCAGGACGTCAGCGCCGAGATCGATCTGGATACTCTGCCGGTGGTTGTGCAGGTGGGCAAGCGCAAGTTCGTGCGCCTGGAGAGGGCTTAGCCCGCGAGCCGGCGCGTGAACAGGTGTGTTGCTGGACCTTTCGCCGTCGGATTATTAAGGGGGGCCGGCGTGTTCGTCGGGCCACGAGATGTGGCTCAGACGGCGGAACAACGCGCGCAGGGGCGCTCGCAGCAGTACCCCCAGGCGGCGCCAGGTTCGGGAGAGGCGGGAACGCGTCCGGGCGAAGAAGTAGCCAGTTTCGCGGCGCAGGCGGCTGAGCATCGGCGGTTCGGGCGGCGGGGTCACCCCCCAGCGGAGCACCATTGCGCCCCAGGTCAGCCCTCCTCCGAAGCCGACCAGCACCAGTGTCTGGTCAGGCCGAATGCGACCATCAGCGATGGCCTCACACAATGCCAGGGGAATAGAGGCGGCGGAAGTGTTGCCGTACCGATCCAGATTGCAGATAAAGCGCTCCAGCGGGATTTCCAGGTTTTTGGCAGCGCGATCGATGATGCGTTGGTTGGCCTGGTGGGGCACGATCCAGTCGATGTCAGCGAGCGTCAACCCGGCTTTCTGGACGGCTTCCAGGACGCTATCCTTGATCACCCGCGTGGCGAAACGGAAAACCTCGCGCCCATTCATGTACAGCTTGTGCATGGTCGGGCGTGAGCCATCCCTGGGCAGACCGGCATCAGGAACATGAGCATCCAGGCTGCCGACAGTCGGCACGCCCAGCAGATCGAATCCGGAGCCATCCGAACGGAGCACGGTGGACAGAATGCCCCCCGGCATGCTGCTGACCCTGACAACCACTGCGCCAGCGCCATCGCCGAACAGGATGCAGGTGTTTCGGTCTTCCCAGTCCACCAGTCGGCTGATGGTTTCGGTGCCAATGACCAGGGCCGTATTGATGCTGCCGGAAAGAATGGCCTGCGCCGCCATATCCAGGGCATAGATGAAACCGGTGCAGGCGGCGCTGAGGTCGAAGGCCCCCGCGTTGGAGGCCCCCAGCCAGTCCTGGATCAGGCTGGCGGTGCTGGGGAAGATGTGTTCGGGGGTGGAAGTGGCGACGATGATCAGATCGATCGCGGTGGGCAGGATGTTCGCCACGCCCAGCGCCCGCCGTGCGGCCGCGAACCCCAGGCTGGCCGCCGATTCATTTTCGCCGGCGATGCGTCGCTCGTGAATGCCAGTGCGTTCGCGAATCCAGGCATCTGACGTTTCGACGATGGCTTCCAGATCGAAATTCGTCAGCACGCGCTCGGGAACTGCCATGCCCCAGCCGACGATATGGGCATAACGCGGGGCATAATGGCTGTTAATTGCCATGGTTGTCGTGGTACCTGCTGAAGATA
>DAOTXK010000266.1:0-5563 GCA_034435395.1 Anaerolineae bacterium | reverse complement strand
GCGCTCGCCAGGGGCGACCAGATGGCGGGTGGCGGAGGGGCGCGTCGGACCCGTCCCCGGTGACGGGCGACGGCCGCGGGGGCGAGGTGATCGAGCGGGCCGGTCGGGTCTCCGGTAGGAACAACAGCCATGCAACAGCCATGATCAGCGGGATGGCAGCGCTGACCCACAGGCCGGAGGCGTAGCCGAGACGGTCGGTCAGGAAGCCGCCCAGCGTGGCGCTGGCCCCCGCGCCGAGAAAGAAAAACATCTGGTAAATGCCGCTGTAACGCCCGCGATTCTCGTTGGTGGCGATGTCCAGCACGGCAGTGCCGCCGCCCAGCCAGACTCCGGACCAGGCGACGCCCCACAGCAACCGCCCGATCAGCAAGGGCCAGAAGCCGGGGATGGTGTACAGCAGCGTGGAAAACCCTCCCAGGAACAGCGACGGCACCAGCATCCGGCGGCGCGGGATGCGCTCGATCAGCAGGCCGTATGGCCCGTTGATAAGCAACCGGATCAGCCGGTTGGCCGAGAGCATCAGGCCGACGTCGGCCAGGGCGATCCCGACCTCGGCGGTGTGGGTGGGTAGCACCACGTAGAGCGTGGCATCGCCGGGCAGCGAAAGCGCCATGCCCAATCCCAGCAAGATCAGGGTGATCGGCGGAGGAATATTTTGCCGCCGGGTGCGCATCAACTACTTTCTCTCCTGGGCCACATCCGGGACGCCTAGCATAACGAATTGTACGACCCCTGTCGATGTTCCTGATCGGCAGCGCTCAGGGCGTCGCGTCGTAGGTTGTGTTACACTGGAGACCAGGCACGTCATCAGGCATGTTCGGGGAAGGAATTGGGGCCATGCGACGAATGGTTTTCTGTTGGTGTCTGATCCTGGCTGCTGCCTGCACCGCGCCCGCTTCGCCCACGCCTCTGCCACCCCCACCGCCGCCTCCGCCGCAGGCGACCGTGATCATCACGTTGACTCCCAGGCCGGAACCGACAGCCACGGCCACGCCCGACCTAAACCTCGATGCCTATGTCGGACGGTGGCAGTTAAATTTCCGCTATCAGTTTGACGGCGGCGCGATCATCCAGCAGACGCGGTTCCTGGGCGGGGTCACGATCCAGGTGAACGGCGATGGGACGGTAGTCGGCCAGGGAGCGCTGATCACGGCGGTGCAGCATGAGGGGTGCAACGCCGCCATCGCCGATGACGGCGAAATTGATGTGACGGTTGAAGGGCGGGTTCGGCGTCTTGACGGCGGGCCGGAAATCACCTTTGAGCTGATCCCTGACGATCCAGGGCGCGTGGAGCATTACCGGCTGCGCTGCCCGGATTTCACCGAGGCCGTCACCTTTGAACAGCGGACGCTCTGGCCGGCGCTGGAAGCGCTGGGCGCGCAGCCGTATGCGTTGCCCCTCCAGGCAGGGGCCAGCATCAGCCGCACCGACGACGTCAGCGGCCCGACCGGGCGAATGCTCCAGGGAACCCTCACGACCGAAATCCGGCTGAGCCGGTAGGGGAGGGTTGCCGGGAAAGCGAAGGGGCGGTCTGGGTAGGCCGCCCCTCCGGTTCTCCGTCCCGGTGGTGGGGGCTATGATCCACCGCTGGCCGGGGTCGCGCCCTCGTCGGGGGGGGTGGAGGTTCCCGGGGGCGACCCGCTGTCTTCAGTCGGCGGGGCCTCGCCGGGCGCTTCTCCAGTAGCGGTTGCCTCAGGGGTTGCTTCTGCGGCCGAGGCGGCTGCGGCCTCGGCCTCGGCAAACACCGCCACCGCGGCCTCTCGATAACCGGCAAACGTCGCTTCATCGGGCAGGATCAGCCCGGCGTCCTCCAACCGGCTCCGGCTGGCGTCGCGCAGGGCGTACCAGATCACCGACTGCGCCGCCGGTTCGGCCAGCGCCGCCCGGCTGACCACCAGCGTGATGGGGTGGGACAGCCGGTAACTGCCATCGCGGATGGCGGCCAGCGTGGGGGCCACGCATCCCTCCCCGGCATCGACGGCCACCGGAATCACATCAGCCTCACTGGCCTGGAACGAGGCATAACTGACATAGGTGATCGATCCGGCGACGTTGGCGGTGGCGGCGAGCCGATACTGTTCGTCGTTATCCTTCTCCAGGGCGTCCCGGCGCGGGTTGAGCAGTTGGCCGGAGCTTGCCGCGAGGATGAAGTCGGTCCAGCTCTGCCCGTCTTGCGGCAGGAAGATCGTGATCGGCAGGTCCGGGAAATTGCCGTCAACCTGGTTCCAGTTGGTGGCGGTGTCTTCTCCCCGGTTCTGCCACAAAACCGTGATCTGGTCCGTAGTCAGGCAGGCGGCAAATTCCGATTCCGCCGGGACGGCCAAAACGGTCGCCCGGTGCCCCAGGGGCAGCTCCCAGAGGTTGACGCCGTTTTCCTGGCAGAGGGCGGCCTCTTCGTCGGTGGCGGGCCGGGTGACGGCAGCTAGTTCAGCTTCGCCATTGCACAGTTTGCGGTAGGCGGCGGCATTACCGAAGGCCGTCTTGTTGACCGTCACGTAGGTGTAGGCTCCTGTAAAATCGTCTGTCACGTTGTCGAGCGCCTGGTAAGCGGCGGCGGCGTTTTCTGCCGTCAGGGAGCCGCTCACGTCTAGCGGGATGGTGAAGAGGGCCTCGACCTGCGAAAACGCGCGTCCGGTGACTCCATCGGCCACGTTGGCCCGCGCCCGCGTCGCTGTCCGCGTGCTGAGCGTCACAAAGCCGCTTTGATCGACGGCTGTCTGCCCATCCTCCGATAGCAACCTATTCACCAGGCCGGCGACCGCTTCACGCTCCAGGCTGGCGGCGTTGACGTACAAATACAGGCCACGCGCGCCAGGATAAGTCCCATCTTCCACGGTTGTCCGCTCCGGCGTGACACAGCCGTTGCCGCTCAAGTTGTCCAGTTGGAGGATGTTGATGGCCGCGTCGCTGGCGAGCACGACGCTGAGCGGCGCAAAGCCCAGTCCAGCGGGGTCTTCAGCGATGGCCGTGATCACCGCTGCGGCGCTGTCCTGGGTGTTCAGATCAGTGCGCAGGCCATCACCGGGCAGCAGTTCATCGAGCAGGTTGTGCGTGGTGTCACTGGCCGGGGGAGCGTAGAGGACAAAGGGATCGGCCTGCCAGCGGGTTCTGATCTGGTTCCAGGCGGTGATGCTATCGGTGGCGCTGGGGCCGAGCAGGGTGAGCAGTTCGGTGAAGGTCAGGCACTGGGCGAAATCGGAGGCCGGGTTGGTGATGACGGCCACCGCGTCAAAACCAAGGGGCACCTCCACCCAGGCAATGTCATTATCGGCACACGCCTGGGCTTCCTCGCTGGTGATCGCACGGGCGGCGATGGCGATGTCGATCTCGCTGTTGCACAGGCGGCCCAGGCCGCTGGAAGTGCCGGAAATCTCCAGGCGGATGTCAATACCCGTCTCCTCCGCGTAAGTTTCGCTTATCGGCTCGACGATGCTGGCCACAATGCGCGACCCATCGATGTGGACGGCATCGCCTTGGGCCAGGATCGTCAGCGGGGCCGTAAGCATCAGCAAGGCCAGCAGGCTTATGGCCTGTCGCCGGAGAAAGTTCATGGGTTGCACTCCTAATCTGGATGGGTGGCGCATGGTAACGGCTGTATGGGTGTTCTGGGATGTTCTCTCAACCGGGGAAGATTGTACACGCTCAAGGGCAATTGTCCATACCGGATGACCGGTCCTTCAGGGAAGCCCTGCTATCTTGGCCTTGAAGGGGCGATTGTGCTACAGTTAGGGGCGCTTGGTCTTACCGGTAGAGACGCGGGAAGTGGGGGGCATGTTATTTAAATGTTATCTCTATGTGCAGAAACATCACAACCGGACCTATACGGTTGTGCCGCTGCCGTTCTACGACCTGGCGGCGTTTGGCATCAACCTGGACGAGATCAAAAGTGATCTGGTCGAAGCCCTGAAGGAACGCCTCAAGGAAGTCCCCCAGCAACACCTGGGCAATTTGCAGCCGGATGATGGCCTGACGATGCACAAGGTCCGGGTGGAGCTGCGCCCCCTTGACCGCAAGACGCGCAAAAAACGCCGTGAACTGGTCCGGTTGATGTTCAGCGTGCTGGTCAAAAAGGACGACGATGGGCAGCTGGTGGTCACCGTCCCCAAGCTTGGTCAGCCGCCGTTGACGTTTTACGTCTACAAGTGGGATGAGCTGCAAACGACGGCAGCGGCGGAGATCACGGCCTGGCTGGATGGACTGGCCCTTGACCAGCTTCTGGAGTACCAGCACGCCCGCAGCGAGACGCTGGAAACGCTGGAGGTTGAAGTCCACCTCCGCAAGCCGAAGGAGATGGCATCCTCGGAGCGCGGCGCTTTGGACAGCCAGCCGCGCTTCTGGGCGCTGCGGGAGGTGGGCATCAACCTGACCGCCCAGGCGGCGGAAGGGCGGTTCCGCAAAACCTACCGGCGGGACGAGATCGTCGATACCATCCTGCAGACGCTGACCGGCGCGCGCAACAATTGCCTGTTGATCACCGGGGCCAGCGAGGTGGGCAAAACCTCTGTTGTGCGGGAGGTGGTGCGCCGCGTTCAACGCCAGGAGTGCGACCAGGTCCTGCATGATCGGGAAATCTGGATGCTGACGCCAGACCGCCTGATCGCCGGGGCCCAGTACATCGGCACCTGGGAGGAGCGGCTCAAAGACATTGTCAGCGAGTGCCGCCAGAAGCAGCACATCCTCTTTGTGGAAGACCTGCCCGGCCTGATCGAAATCGGGCGCTGGTCCAAGAGCGACCAGAATGTGGCGCAGGCGCTCAAGCCGCATATCGAGGCGGGCGAGATCGTGCTGCTGGGCGAGGCCAGCGACGACCGGCTGCGCATGGGCGAAAGCCTGTTCCCTGGCTTCATTAACCTCTTTCGGCGGCTGCGGCTGGAGCCGATGAGCGAGGAGGAGACTCTTTCCGTGCTGGGGCACGTTGCCCGCGACCTGGAACGGGAGATGGCCCTGCGGCTGGAGCCGTCCGCCGTGGAAGCAGCCGTCGAACTGACCCGGCGATTCCTGCCCTATCGGTCGTTTCCTGGCAAGGCCATTCGGCTGTTGGAAAGCGCCGCCGCTGATGGCCAGAAGATTTACAAAGGTTTCCTGCGGCCCGTCATCACGCGCGAGCAGGTGATCGCAACGTTCGCCGCGCAGACCGGGTTGCCGGAGTTCATCGTTTCCGACCGCGCGCGCCTGGAGGCGGAGCAGGTGCAGGAGTACTTCGAGAGCCGCATTCTGGGCCAGGAAGAGGCGGTCCAGAGTATGGTCAACCTGGTGGCGACTATCAAGGCCGGTCTCAATGACCCCACCAAGCCGCTGGGGACGTTCATGTTCATCGGCCCGACCGGCGTCGGCAAGACGCAGATGGCCAAGGCGCTGGCCAGTTATCTCTTTGGCGACGAGTCCCGCCTGATCCGCTTTGATATGAGCGAGTACATCGGGCCGGACGGCGTGGCGCGGCTGATCGGCGCGTTTAACGCTGATGGTGAGTTGACTCGTCAGGTCCGCGAGCAGCCGTTCTGTGTGTTGCTGCTGGATGAATTCGAAAAAGCCGACCCGCGCATCTACGATATCATGTTGCAGG
>DAOTXK010000265.1:0-11335 GCA_034435395.1 Anaerolineae bacterium | reverse complement strand
GAGCAGGCTGAAGGTGTAAGCTGGCGGCGGGGTCGGCGTGGGCGTCGCTTCGGGGGTGACCTCGGCGGCTTCGCCTGCCGCTTCGGTGGGAGCCGGGGTGGGCATGGCAAACTCGACCTCAGTCAGCAGGGACGCGGCCTCCACCGGGTCGTAGGCGGGGCCAGCGATTGGCCCGTTGTAGGCCCAGGAGCCAGGGATCAGCGGGCTATCCGCCGGGATGGCCCGCCCGCTCAGGTGGCGGTGGACCAGACCGGCCCGGTCCGCGCCCATGGCCAGCGCCCGGCGGGTCCGCAGATCACGGAAGGCCCGTGTGTGCTCGCTTTCCCAATTAAACAGCACGACCCCGATCGTCGGTTGGAGGGTGATAAACGCCCTCACCAGGCCGGACTGTTCAAGCCCGCTGGTGGCCGCAGGATCGATGCCGCCCAGCCCGTCGATGTCCCCGGCCTGCAGGGCCGCCAGGGCGTCCTCCGGCGTGGGATACAGCCGAAATGTCAGCCGCTCCAGGGTGAAGCCATCCCGCCCCTCCGGACGCTGGCGGTAGACCGGGGCCACCCGCAGACTGACGGCGGTGATGCCGGTCGCGTCGGCGATCAGGTTTTCCAGTTGATAGGGGCCGGTGCCGATGGGAGACAGGTTAAAGGGATGGGCCGGAAGCTGGTCAGGCGTCAGGCCGCTGAAGACGTGCGCCGGCAGGATGCCGATCCGCAGATAATCCAGAAACGCCGCCAATGGCTGGGCCAGCCGGAACCGGACGGTGTATTCATCCAGCACTTCCAGCTCAACGGTGTGCCAGAAGGCGGTCAGCGCCTCAGGCAGGGCATCCCCCGGCGCTTGCAGCAGGCCGATCGTGGCGGCGACATCGGCGGCGGTGAACGGCAGGCCATCCTGCCACAGCACATCCTGGCGCAGCCGGAACACATACTCCAGCCCATTTTGGGCGATGATCCAGTCTTTGGCCAGCAGCGGGACGTACTCGCCGTAGTTGTTGGTCCCCACCAGTCCCTCGAAGATCAGGCTGGCGATGTCCCGATCGACCGGGTTCAGGCTGGCCAGCAGCGGGTTGAGGCGTTGGGCCTGGCCGACCAGCCCTTCGTGGTAGGATGCCGGCGCAGGGACATCCGGTGGTGGCAGGGGAGTGGGCGCGGTGATCGGCGGCGTGGCCGTCGATGGTGGGAGCGAAAGCCGGGTCTCCGGGGCGCTCTCCGGGCGCAGGATAATGGCGGTGCCGAGCAGTATGGTGGCTGCTACCAACAGGGCCAGTTGCCAGCGGAATCCTCGTAGCACGCGAGTCGTCCTTCCCTACGCCAGTAGATGCCTGCCCGGCCAGTTCGTCCGGCCATGACCCTGGCGCGCGCTCGTCCGGGCGGATGGGTGCCGCCAGATGGGGGGCCAAAGGAAAGGGTGTTCTGCCCCCGCAAAACACCCTTGTTTACCTGCTGGCGCGTCTCTGGTCGGCGGTGAACTAGCCGAAGAAGGCCACGGTGAGGATGGCCAGGCCCAGGAACGCGATAGCCAGGGCCACGGTGATCTGGAATAGCGTCTTCTCCAACCCCCGGCGGGTTTTGGTGATCGTGCCGGGTTCGCCGCCAAACAGGCTGCCCAGCCCGCTGCCCTTGGCCTGGAGGAGGATCAAAATCACCAGCGCGATGGATATAATAATCTGCACGATTTGCAGAGCGGTATGCATGGTCGTCTCCCTGAACAACGGTTGGCCCGGCGGACCGGTCGCCTGAAGCGGCGGGATTATAGCAACAGCCCGCGCGGGCTGCAACGTCCGCTCTAATGGGCGACCGCCGTCGTCCCCGGCAGCACGAAGAAAGCCAGCGCCAGGATCAGGTAGATCGCCAGCAGCATCGCCCCTTCAAACCAGTTGGATTCCCCGTCCAGCGCCACCAGGGCGGTGATGAAGGACGCCGCCGAGATGGCGATCAACTCGTATACGTTGAAGACCAGTAACAGCTTGTTCTGGAACAGCAGGCTGATGAACACCAGGATAGGGGCCACAAACAACGCGATCTGCAGGCTGGACCCCAGGGCGATTGTCATGCTCAGGTCCATTTGGTCCTTAAGCGCCACCTGCACGGCGACCAGGTGCTCGGCCACATTGCCAATGATGGGCACGATGATGATACCCACAAAAAATTCCGTCCAGCCCAGCTGCTCGATGACCGGCTCCACGGAGCCGACCAGGAACTCGCTCATGACCACGATTCCGGCGGTGGACAGGGCCAGGACGACGCCAGCCTGGGACAGGTTCCAGTCAGGGCCGGGATGGACTTCGCCGCCGCCATGTTCGCGATCTTCGCCCTCCTCCCGGTTGCGGATGGAATACAGGATATTCAGGCCATAAAGCGCGATCAGCACCAGCGCCACCCCTTCGCTGAACAGCAATTCGGCGTCTTGCGCGTTGACCTCAACCAGCGCCACGTCAAAGAGCGAAGGAATGGCCAGCGCCATGAAAGCCAGCACCAGCAGGGTCGCGTTCATGCCGGTCTGCTGCCGGTTGAATGTCTGCCGCCCATGTTTGAGGCCGCCCAGCAACAGACTCAGCCCGGCGACCAGCAGCAGGTTGCCCAGGATGGAGCCGACAATGGACGCCTTGACCAGCTCGGTCAGGCCCCTGCTCAGGGCGAAGATGGTGATGATCAGTTCGGCGGCATTGCCCAGCGTGGCGTTAACCAGGCCGCTGATCTGCGGCCCCAGGCGGCGGGAGAGCGCTTCGGTGGCCTTGCCGATCAGCCCGGCCAGCGGGATGATGGCCAGGGCTGCCGTGGCGAACACCAGCACCTCGTTTCCGTGCGGACCGCCGAACAGCCCCAGCCATTCGACGGCGACAGCCACCAGGCCAAAGATCAGCAGCAGGTTCAGGTTGAGCAGGTTGCGGAACGAAAAATCTCTGGGGATCACGTGAGTTTGCCTTATGGGGTTATGGAAATGAGAACCGCGCCCATTGCAGGGGATCAACTTCGACGCCGTTGACCCACATCTCCCAGTGCAGGTGCGCGCCGGTGGAGCGGCCGGTGCTGCCGATCGTGCCCAGCACGTCGCCGGTGGTGACGAACTGGCCAACCTGCACATACGACTGGGATTGGTGCCAGTAGCCGGTGTAGACGCCCCAGCCATGGTCGATGATGGTCGTCAGGCCGCGCACTGGCAACGGCTCGGAGAAGACCACGATTCCCGGCGCTGGGGCGTAGATCGGCGAATTCGGCGGCCCGCCGAAGTCCGTGCCCGTATGAAAGCGGTCGTATGGCCCGCCGTTGTAGGACCGGCGCGTGCCAAAGGGGGAGGTCACTGGCGCGGCGGCAGGCAGGCCCATCGGCCCGTCGAAGTACCGCTCGACGGTGTAGCCGCTCATGATCTGCCTGATCCGCGCATATTCGGCTGCGTCCACGGACGGATCAAGCAGGGCATCCTGCCCGGCGGGCAGGGTGATGGCCTCGCTCCGATAGCCCCCGTCGGCCACGCGGACCTGTGCCGTGAAGGTGGTGGCGCGGCCCGCTGCATCCTGTACGGTGAGGGTCAGAGGGTAGAGACCGGGCACGGAGAAGGCGTGAACGCCATACAAAGCATCGTAGGACACGCCATCCGGCTCCAACGCGAACCGTAACGGGCGGTCGATGAAGCTGCCGCTTATGATGACTGGCTGCGAGGCGGTCGCCCGAATCCGGATCGAGCGCCCGACTTCGGCTGGCAGCGGCGCGATCACCAGGGCGGATAGCGGCGCAGGCAGGCTCTGGAGGGCCGGGGCAGAATCGGTCCCAGGGATCAGCAGGCGCTCCCCCGGAAAGATCAGCGTGGGCGAAGACAGGTTGTTAGCCAGCATCACGTCATTCAAGCGGGCACCATAGCGCAGGGCGATGGCGTACAGCGTATCCTGGGGCTGGACGATGTGGGTGTAGCCGCGGGTGAATGCCGGATGGCCGGGCGCTGACCCGCCGACATCAACTGCCTGGCCGACGTAGAGACGCTCCGGATTAACCAGGTTGTTGAGGGCCGCCACCAGGTCCGGGGTGGTGCCGTGCTGCACGGCGATGTGGGCCAGCGTTTCCCCTGGCTGGACAATGTGCTGATCGGCGGTGGGGACAGCCGCATTAACCACGCCGCTCGGAATCAGCAGGCGCTGGCCGACCTGGATGTTGGTGACATCGCGCAAACCGTTGGTCTGGCTGATTGCCTCCACCGAGGTGCCGTAGTTCTGGGCGATGCGGTAGAGCGTCTCGCCGCGCTGCACCACGTGGATCGTGGTCTGGCCGCCCCCGCCTCCCTGAGCCAGGGCGGTTGACGCCGCCCCCAGCCACAAGCTGATGGCGATGATGCGTGTGGCCCACCGTCGCATGGTCGCTGTGTGTGACCTCCTGGTCGGTCAAGTCGCGGCGGCCTCGCCGAACGTCAGGTGGTCGCCTATCTTAACGCGGTCCAGCAGGAGGGGGGAGGCTTCCACCACGTACTGGGCTGGCTGTCGCGGAGCATAGACCAGCCGCCAGGGTTTGGCCAGGGCAGCATCCACCACGGTCCCCTCGGCATCCATCCAGACGACGGCGATGGGAAACCGCATAAACAGCATGTGGATGCTGGTATCCAGCCGGCTCTCACGGGTGTAGGTGAACAACAACCCTTCATCCGGGGGCAGATCGCGCCGGAGCATCAACCCCCGGAATTTACACCAGTGGCTGGCGCACCAGCGCACGCGAGCCAGGAGGACCTGCCCGTCCTCCTGGCATAACACACGCCACGGCGCGTCCTGGCGGCTCATGGGATGGTCAACACTTGTCCGGCAAAGATGCGGTTGGGGTTGGCGATGTTGTTGACGCGGGCCAGCGCCTCCAGCGATACACCGTAACGCAGGGCGATGCGGAACAGATTCTGCCCGCGCTGAACCACGTGGGTGCGGGGCGTCGCGGGCGGTGGAGACGGTTGCGGCGTGGCGGGCAGCGCGACCGCTGGTACTTGCAGCACCTGCCCGACGCGGATCAGGTTCGGATTCACGATGCCGTTGATCTGGGTGAGAGTGGCGACGGTGGCGTTGTAGCGGGCCGCGATCCGGCTCAGGGTGTCGCCCCGCTGCACGGTGTACGAGGTGAAGGTGCCCGTCGGCGTGGTGGGGCCGCCGGTCCCCACCGGGGCGGAAGGCGTGTTGGTGGGAAGAATGCCCGCTTCCGTCGGCAATGGCGACGGCAGCGGGGTGGGGGCCGGTTCTTCCCGGACGGGGATGACCAGCTCCTGCCCCACGAAAATCAGCGCGTCCGAGTTCAGTCCGTTGGCCTCGATGATGGCGTTCACGGTGCTGCCGTACCGTTGGGCCAGCCGGCCGACGGTGTCCCCGGCGACCACCCGGTGCATCAGGTAATAGGGGAACTGGCCGGAAACGACGGGGGTCGGTGTGGGCTGGATGCCAGGTGGCAGTTCGCTTTCCTGGGTCGGCGTGGGCCGGGCGCTGGTGGCCGTCGGCGTGGGAGTCGGCGTGGCCGTGTGGGTGGCCGTGGGCAGGGCGGCGCCGGTCACGGTTAATGAGGCCTGATCGAGGTAGACGTTGTTGTTCTTCTGCGGCAGATCGAAGGTGGTGCGCACGAAGACGGTGATGATGTCATTGACGGCGTCGGTTTCCACGGAGACCTGGCGGTATTCGTCATAGAATTCGAGCGGTGATGACCAGATGATACGCTCGCTTTCCCCATCCGTGCCGCCATTGGGATCGATGCCCACCTGCACCTGTACCCGACCAGGGTCTTCGCTGCGGTTCACGTCATCGTAGCGGGTGGACCACACGTAGACGTACACGCTGAACTGCACGCGCGAGCCGACGGGCACGGTCACCTGCTGGTAGACACCGCCGGTGTGGGTGGCGAAGAAGCTGAAGTATTCCTGGGCGTTGTTGCCTTCCCGGATGCGGGCCGGGTTGCTGGCGCTGGCGGGCTGATATTCGGGCTTCAGGTTGCGGAAGCCGTCGTCGCCTTGCCGCTGCGGGACGTGCCACGCTGACCACCCATGGGCGACCATGCGGGTGGTATCGCCCTGAAAGGGAACGTATGGGTCTTCAAAACCCGGGTTCTCCAGCCTCGTCTGCGCCTGAGCGGGCCAGCTCACCGCCCAACCGGCCAGGATTGTCAGCAGCGCTGCGGTTGCCAGTATTCGTCGTCGGTTAATCATCAGTTACTCCCCTGTGGACACGCGCAACGGCGTATAAAGGTGCCCGAAGCTATAGTTGAGCATCATTATGGACAGAGTCGCCCGGTTGCGCCAGTTCATAAAAAGAGGGCGCCTGTGGTCCCAGGAGCCCCTATCTGGTGGTTGGAAAGACAACGTTGCTCACTAAACTTTGGTGTCGTTGAGCGTGCGCTCTGGCCGGGCGCGGGTGGGGTTGGCGGAGGCATGGTGCTGCAAAACGCGCCGGACGCTCTCGGCCAGTTCCGTGGGACCAAAGGGTTTGGTGATGTAATCGTCTACTTTGGCAATATGCAGTCCCAAGACTTTGTCAATGCTTTGTGCTTTGGCCGTTACGACGATAACCGGGATGTTTTGCATCTCTGGCCGGGCCTTCATCTGCTGGTAGACTTCCCATCCATCCATATCCGGCATCATCAGATCGAGCAACACGAGATCAGGTCGCTCACGGGCTATCACTTCGAGGCCCTCTCGTCCCCCTGGTGCGCCGATCACTTCGACCCCTTTTTTTTCCAGGATGAGCTTCACCAGTTCGATCATCTCTGGCTCGTCTTCGATGCATACGACCTTTGTGGCGCCTGTCTCCGCTGGAGCCATGGCCTTTTGCGCCTCCACCCGACTGTCAAACGCTGTTACACCATTGGTGTACTCTCTCGTTGATAGTCTACCATAGGGGAGACACGGCTGTCTACTATGCCTACGGCTGCTACCGGATTCGGAGTGCAGGTGCTACTTGAGGATATATGGATCAGGTGAGCGCCAGCACTTGAACGGTTGCAAAAGGGTGATCGGACGCTATAATAAATGTCATACCCTGATCTATGGCTGTTTCTTCTCCGCAATACCGAGGCCCCGCAATTGGAGGCACTGTCTTTGTTTGGGCGCCAAACCCTGACCCCACGTTACTGGACTGAATCCCTGCAAGTGACTGACGCCGACATCGAGCACCTTTTCAGCGTGATGTTGGAAGGTGAAAAGCCCTTGAGCAGTCGCGATCTGGCGCGCCTGTTCGTGGAACGACGGGTGCGTCTGGAGGAAGAAGTCTGGCGTCAACGGCTGGCTGAGGGTGAACTGTTCCAGCCCAAAAATCACTATGACGTGGGGCAGAAGCTGGTATTCTCGGCGTTGCGGTTCGAGGTGGGCGAGGTCGTGGGAATTCGGCCCGGTTCCAGCCCTGAGCACGGCGAATTCACCGTTATCGAAGTGGAGTTCGGCAATAAAGTTCGGCGCGAATTCGCCTGTGACCTGGGCACGCCGCATGTCCTCAATCTGGAGGTGAACGGGCAGTCGGTGGCGCAACTGCTGGAGCCGGTGGACACAGAGGCGCTGCTGGCCGAGTATGGACGGTCCATCACCGAAAAAATTGTCGCCCGGTTGAAGGCCGAGGAGGATGTCGTTTACGTCGGCGGTCAGTGGTTCCTCAAGTCGTTGCTGCCGACCATCGATGAGGGGCAGGTCAATCTGGCGGAAGCCGTCCTGGATATGAATGGTGGCGGGCCGCTGGGGGCGGAAGCCATCCTGCCGGTCCTGGACCTGCCGAAAGAGATCAACCCTACGTTGCAGCAGTTCGCCCTGAATCACAAGCTTTATCAGGACAACCGATTTGATGAGGTAGGGCCGGCAGGTCTCATCCGCTGGTATCTCCGGCGGCTGGAGCCGGAAGAAGTTCGTCAGACCCCGGAGCGGCTGCTCTACGATCCCATTCCCTACAACCGCGATTTACTGTCTCCCGAGTCGGTTGCTCTGGAGGCTGAGATCGCCGATGAGTTTTCGCTGCTTCCTGAACCGGAGATCCCTCCCCGCGAAGTCACGCTGACGCTGATATACCCCCACCGGCGGGTCGGCACCCTGCCGCTGACCGCCAGCCTGTCCGCGATGTTTCCCACGGCTTACGAGGCGGCGCGCATCCGGATTACGTTGGTGGATGGCAAGACCGGCACGGAATATGAGGGGTGGGTGGTGCGCGAGGCCCGTTATGTGGTGGGGCTGGATCGTTTCTACCGTTTCCATAAGCTGCCCATTGGCGCGTTTGTGAGGGTGGCCAGCACCGACGATCCGGGACAGTTTCTGGTGGACTTCGACGGTTACCGTCCCCGCACCGAGTGGATTCGGTTGCTGGTCCCGCAAGATGGGCGCATCAGCTATCAGAATCAGAAGCGCTCCATCGGCGCGTCATACGATGATTTGATGGTGTTGGGCACGGACGACCTGAACAAGGTGGACGAAATCTGGAAAGCCACCCGTGACCAGCGCCGCAGCCTGGTGGAGATCATCCGGGAGATACTGCCGGAGTTGGCCCGCCTGACTCCCCAGGCCACGGTCCATGTCAAGACTCTGTATAGTGCTGTCAATGTTGTGCGGCGTTGCCCGCCGGGGCCCATTCTGGCCGCCCTCGAATCGCAGCCCGAATTTGTGTCCGTTGGGGGACATTATTGGCGTATTCAGCAGGACAGTTAGCCTGTAGGCCCGATGGTTTCGGGGATGGCGGCCCCATTATTTGAGGAAAACGCGCGATGGTTTCAGTGAGTGGGCGGCGCGTAAAACCGACCCTGGATACCAAGTTTCATATTGACTACGAGTGGTGGGAACGGTCCGACCAGGATTTGCGGGTGAGCATGATCGCCCAACTGCTGCCGGAGCAGCAGGCTTACTTCCAGGACCGCGACGCCGGGGAGGAGTCGGACTGGGTCGATCCGGAGACGGCAGAGGTTCACCGGGTGGATGCCCTGCGTATGGCGTTGCAGGAAGCGGCCCGCGATCCTGCCTATGTCACGCCGCCGACCTCGCTCGTCGATGCCGTGTTTCGTGTCTTCCTGACGAACAACAACGTGCCGCTGACTCCGCTCGAGCTGGCGGAGCGCATCAACCGCCCACCGCTGACCATTCTGCGGACCCTGAGCGGCCAACAGGTCTATAAAGGGATTCGCCCGTATGTGCCCTGAGCTTCTGGCCGCTTGACGGCGGGGGAGCCGCTTCGTACAATACAGCCACCACCGCCCCCTTAGCTCAGTGGACAGAGCAGCTGCCTTCTAAGCAGTTGGCCGAGGGTTCGAATCCTTCAGGGGGCGTCGCGACGAACCAGACCGCTTGCCCAGACCAGCAGGCGGTCTGATGGTATGGGGTGACTGCCGGTCAGGACATGATTTCCCGGTAAATGGTTTCCATCTCCGGGGAGAATCGTTTGCCCTGGGTCTTCAGTTCGCGCTGGCTCTTCTGGAAGTGGGCGGCGGCCTCGCTGCGGCGGCCCATCTCCACAAATAACGTCATGACCCGGCGATGCAGGTCTTCCTGGGTCAGGTCTTCGCTCAGGGCGCGCAGGTAAAGCCGGAGGGCGTGTTCTTTGTAGCCCTGCTGGTAGCGCACTTCGGCCATTTCGGTGATGGCCTCCATGTAACCGCTGCGAAAATCGGCCCGGCGAGATTCGATCCAGTGATCGGTATGTCCCTGCAGGAAGGGGCCCCGGTAGAGATTGATCGCCTGCTGCCAGTAACCGACCTTATCTTCCGGCGGCGCGGCGCGGCCCTTGACCAGCGCGCCCACGAAGTCCATCACATCGTACAGCACGTTCAGCGACGGGTTGACCCGGTAATAGCCCTGTTCGTGCACCAGAATGTCCTCGCCCAGCGCCTTGTGAAGCCGCCGTTTGGTGACATGGAACACGTTGACCGCCTGTTCAATATCCAGTTCGGGCCAAAAAGCCTGGCAGATTTCCGACCGCGTGACCGTGGGACGATCCAGGGCGAAGAAAAACAGCAGACGCGGCAGGTGGCCTTCCCAGGTGGTGATCAACGTGTCGTCAAGGGATACATAGCCTGGCCCCAGGGCGGTGACTTCCAAACAGGGGGCGTCTTCCGCATGCCGGAGATTGTAAAAGTCATCTGAGATCAGATGCTCATCTTCCAGAATGATGGCCTGGTTGCGGGCAATCAGCGATAACCAGGGGAGACGGGGCAACGTCCGGCTGTTGATCACGAGCTTGCAGTGCCCTGGCAGCAAGGGGGCCAGCAGTTCGATGAACCGTTGAATGTCGTCCGCGCTGTCCGAACGGTCGTACTCGTCCAGAATGAGCAGGAAGGGCTGGTCCGTCCATTCATTAAGATCAGCCGCCAGGGCTTCCAGCCAGGGTTGCATCGCGCCTTCCCCCATCGGCCCTGGCACGAGATTCAGGTTGTGCCCGAAATTGGGGTGCTGGTGGGACAGATTGTGAGTCAGGCCGGACAAAAAGGCCGGGACATTTACGTCATCCGGGCCCATCGCGTAATACAGGGTGTTCAGGTGGGGGGCGTGGATCAGCCGAGCCACCAGGATGGAGCGATACCGACTGCGGGGGTGCAACAAGATCATGCCGACGTCAGAGGCGTATTTGAAGAAAGCGTCGTAACTGCTGGTGACCATACTCTCTAATTTCATAGACGGCCTCTTCTAACCTTAGCCGGCTGCATATATATGTTCAGTATACGTAACCTGATGGCATAAGGCAAATCTGAGGTTAAGCGGTTGGTAGTAGTGGCTTACTGTGAAAAGTCTACTCAGCTGTACAGTCTGGCGTAGTGATGCGCTTTGGTGGTTGGTGAATTTTGACAGGTGGTCGCCAGGAGTTTACAATCCAGTAACCAATGGCCTAGAAACTGGTGTGGGCTATGTCTCGTATGTCCAGACTGATACCGGCGCTGGGCCTGTTTGTGGCTGGCCTGGGGGTAAGCGTCGTCCTGGCCTGGTGGCTGATGCGGCTGTGGCGCGGGCAGGAGGAAGCGGCCGAATATGCCGTGCGCCTTCCTCGCCGCCAGCCGGCTGAACTCAGCATTCCCCTGTCGCCACCGCCCGCCGAAGCGGTGGCTGAGGAGCCTGGCTCGGTGACGCCTGATGACCTGACGCGGATTGACGGCATTGGCCCGAAATATGCCGCGGCCCTGCAAGCTTTGGGGATCATGACCTATGGGCAGCTGGCGGCACAAGACCCGGAACAGGTGGCTGCCCGGCTAAAGGCCGAGGGCGTGCGCGTCACCGGGGATCGCATCAAGGCCGAGGATTGGATTGGCCAGGCGGGCCGCCGGGCGGCGGGTTAGGCAAGCGGCAGCGATGGGCCCACGTCCGGCGGCTATCGACCTTGATCGGCAGGCTGGGGAACTGCGTATCACCTGGGGCGACGGACGGGTGTGTGTATACC
>DAOTXK010000264.1:0-11277 GCA_034435395.1 Anaerolineae bacterium | reverse complement strand
GTTCTGGCCGTGTTGATCGTGGCCGGGCTGGTGCTGGGGGTGATCGGCGTGTTCCTGGCGCGGCTGTGGTATGTCGACAGCACCATTGAACGGCAGTTGCGCGACACCATTGCGGCGGAGACGGCAGCCCTGCGCCTCGGCGATATTGCCGCGTACCTGTACGTGCAGCGCAGCGGCAGCGACGCCTGGATGTTGGGGCAGGCCGACCTGTTCTGGCAGTACCAGCAGGCCAAGCTGGTGCAGGACCTTCAACTGACCGGGCGAGTGCTTGACCTGGAGATCGACCAGAACCGCGCCCGCGCCAGCGTGGAGGAGATCATTGACGGCCAGCGTTACCAGGTGTTGTGGTTTTACTGGCGCTACGAGGATGGCTGGCGGCATGTGCCGATGGATGTCACCTTCTGGGGGGGCGACGCGGTTTATGAGGGGCCGAACGTGACCGTGTTTTATGGTCGCCTGGACGAGGCCCTTGTCCAGGCGCTAGCGCCATCGCTCGAACTGCTGTGGAACCAGGGGTGTGACTGGCTGGCCTGCGCCGCGCCGCCGCTCCCGTTGATCGTCCAGGTGATGCCGGACCCAACTGTGGGCGTGAGCTGGTCCCCAGACAACGCCGACGCCCTGCGCATCGCCTCGCCGCTGACGGGTCGGGCGCGGGTCGATGTGCCGTTGGAGCCGGAACTGGCGTGGCAGGTCGGCGCGGTGCTGGCCCGGCGGCTGATCAGCCACGCCCGGGCCGATCTGAACCCGCTACCCGGCACGGATGCGGTGTTTCTCAAGGGGGCGCTGGAGGATTGGCTGACCGGGCGCTTTCTGGGCGATGGCGGGGCGCTGGGATCAAGTTTTGTGGAGAGCCTGGTGCGGGCTTATGGCGAGGGAGCGGTCGCCACACTGGCGCATAACCTGGCGTCGGATTCCTCGGTGGCCGTCCTGTCGGCGGCATTCATGAGTCCGCTGGACGCGCTGCCCGTGGAATGGCGCGAGTTTTTCCAGTGGCGGCTGGCGCTGGAGCCATTCCTGCTGGCCCAGGGCGAATATTCCCGGTTGCTGGCGCTTTATGACGAGCTGGCCCAGAACGAGGCGCAGGCACTGATCAACGACCCGGCGGCGGCGACCCGGCGGCCCCTGACCGTGTTGCGCGTGGTGATCGGGCCGGGTTCAGATGGCGTCAGCCGGGCCTGGGCGGTAGTCCGGTATCCCGACGGCAGCGAAGGGCCGATCACCTTCCGGCTGGTGGACGGCGTCTGGCGGCGGAGCGTCCACGATCCCGCTTACCAGGTCTACGACCAGTAGGCGTCAACGGGCGGCGGGGGCTTCCGGACGCATTGACAGGGTGGGCGGAACCCTATATGCTGGTGGCAGAGACCAGGGTTTAGCCACCAGCCGACCCCTTGAAGGGTCAGTCAGGTGTACGGTAAGGAGGGCTGATTATGTCGATGTTAGATCGCCTGCGCGAGAGCGCCGTGGAGGGCGATGACGAGTTTTTTGGCACAGAACTGGAAGGGGAGATTGCCGTCGGCGACGCGGAGGTGAAAGAGCACCGTATCCTCGGCATGAACGCGGTGGAACGGATGCTGCTCTCGATCCTGCTGTTCCTGGCGACCTCGGTGCTGGGGACGCTATTGCTGATCGCCCTGCGGCGGATCGACATCGGATTGTAGTCGGGTCGCCGGGCGGCTCCGGCTTTTCCGGGCGTCCCTGGGGACGCCTTTACATTCTCGTTCGCAACCAAGGGCGTGGATCAGAGGACCCGATCCACGCCCTTGGTTCTCCCTCTGGCTCATTCGCCAGCCTGTCCAATGGCAGGGGCCGGGCGCAATTCCAGGCGATGGGCGGCGGCCTCCCGGACCGCCTCCTCTCCAAACCGCAGCGGGTGGTAGCGGATGAAGCGCCAGTCGTTGATCAGGTCGGCGTAATGCGGGCTGAAGGGATGGCCGCTCTGCCCGGTGGTGTGAATGGCGCAGCTGTTTTCCAGATCGGCCATGTCGATGATCACCCGCAGCGAGGGCAGGCTGCGGACGGCGAACGGCTGGCTGGCGCTCCACCCGGTGGCATTGACGATGCCCGACCCGCCGCCGGTCGGCACCGGCCCGGCGTTGAACAGGCTTTCGATCAGGCCGATGCCGCTCTGGCCCAGGGGATTGCTGACGAAGGTGGCGGTGTGCAGATCGCCCCAGCGCCAGGACTCGCGATCCGCGCCCCAGTTTTCCGACATATAGTCCAGCGCGTCGCGCAGCGAGCGGATCAGGATGTCGTCGCGGGTTTCGACGACATCCTCGGTCCGGATGTCATCCCACCACTGATGATCGGGCCGATCCAGCAACAGCCGCGTGCCCCACATGACGTTGGAACCGCCGTCACTGGCGAAACCAAGCTGGTCGTTCCACAGATTGTCCACCAGGGCGACCCAGAAGGCCTCAAACAACGCCGCACGTGGCGCGGCAGGCGGGTCCGATTGGGGGTCGTCCATGGTGTTCTGTAAATTCCATTCGGCCAGCCATTGGACCGCCTCGGCCAGGTCGGCATCCTCAGGTTCCAGGTTTAACAGATAGGGCAGCAGTTCCTCAGCTTTGAGGTTGTGGTTATCCCCCTGGATTTCGGCCACCGTCTCGGCGGTATGGGCGGCGGTAGCGCTGACCATGTCCACGATGCGCTGGCCGCGATAGCCGTATTCCCACTCCTGGCTGATGACGGTGTTGGCGTCCTCGCCATAGGCATCTCCGAGTTCCTGGGCCAGCTGGTCGTAATAGATCGGCGGCACGACGGCGTGGTTGGCGGTCACGATCCAGCCTCGTTCCGGGTTCAGGGCGCGCGGCAGCCGGTCGTAGGGGATGTAGCCCCGCCATTCGTAATCCGCCGTCCAGCCGGGGACGGGCACCAGGCCGCTGTGGTCGGCGGCGCGGATCGGAATCTTGCCGGGCATCTGGTAGCCAATGTTCCCGTCCACGTCGGCGTAGACGAAGTTCTGGGAAGGCCAGTCGAAGTAAGCCAGCGCGGCGCGAAAATCCTCCCAGTTCGCCGCCCGATTAATTTCCAGAAAGGCCCGGAACAGGTCGCCAGGTTCCAGCGCCGTCCAGCGCAGGGCCAGGGGATCGCTTGTCTCGTCAAAGGCGACAAACCGGCAGTCGTCGGTGATCGTGTTGTCGGTGATGATCGGGCCGAAATGGGTCAGACGTACCTGGATTTCCAGGTCGCCGTCGGCGTTGATCGGCAGGCCGGAAACGCCCTCGCACGGCTCCGTCGCCGGGTCATCGGCGCGTTCCCGGTAGCCATTGCCGAAGCGGATGACCTCGGTCACAACCTCCATATCGCGCCACTCGCCGTCGTAGTCGTACTGGAAGGGATCGTCAGGGTTGACGCGGATGATGTAAAGGTCCTGCACGTCCGGGCCGACGTTGGTCACGCCCCAGGCGATGCGCGGGTTGTGGCCGATGATGATGCCCGGCACGCCGACGAAACTGAAGCCCACCAGATCGTAGGGACAGTCCGCGCTGACCGGGCGGCAGTGCAGGCCGATCTCATACCAGATAGAGGGCATCTGAATGCCCAGGTGCGGGTCATTGGCCAGGATGGGCCGCCCGGAGGCGGTGTTGCTCCCGGCGATCACCCAGTTGTTGCTGCCGATATCCTGGCCCTGCTGGGGCAGGAGCGCCTCGGCCAGCGGGCCACCGGCCAGCGCGGTGGTCACGTCCAGGGCGGCGTAGTCCACGCCGGGCGGCGCGACGGGCGCGGCGGCGGACAGCGACTCAGCGGTGACGGGCAGATCGTCGGCGGTGAGGATGGTCGGGCGGCGGTCAAAGGGGTAGGGGGGGAGGTAGAGATCAGCCATCTCCGGCCCGATTTCCTCGTACAGCCGCAGGCGCAGCCGTTCGGTGGCCGCGTTGCCGCCGAGGTTCCAGGCCATAACCTTGGCCCAGGCCAGCGAGTGCAGCGGCTCCCACGGTTCGACGACGATGTTCACCCCGTTGAGGCCGAGCAGGGAATATTCCAGGGCCAGCGCGCCGCCCGGCTTCCCGGCGATGTAGGTATTGACGCCGGCTGCGTAGGCCTCCAACACCTGGCGGGTCTCCTCGCTCACAAAATCGGTGTCGGCGACGGCGGCGCGGTTCCAGCCCCAGGTGCGGATGAACAGGTCGCTCTCGACCGCGCTCAGGTTGTAGCCGGTCAGCTCGCCGATGCGGCCCAGGCCGGTGTGCCGCTGGAATTCCATCTGCCACCACCGGTCCTGCGCCTGGACATACCCCTGGGCGAAGAACAGGTCGTCCGGGTGGCTGGCGTAGATATGGGGGATGCCCCATTCATCGCGGATGACCTCCACCGTGTCGTGCAGGCCGGTGACGTAAGCCAGGCCATCGTGAACCGGCATCATCCGGCGCAGGTTGAACCACAGCAGGCCGCCAACTGTAAGGACCACCATCAGCGCGACCGCCACAAAAACAGACAGGAATAAGTTGGTGGGCTTCATCTTGGACCTCTGAAGGACTCGACAGGATGCAAGGATGCGCCATCAATTTACCGCCTGGTACCTGAAATTCATATCTATAGCTGATGGCCTGGCCGCCCCCAGGCCGCGAGGTAAAGCCGGACCAGAGTGTGCATGAGGGTATTGGCCGGGCAGGAGCGGCCCAGGTAGGCCCGGAGGTTGGCCGCGGCGGGCGCATAAGCCCCGAAAGCCCGTCCTTCGATGAGGCCGGCGGCGAGGTACGCCTCGCAGGTGTACGACGGCGAGTCGCCGCTGATGGCTGCCGTATAAGCCGTCAGCGCCTCCTCATAACGTCCCAGTGCCAGGTAAGCGCGCCCCTGGTAGATGGCGAGCGCCTGATCAGGCGGCCCTCCCGGATGGCTTGCCGTGTAGGCGTCGAAGTGCTGAAGCGCCTCGGTGAACTGGCCCAGTTCGACATACAGATAACCCATGTAGGGCAGCAGATAGCTGTAGGTAGCGAAATCCAGTTGCAGCAGCGCCGCATAGTCCTCGATGGCCGCCCGGTAAAGCGCCCGCCGCTCCGACTCGTCCAGCGCGGCGTCGCCCAACCGGGTGTAGACGATGGCCCGGTTGTAGTAGGCGGCTGCTTGGTTCGGATTGACGCGGATGGCGGCGCTGAAGTCTTCCAGCGCGTTTTCCAGGCGGCCCTGCGCCAGGTAAGCCAGGGCGCGGTAGAGATAAGCGGTGGCGTCTGAGGCGTAGGCGCGGAGGGCTTCATCCGCAACGCGGATGGCCATTGTCAGGTAATTCGCCGCTTCCGTCGAGTCTGGCTCGAAGGCGGCGGAGGCGTCATAGTAGAGGCGGGCCAGGGTGGAATAGAGATGAGTGGCTTCCGGATCGACCGCCAACGCTGTTTCGTAGACCTGGACGGCGCTGAAGGTGTGGCCCAGACGCTCATGCGCCTGCCCCAGGTTGATCCAGCCCGCGGCATCCTCCGGACGCCGGGCGGTGTAGTCCTGGAGTTCGGTCACGGCCCGGTCGTAGTCGCCCAGCTGGAGATAAGCCAGCCCTCGCTGAAAGATGAACGGATCGGGGAATTCCGGCTCCAGGGCCAGCGCCATGTTGAGATCGTCGAGCGCGTGTGGATAAGCCTCCATGACGAAGTAAACCTTCGCCCGTTCCAGGAGGGCATAGGGATCGCCAGGACGCAGGGCCACCAGCCGGTTGTAATCGGCCAGGGCGGCGGCGTGATCGCCGAGGCGGCCATATGCTTGGCCGCGCCGCTGGTAGGCGTCGGCGTTGTCCGGTTCCAGGGCCAGGGCGGCGGTCAGGTCGGTGATGGCGAGGCTGGTTGCTTCCCGGCTTTCATGGAAGAAGGCGCGGTCCAGGTACAGGTCGGCGCGGTCCGGGGCCAGGGTGATGGCCGTGGTCATCGCCGCCAGGGCCAGCCGGGTTTCTCCCAGGTCGAAGTGCCCCCAGGCCAGCGCCTGCTGGTAGCGCCAGTCGTCGATCTGCCCGGCAGCGGCGGCAAAATCGGCCAGCGCCGCCTCCCGGTCGCCCCGCTGCGAACGGCAGATGCCGCGGTAGTAGTGCGCCTCAGCCAGGCCCTCCCACCCGGCAGGCGCGCGCGCGAGGGCGAGCTCCAGGGCCGCCAGAGCCGGGTCGCAGGCGCCGATCAGGACCGCCGCCTGTCCCACGGCGATATCGAGGTAGGCGATATGCTGCCGGACTTCGCCGGGATCGAACGTCCATGCCCTGGTGATCGGCTCGGCAGTCGCGAATACCGGCGCGGTGGTGGTGTGGTGGAGGGTGTCCGGCGCGTCGGCTGTGGCCCAGATGACCAGCGCCACGCCGTACTGCTGGCCCGCCAGCAGGGCCACTCGCGCCGACTGAATGGGCCGCTGCCGCGTCTGGACGGTGTGGCCGGGCAGAAGGGCATCCAGCCGCGCCTGCAAACGGTCAGCCAGTTGTTCGCCGGCGCTTCCCGGCACGGCCACCAGGATCAGCGCGTCCGCTTCCTGGGCGATGGCGGGGAGGGCGGGCGTACCCATCGTCAGCAGGACGGTGGCGATCAGGATGGCGGCCCGTAGACGGGCGGCCCGTAGACGGGCAGCGGACATGAGGCTGTTCCTTGTTATCCTTACTCAGCCGGCGGCGTGGTCAGCAGGGCGGCAAGTTCGGTCACGTACTGTTCGGCCAGGGAGATCAGCGGGCTGGCAGGCTCGGTTTCCAGTTCCAGGTAGCGGGTAAGATCGTCGTAGGCCGCCTGCCGCGTATTTTGAGTATAGTACAGAAGGCCGCGGAAGTAGTAGACGCGGGGCGGGGCGTGTTCCAGGGCCAGTGCGGCATTGTAGTCGGCCAGAGCGGCATCCCACTGATAGAGGTACAGCCGATGCTGCCCACGCAGCAGGTACAGCTCGGCCAGCCATCGCTCATCCTGGGGATTCCCGGTGTTCTCCAACTGATCTCTGGCGACGGCGATGTTACGATCATCGAGCGCCAGCGCCGCCTCAAACTCAAAATTCTGCGCCAGGCTGTCGGCCAGGTAAGCGCTGATCTTCAGATCGTCGGGGAGCGCGTCGTGGATAGCTTGCAGGATGTCGACCGCGGCGTGGTAATCCCCTTGGGCGCGGTGACATTGGGCCTGCAGGAAGGCCATCGTCGGGGTGCTGGCCCCTCTGGCGCGCCATGTCCACGGTTGGGCGTTTATCCGCTGGAGGATGGGCAGCGCCGTGGCGCAGTCGTCCGTCGCGTAGGCGTAGAGGGCCAGCGCCACATCGCTGAACAGCGGGGCCTCAGCGGGCACATCCAGCGAGGGCGCGACGTACTCAAACCGGACACAGGGGTTGATGGCGGCGGAAAAAAGCGTGTCGGCGGGGGACCAGTGGGCCTGGAAATGCATGGCGACGGCGACCCGTCCGCAGGCGGCGGCTTCGTCACAGGAAAACAGGTGGGAAGGCGGGACGTAAGGGGCCACCTGGATCGCCAGCGCCTGGTCTGCGGCCTCGTTTTCGTCGTCCGTCGCCGCGTAGGATACTGCCAGTGTGGCCTCTGGGGCGTGTTGGGCGAGGGCGTGGCGCAGCGTGTCCGCCAGCTCTCCTGTAAATGTGCGCTCTTCGGCGGTCAAGCGCTGCGATCCCGTAATCAGGATGGACAGCTGGCGGCCCCCGGGGTCCTGGCCCTGGGCCATCACCAAACCGGCGCAGACGCTGCCGCAGCCAATCAGCAGCGCCAGGCACCACACGGAAAAGCGCCGGAAAACCGTTGGCGTCATCATGCTGGGGATTGTAACCATTCCTCCAGCCGGAAGCCAAAACCCGTGGCGATGCTCAAGCGTCAGCCATCGGCGGGTTCCCACATATAGGGGCGTTGAGGGACATTCTTCCCCCATATATGGGGTTAGGGCCGATGGCCAGGCCACACCTGGGGGCGGCCAAAATTGGCCGGAGCGCCTCTCCTGGGGTATAATCTGCCTGTCGTCGCCTGGAGATTTTTTCAGGTTTCCGGGCGCTTTTTGTGTCACTTAACAGGCAGAAAGTTAAGGACCTTATCGGTATGGATATTGGCACTGTTCGACCGGTGAACATCAACGAGGAAATGCGCGGCAGCTACCTCGACTACGCGATGAGCGTGATCGTGGCCCGTGCCCTGCCCGACGCCCGCGACGGGTTGAAGCCCGTTCACCGGCGCATCCTGTACGCCATGCACGACATGGGCCTGGGATCAGGCGCGCAGTACCGCAAGAGCGCCCGCATCGTCGGCGATGTGCTGGGCAAGTACCACCCCCACGGCGACATGGCGGTCTATGATGCCATGGCGCGCATGGCCCAGGATTTTTCCATGCGCTACACGCTGGTCGACGGGCAGGGCAACTTCGGCAGCATCGACGGCGACAGCCCCGCTGCCATGCGGTATACCGAGGCCCGTATCGCCCGCATCGCCGAGGAGTTGCTGGCCGACATCGACATGAACACCGTCGATTTTGGGGACAATTTCGACGGGACGGTGCAGGAGCCGATGGTGCTGCCCGCCAAGCTGCCCAACCTGTTGCTGAACGGCACCAGCGGCATCGCCGTCGGCATGGCGACCAACATCCCGCCCCACAATCTGCGCGAGGTGGCGAATGCCATCGTCTACCTGATCGATCATTACGCGCAGGTGGACGAGATCGGCGTTGACGAGTTGATGCAGTTCATCCCAGGGCCGGATTTCCCGACGGGCGCACTGCTGATCGGCGGGGATGAACTCAAAAATGCCTACGCCACCGGCCGGGGGCGGGTCACCATGCGGGCGGCAGCGACCATTGACGAAATGTCCGGGGGGCGATTTCGGATCATCATCACCGAGATCCCCTACCAGGTCAACAAAACGTCGCTGATCGAACGGATCGCCGAGCTGGCGCGCGCGGGCCGCCTGGATATGGTGGCTGACCTGCGCGACGAATCCGACCGGGCAGGGCTGCGGATCGTCATTGAGTTGCGCCGTAATGCCCAGCCAAGGAAAGTGCTCAACCGCCTGTACAAGTACACGGCGCTGCAAAGCACCTACAGCATACAAATGCTGGCCCTGGTTGATGGCGAGCCGCGCCTGCTCAGCCTCAAGCGCGCCCTGCAGATTTATATCGAGCATCGGCGGGAGGTGATTCGGCGGCGCTCGGAGTTTGAGCTGGACCGCGCCCGCGCCCGCGCCCACATCCTGGAAGGGCTGCTCAAGGCGCTGGCGACGCTGGACGACATCATCCGCACCATTCGGCAGGCGGAAGACGCTGATCAGGCCCTGGCGCAATTGCAGGCGCGCTTCGGTCTTAGCGAGGCCCAGGCGCGGGCCATCCTGGACATGCAGCTCCGCCGCCTGGCGGCGCTCGAACGCCAGAAGATTGAGGATGAATACCGGCAGGTCCGCGAGCGTATCGCCTACCTGGAAGACCTGCTGCGCAGCCCGCAGAAAATCCTGGCGTTGATTAAAGAGGACATCCTCGAACTGGCCGATCAATACGGCGACGACCGCCGGACGCATATCCTGCACGGGGTGGATGTTGACTTCGATGAAACAGACCTGGTCCGTGACGAGGAAGTGTTGATCACTTTCACGCGGCAGGGTTACATCAAACGGGTGCCCGCGGAAGCCTACCGCCGCCAGACGCGTGGGGGGAAGGGCGCTTCCGGCATGGACACCAGAGAAGAGGATGTCCTGGAGCACATTTTCGCCGCCGGGAGTCTGGAACACATCCTGTTTTTCTCGGACCGGGGCAAGGTGTACTCCGAGCGCGCCTACGAGATTCCCGATGCGGCGCGCGCCGGGCGAGGGATGTTGATCCAGGCCGTCTTGAGCCTGGAGCCGGGCGAGCGGATCACGGCTCTGGTTGCCGTGCCTTCCTTTGACGAGGAAGGGTATCTGGTGCTGGCCACGCGCCAGGGCCGGATCAAACGTGTGCATTTGAGCGAGTTCAGCGCGGTGCGGTCCAACGGTCTGATCGCCATGCCGCTGGCGGAGGGGGATTACCTGGGTTGGGCATGTATGACCAGCGGCGACCAGGACCTGATTCTCGTCACCGGGAGCGGGATGGCCATCCGGTTCCACGAGGCCCATGTGCGGGTCATGGGGCGGATTGCCAGCGGGGTGAACGCGATACGCCTGCGGCGGGGCGATTTTGTGGCTGGCGTGGATGTCATTGACGCCGGAGATACCGATCTGCTGGTGGTCACGCAGCATGCGTTTGGCAAGCGGACGCCGCTGGATGAGTACCATCGTCAGGCGCGCTATGGCCGGGGCGTGCGCACGCTGGCCCGTAACAGCCGTACCGGGCCGATTGTGGCGGCGCGGACCATCAACCCCAAAGATGACATCACGCTGATCACATCCGGCGGGATGACCCTGCGGACGCAACTGGAGAGCATCCGCCAGACCGGGCGCAGCACCCAGGGCGTCCAGTTGATGCATCTGGCCGAGGGGGACACGGTCGCTTCGGTGGCCATTGTGGAAGGACGGCGCGGGACGCGCGCTCTGGAGGACGACCAGGACGAAGATGCCAGTGGCCGAGGGATGGTCGCGCCGCCTGATGGCACTGTCTCAGACACCGATGGCGAAGGCGCAGACACCTGAGGCAGGCGGCTCCCGGGGGCTGTCGCTGGCGCTCACAGGCAAACCTGATTACACTCACATCCATGTTGGACCCAAACTACTTACACCATGGGCCGAGCAGCCGGCTTGAATTTATCCCTGAACCGACTGCCGAGGCACTGGCGGAGGCCCTGGTGGCCTTCGCCAATACCGATGGCGGCACCATCGTCGTCGGCCTGGACGCCTCTGGTGAGTATGTCGGGCAGGTGTACAGCGAAGACCTGGAGAACATCCTGAAGCAGGCGGAGTCACGGCTGCGCCCGCCGGTGGTGATCGGCAACTGGGAACAGGTGGAAACCGAGCAGGGCGCGGTGGTGGCCATTCGGGTCCCCCGCAGCATCGAACTGCATGCCCTGGAGGATGGGCGGGTGCTGGTGCGTTCCGGCGCGGAGAATCGCCCGCTGGGTGGGGACGAGATTCGCCGCCTGGCCAGCACCAAAAGCACCGGCGACTTCGAGGCGGAAACCGTCCCCGGCGCGTCGTTCAGCGACTTTGATCGCGACATTTTGGACGAGTACCTGGCCAAGCGAGAAGAGCGCCTGCGCCGCGTCTTTACCGGCGATGAGAAAGACCTGCTTAAGGAGATCGGGGCGCTGAACCAGGATGGCGACCCGACCGTCGCCGGGATACTGCTGTTCAGCAAATATCCGCAACAGTGGCTCCCTCAAAGCGGGGTGGTTTTTGTGAAGTTCGTCGGCACGGAGCCGCGCGGTGAGGATGGCATGGCTGGTTATGCC
>DAOTXK010000263.1:0-4011 GCA_034435395.1 Anaerolineae bacterium | reverse complement strand
CCCCCAGCACCCGCCCCAGATCATGCGCCAGGCTGCGGATGTACGTCCCCGGCGAGCATTCCACGTCCAGCGTGAGGAAAGGCCGTTCAAAGGCGGTCATGGCGAGGTGATAGATCGCCACCGGGCGGGGATCGCGCGGCACTTCCTGCCCGTCGCGCGCCAGGTTATAGAGCCGGCGACCCTCCCGTTTGAGGGCGCTGTACATGGGCGGCACCTGTTTTATGTCTCCCCGGAAGGCATCCAGCGCCGCTTCGATCTGACCTGGGGTCAGATGCTCTGCTGGCCGCTCCTCGACCACCCGGCCCTGGGCATCATATGTATCGGTCGTCACGCCCAATCGCACCCGCGCCCGGTAGCGCTTGGGGGCGCGCATGGCATAGGCGCTCAGGCGGGTAGCCGGCCCCAGACACAAAACGAGCACGCCGTCCGCCATCGGATCAAGCGTGCCGGCATGCCCGACTTTACGCACCCCCGTCCCCCGTCGGACCATCGCCACCACATCGTGACTGGTTGGCCCGGACGGCTTATGCACGTTCAACCAGCCGAACACCCGCTCAGGTGACAACGGGCTTTCCCTCCCCGGCCACCTGACGGAGCATGGCCAGCGTCCTGGCCACGGCCACGTCCATCGGATCATCCACTGTTGCGCCCGCCGCCAGCGGATGCCCCCCGCCCCCCAGGGCCAGGGCCACGCCCGACACGTCAAAACCGGGCACGGCCCGCAATCCGATCTCCACGCGCCCATCATCCCGCTCGCGGAAGACGGCGGCGATATCCGCCTCATCCGCCGCAATCAACAGACTCACCAGCCCGCCGTCGCCGTTTTCGGTGTAGCGGGCTGTCTCGCGAGCCGCTTTGCTGATCACCGCCCAGATGATACCCCCCTCCAGACGCACGGTCGGCATCACGCTGGCCCACAGCCGCAGGGCGGCATAAGGCTTGCGTACCACGGTACGCTGGACGATCTCGGCGAGCGGCGCGCCCGCCGCCATCAGTTGCTGCGCTTTACCCAGCACGGCAGGGGTGACATTGCTGGTGCGGAAGCACAGCGTATCGGTGACCAGCCCGGTCAGCAGACAGGTGGCGATCCGTTCGTCAAGCGTCACGCCCAACCGAAGCAACCAGTCCAGGACGCCCTCGGCGGAGGCCACTGTCTGGGGATCAACCAGATTGACCTGCCCAAACCGCGTGTTGGTGATGTGATGGTCCAGATTGATCAGGGGCGCGCCGCCCGCAGTGGCCGCCTGTCCGACGCGGCCCATACGCGACCGGTCGCCGCAATCCACAGCGATCACCAGGTCCGGCGCCACACCGCTGAGCGACCGCCTCACCTCGTCAGCGCCCGGCAGGAAACGCAGGTTGGCGGGGACACCGTCGTCCACGGCCACTGTGACCGTCTTGCCCAGTTGGCGCAGCGCCCAGGCCAGCCCCAGGAGTGAGCCAATGGCATCCCCATCCGGACTGATATGGGTGACGATGACGATATGATGCGCGGCGGCCAGCAACTCACCGGCCCTACCCCACTCCAGAACCATCACCGGTCCTCAATCGCATCAAAATCCCCGGTTTCCGGCTCTTCCGGTGGAATATCCAGCTCATCCAGCAGCCGGTCGATCCGGGCACCATGTTCCAGATTGAGGTCCCAATGGAAATGCAGTTCCGGGGTCAGGCGCAGCCGCACCCGCGCCGCCAGCTCCCGGCGCAGGAAACCCCGCCCCCGCTCCAGACCGGCCATCACCTCCTCGCGGCGCGATTCGTCGCCCAGGGCGTTGACGTAGACATCGGCAAACTGGACCTCCCGGTCGAGCAGCACTCGCGTCACCGTCACGTTCTTCAGCCGGGGATCACGAACTTCAAAACGCAACAGATCGCTGAGGATGCTGCGAATGCGCTCGGCCATCCGTTCCTGTTTGAGCGACATGTCCCCACCCTAGCTCACCCGTTCGCGGACGGTGAATTGGATGATATCCCCCTCTTCAAAATCGTTGAAACCGGCGATGCCCACTCCGCACTCAAAGCCCTGGCGCACCTCACGCACGTCTTCCTCAAACCGTTTGAGCGAACTGACGCTCCCGCCGGGAAAGACCACCTCTCCATTGCGGAGCACGCGGGCCTGGGCATTACGGCGGGCCTCGCCCTCGCGGATGTAACATCCGGCGATATTACCCACGCGCGAAATCCGGAAGACCTGGCGCACCTCAGCCGTGCCGATCACGACATCCTCGTACACCGGTTCCAGAAGCCCCTTGAGGGCCAGCTCGACATCCTCGACCAGTTTGTAGATGACGTCGTAGATGCGGATGTCAACGCCGTGATTCTCCGCCATGCGCCGGGCAGCGCTGTCCGCCTGCACGTTGAACCCCAACACAATCGCCCCGGACGCGCTGGCCAACATGATGTCATTCTCGGAGATGTTGCCCACCTCGGCGTGCAGAACATTGACCCCCAGCGCCGTATCACTCAGGTTGTTCAGCGAGTTAACAATCGGCTCCAGCGATCCCTGCACATCGACCTTAACGATCAGGTTCAGCTCTTTGGCCTCACCGGCCTGGAACTGAGCGAAGATTTCATCCAGGGTCATCCGGCGCGGGCCACTACGGGCCGCTTCCTCCGCGGCCAGCAGGCGCTGCTCCGCGATGGACCTGGCCTCCTTGTCCGAGACAACCACCCTAAAAATGTCACCCGGCAAGGGGGCCTCATTCAGGCCGATCACCGACACCGGGCGGGAAGGCTCAGCGCTCTTAACCCGGTGGCCATTCTCGTCGAACATGGCCCGGATGCGCCCGTAGCTGGTACCGGCGACCACGGCATCGCCCTGGCGGAGCGTGCCATTCTGCACCAGCAGCGTGGCCACGGTGCCTCGCCTGGGCTCCACCTTGCCCTCCAGCACCGTACCGGCAGCCGGGGCGTCAGGATTGGCGACGATGGTCATGCCCTCCACCACCAGCAAGATCGCCTCCAACAGGTCTTCCAGGCCCGTCGCCAACTTGGCCGAGACCGGCACAACCAGGGTATCGCCATCCCACTCATCCGGCACCAGACCAACCTCCGCCAGTTCCTGCTTGACCCGTTCGGGATTGGCATTGGGTCGATCGATCTTGTTCAAAGCCACCACGATCGGCACGCCTGCCGCCCGCGCATGGGCCAGCGCCTCGCGGGTGGTGGGCATCACCCCATCGTCGGCAGCCACCACCAGCACAGCCACGTCAGCGCCCTGGGCGCCGCGCGCCCGCATGGCGGTGAACGCCTCATGGCCCGGTGTATCCAGGAACGTGATTTTTTGACCGTGGTGGGATATCTGATAGGCGCCGATGTGCTGCGTGATGCCACCCGCCTCACCTTCCTGGACGTGCGTGTGGCGAATCGCGTCCAGAAGTGAGGTTTTGCCATGATCGACATGGCCCAGAACCGCTACCACGGGCGGGCGGGGATGCAGTTTTTCCGGGGCTTGATCATCATAAAAATGACGCCACTGGGGGACGCGCGTTTCTTCCGCGCTGACTGCTTCTTCCTCATGCAGGGGTTGCGCTTCGAACCCCATCTCCTCGACGACAATTGCCGCCGTATCAAAGTCAATCTGTTGATTGATCGATGCCATAATGCCATTTTTGATGAGCTGTTTCATCACATCAATCGGGCTGGCACCGATCAAGCCGGCCAACTCACGGACCGTGACGAAGTCCGGAATTTCGATGATTTGTCTGTCTTTAGCCATTTGCACCTCCATGCCCTGGGTGCGGGCCATGGATGGCTGGCTCACCGCGAGGCTGTCACATGACCATCTCCCTCTCCGGTCGCTGTCGGCACGCCAACATCCATTCCCGACCAATCGCCAGGCAACGCCGCTTGTTCATTGCGGACGTGAATCTCTCAGGCGCGCCCGGTCTGCCGCCGTCAGCGGCGTCCGCAGCGCGCGCGCCACGACATCGGTTGTTAAAGCCTCCTCCCAGCAGGCGCTTTGCTGGCACAGATAGGCTCCGCGCCCTTTGCGCTTACCGGTCGGATCGACCA
>DAOTXK010000262.1:0-3404 GCA_034435395.1 Anaerolineae bacterium | reverse complement strand
CTTCAAGCTCGGCTTCACGCCGTCGTTCCTGGATGTGGCGCTGGGGGCGTTTCTGATGGTGTACGTCTTCCAGTGGATGACCGGACGGCGGCGGTTGCTCCAGGTCACGCCGGTACATGGCCTGATCATCGCTTTTGGGCTGTTTGTCACCTTCAGTTTTGTGCTGGGTTCCGGCCACGCGCCCCCGACGCCCAACCTGCTCAAGCAGTTCGCCGAGATGATTGTGGCGATAGCCACGGCGCTGGTCCTGGTCGATGTAATTCGGGACGAGGCCACGCTGCGCCGGGCGATGCTGGGGCTGCTGCTGGTGGGCGGGGCGACGGCGGCCATCGGCGTGGGGTTGTATGCGCTGCCGAACGATCTGACCGAGCGTATCCTGGTCCGGCTGGCCCCGTTAGGTTATCCCAATGGCGGCGTGGTCCGTTACGTGGAGGAGAATCCGGCCCTGGCGGAGCGGGCCATCGGCCTCTGGATCGACCCGAACTCGTTCAGCGGCGTGCTGGTCGTGTTGGGCGTCCTGGCCGCGCCACAGGTCTTCGCGGCTCGCCCGCTCGGTGGTCGGCGCTGGCTCATGATGGGGATATTGGGCGCGGTCGGCCTGTGCCTGTATCTGACCTTTTCGCGCACGGCGATGGTGGCCTTCGGCGCGGCCATGGCCTTCCTGGCGGCCATGCGTTACCGGCGCTTGTTGTGGCTGATGGCGTTGGCCGTCCTGCTGATCCTGGTCCTGCCGATCACGCAGGACTATGTGGCCCGCATGATCGAGGGTTTCCAGATCGCCGACCGGGCGACCCAGATGCGCGTGGGGGAGATCGGGGATGCGCTGACGCTGATCGGGCGCTACCCGGTGTTTGGCGTTGGTTTTTCCGGCACGCCGGAGCGCGACCTCTATCTGGGAGTGGCCAACATCTATCTGGCCATGGCCTCAAACATCGGGCTGGTCGGCCTGGGCGTCTTTTTGGTGATGGTGGCCGGGTTTTTCCTGTATGGCCTGCGCGCCTGGCGGCGTCCCGGACGCCCCGAACGTTTCGAGCCGCTCTGGCTGGGGACGTTTGGCGGGGTCGTGGCCGTGCTGGTCGTCGGGCTTTTTGATCATTATTTCTTCAAGCTGGAGTTCCAGCCGTCAGTGACGTTGTTCTGGCTGGTGATCGGGCTGGGTCTGGCGGTGGCGCGGCTGTGGCTGGCCGCCGGGCCGGAGGAGCCAGAGGAGGCATGAATCATCAGGGCGTCCGCCAAGAGGGACGCCCTGACAGCCCAGGTGGGAAAGTCGCCCCTCAGCCGTTGAACGAGAAGCTGTTGATGATCACCGAGAAGGTGTTCTCCCACGTCTGGTCAAATGCGGCGTCGGGCGCTTCCAGCCAGAAGACGTACTCCTGTGTGCCGATGGTGGTCACGAAGTAGGCGCCGCTGGTCAACAGGCCGTTGCTGGTATTGGTGTACGTGAAGCCCACCATATGCCAGGATTCATCCCCGATGAAGTACGGCTCTGAGGCGAAGGTCTGGATGCCGCTGACGTTGGCGTTTCCCTGGAGCAGGCCGAAGTATTGCTGGGCCAGTTGTTCGTTGGTCAGACCCTGTCGGGCACCCGCCTTGACGGCGACAAAGGTCGTGGTGTCGGCGGGCGGATGGTAGATGGTCCACCCTTCCACGGCGGACGTTTCCCAATCCGCCGGCACGGCGAAAGACACCTGGCCGCCGCCAGCGACAGTTGTCGTCCAGCTGCTGGCCCCAAGCGACTCCTGCACATTCAGGAAGTTGAGGCTTTCCGTGAGGATGCGGAAAGCGTCAGAAGCCGGCTCGAGGGCCTCGGTGGGCGCGTCCACGTCGAAGCCGTAGCCGATTCCCTGCCCCGGCACGTAGACGGCCAGCACCGCGCCGCTGCGCGCCTGTCCGTTGAAAGTGTAGGTATAGTCAACGACGTAGGCGTCGTAACCGTCCAGGTCGACCGGTTGCTGGTTGACCAGCTGGGCGTTCTCCAGCCGGTTCCAGCTGTCGATCACCTGCTGCGCCACATCCAGGGCGGAGGCGACCCCATTGTAGGGCAGCACCGTCAGCAGTATGCCAGTCGCCGGATCGCCGGTGAACAGCCGTCCGCCCTCATCCGTTTGAATGAAACGCGGCTCGATCCAGCCCGCCGGATAGCGGAAGGTCAGGCCGAACTCCAGGTCGGTATAACCGCGCTGGCTGATATCCAGGCCCTCATTGTTCACCTGGATGTCGATGCGGTCCAGCGCCGTGATCCCGGCTATATTCTCGGCGATCACGCTGAGGGTGTAAGTGCCGGTCGGCGCCGGGACCAGGCGGTAGGTGAACGGCGCAGCGCTGAAGGTCAGGGTCGTTTCGGCGGGCCTGGCGTTCAGTTCGTGGTTGGCGTCCAGGTACAGCCAGTAGGGCTGGAAACTGTCACCGGGCCTGATGGCCAGCTCGAACGGCACGAAACCGTTGGCCGTTTCACGGACACCCCACACACTGCTCACCGCCCCCGTCGTCAGGTCGTACACGAGCTGCGCATCAACCGGGTCCCCGTTTTGCGGGATGACCCGCCCATCAACTACCGCCAAGGTGGGATTGTCCCGGTGTTGGATCAGCACGGCTGGAATCTCGACCGAGCCGTCGGTGATCATCGGCACTTCGGTGTCCCAGGCGAAGGTGCGCGTGGAGACGCCGTCCGGCCAGTCGGCCACCTCCGCGCCAGTGGGGGTGGTCGTCCGTGAGACCAGCCGCACGTAGTCCACCAGGATGCTTGTGCCGTCGTCCAGCTGCAAAGATGCCCCAAACGTCACATCCAGGATGTCGCGCCCGGAGATTTCCAGCTGGATGGTGGACGGTTGGTGGATGCTGGCGACATCCGGGTAAGCGCCCAGGATGCGGACCTGCGGCGCTTCGGTCACTGTGGTGGCCGCCGTGCCGTAGAACGTGTCCAGGAATTGCCGCCAGGGGACCATGCCGGCGGGACTTTCCTCCGCATAACGGCTGGCCAGGCTGTACTGGCTGTACAGGCTCAGGTTGCGCGGGAAGAAGATCGACATGCCCCGCGCCCCTCGGAGCATTTCGCTGGCCTGGTGATGGGCGACCATCTGCGAGGCGGCGGCGACGACGGCCTGGGCCGCCTGGGTGACGGCCTGATCCGGCGCGAGCGAGGACAGCAAGTCCATGAACTGGATCAGGTCCGCTGCTGACCACAAGTCAAAATACTGGGGATCGTCGAACCCTCCGAAGAGGGTGGTGTTGCTGCGCGCATCGCCGATGGCGCTCAGCACGGCTGCGGGGTTGGCGCGCACCGCGTCGGAGAAATCCGTCAGAGTAGCATACACGGCATCCGAACGACCGAGGTCCATGACCCCCAGGTCGAAAACATCGTAGAACGTCACAACTTCCGTGTAGAAGGCCATGTAGCTGTCGAC
>DAOTXK010000261.1:0-3074 GCA_034435395.1 Anaerolineae bacterium | reverse complement strand
ACATAATGGAAAAACAGGATGCGCTGGGCAGCCGTGCTGGTGGCGTCAAAGTGCTCCACCAGCCCTGCCGCCATGGCATTGAGGTAGGCGGAGGCCGACGGCATCTGGTCGGTGAAGGTCCGCCAGTGGCGCTCCTCCTCCTCGGTGAGCAGGGTGAGCAACTCCGCGTCGAGCCGGGCGGTCAGTTCGGGGTCGCCCTCGCCATGTTCTTCCTTCCACGTCCGCAGCAACTTGCCCAGTCTGATCAGGCGGTCGGCGGCGGCATATTCCACGTCGTTGCCCACATCTTCCAGGGCCTGTTTGCCCAGGCGCTCGGCCTCCAGCCCGACGCCGCGATCCCAGGCCATCCACCCATCGGCCATAGCTCGGGCAAATGAGGCGTTGAGGGCGTGCCGCTGGACGTAACGGGCCTGCTCCACCACATCGCGGACCTTCGACAGCCACGCGCTCAGTTCCGGGTTCAACCAGCGGACGCTGTCCGCCGTTTCCTGCAACGACTCCACCGCCCTCCGGCGATTGCCCGCCACCGCCCCCTTCTGGAATGCCTCCCACGCCTGAAACCCTTTTTGCAGCCTCCCCACATACATCGGCAGTCGAGGGTCAGGGACCTCCTCGAGGTAGGCATTCAGATCGAGCAGCGCGCCCTCAAACCACGCCGCCAGGTCGGTCCCATCGGCCAGGGGACGGTAGGCAGACAGTCGCGTCATCAGGTCTTGCAGCCCGATCAGCGTTCGTTCCACGGCGGGGAACGCCGGGTTCACCGGATCAAGCGCCACCGCCTCAGCCAGCGCTGCCCGCGCAACATCCGGCTGCACGGTGGCCTGCGCGGCGGCTGTTTGCAGATGTTCCACCATCGCCAGGGCCGCCTCACCGGCACGGCGCGCCGTGGCCGCCAGCACGGATAACTGGTCCTCTTCCGCCGCTGGCTCTGCCAGCCTCTCCGCCAGCCCGATCATCGCTTCGGCCACGTGCTGGTAGCCTTCCATTAACCGCCCAAGGCGATCCTGGGGGGAAAAATCGAGCATCCGCAGCGTTTCTTCCGCCGTGGTCAGGGCACTTCTCAGCCCGTAACGCCGACCCAGGTCGGACAGGCCAAGTTGCAAACGCAGCACATGCGGACGCAACACCAACACGCCCGGCCAATGCGCCTGTATTCGCTCCGCCAGAAGCCACTGCGTGACACGAGCATCCGGGCGCGGTTCAGGCGTAACCAGCAGGAGGTGGGCGGCACGGGCCGGTTCTCCGGCAGCCAGCGCATCGACCGCCGGCAGGACTCCCGCCGGCGAGGGCTTCAGCCCGCTTTCCTCAATCAGACGAGCGATATCCAGCAGGATGAGCGCCCGCCTGCCTTCGGCCCCGCCAGCCCGGCCCGCAATTTCCTCCAGCAGGGCAATGGCCCGCGGCCAGTTGGCGCTTTCCACGTAGATGCGCGCCGCGTCCAGGTCCGACAGGACGGCCAGGCGGTGGAGCTCACCCTCAATTCGGCGGCGCAGGTCACAGGTCTGGGGATGGCCTGGATCGCGCGCCTGCACAGCCTTGACATCTTGCAGCAGCCGTTCCAGCTCCCGCTGACTGCGCTCCGTTTTTAACCACCGTTCGATACGGTCGAGGGCCGACGCCCGCTCCCGCTCCAGTGGGCGTCGATATTCGGCCAAATCGTGGCGTAATGTCGCGATGTCCCGATATCGTCGATCAGGTGCCGGGTGCACGGCGTACTGGATAATGCTCTTAAGACGGTTGGGGATGCGATCGGCGGCATCGCCGAAGTTCACATCGTCGCCGTCGAAAACCAGCCGCTGCCCCCCGGTCACGATGCCATACATCAACTCGCCGACCTGGTAGATGTCACTCTGACGGCTGATACCGTGAGGGGTGATCTCGTCCCCTTCCAAAAATACTGCATTGCCCCAGTCGATGACCTTAAGCTGGTACGTCTCGCGGTTCCAGAAGAGGTGCTTGGCGTCCACATCGTTGTAGACGATCTCATGTTTGTGGGCCGCCTCCAAGAGGTCTAACAAAGCATCCAGGATGACCAGCATCTCCAGTTCGGGCAACCGTTCATCGCGCGCCGCCAGTTCGAGCACCAGGTCTTCCAGAATCCGCCCCGTCGCCCGCTCCACGACGATATAGAGATAAGTCTGGCCGCCAACCCGGAAAGTTCCCTCACCGAGCAGTTCTGTCAGAACCGGGTGCCCGCTCAGTTGCAGCAGGGCGCGGCGCTCAGTACGGATGTTGACCTCCTGCCCGGCGCGAATCGGCGGTGCATCGTGCGGCGCGGGCCGTTTGATCACGACCAGACAATCGTTGTTCTGGGTATCATAGGCGCGCAGGGCTTCCCCGCTGCGGCCACGGGGATAGATATAGTCGTAGCGGTAACGGCCATCGAACAGACTCTCACGCGGCATGTGGGCACCGTCTCCTAAGCCGCCTTCTATTGTACGCGGGGCGCAGGACCCGTCAACAACACCAGTTCCCGGAGGCAACCATTACGCGCCGCCTTCACAGGGTCGATGAGTTTGTGTGCAGCGGCGGGCTGAGCGCCGAAATTGGGCGCAAAAAGCTCATGCGCCAGGCTCAGGTCGCCCCCATTGCAGACCTCTTCAAAAAAGCAACGGGCGATTCGTTTGTTCGCGTCCGACATGGTTTTCCCTCCTGTCACCCGACAAAACAAGACGAGAGCCACACTCCAGCCGCTCTCGTCACCCACATCTCTAAAAACAAAACGCCCGGCGCGCGCCGGGCATTCCGCCTTAGCGAGAGAGGAGTGACAGGAAGGGGGGTGTACCCTCTGGGGATTAGCCCAGGGGGAGACCTAGAAAGGAGGTGATCCAGCCGCAGCTTCCGCTACAGCTACCTTGTTACGACTTCGTCCCAGTTACCAGCCCCGCCTTGGGCGGCGGCCTCCGACAGGTTAGCCCACCGACTTCAGGCGTGACCGGCTTCCATGACGTGACGGGCGGTGTGTACAAGGCCCGGGAACGTATTCACCGCACTGTGGCTGACGCGCGGTTACTAGCAACTCCGACTTCATGCAGGCGAGTTGCAGCCTGCAATCCGAACTGAGACCGGCTTTG
>DAOTXK010000260.1:0-17114 GCA_034435395.1 Anaerolineae bacterium | reverse complement strand
GCACCGCTTCGACCAGCGTCGCCGTTTCGTGTTCTGGATCGGGGTGTAGGGGAGGGGCCGCGCCGGTCATTGGCGACGCTGGCCCGCGCTAAAACGCTCGCTTGAGTCCTTTCCGCACCTGCTGGTGGAAGGTCGGCGCGTCCTGGGCCAGTCGTTCGTAGGCGGCGCGGATCGGGTCCGCTTCCGGCGGGATAGCGGCGCGGTCAGCGCCCGCCCCCCCGTCAGGGAGGTCCGCGCCGTCCGTCGGGAGCCGGTTGAGGGAAGAGGCGGCGGCTTCCTCCGCCATCAGCTCGGCCAGCTGCACGGCGGCGCTGTATTCCGCCTTAAACGGGAAGACGGCCCTGGCTAGGTCGTAGGCGGGCGCGCCCTGCGGCCACTGGCGGGCGGCGGGCTGGGCGGACCAGTCCTGGAGGGTCGCCAGGATGCGCGCTTCCAGCCGCCCGGCTGGCTGGCAGTGGGCGTTCGGCCCCGGCACAAAGAGGTACACGGGCCGGGTCCGCTTCCGGCTGCCCAGGAGGCCGCCCAGGTAACGGCGACAGGTGGCCGCCACCCGCACGGCGATAACCCCGTCCGCCAGCAGGCCGATCAGCGCGGCGAAGAAGGTGTAGGCGGCGCGGTCATGGCCGGGGGCCAGCACGGTCAGATCGGGGGGCAGGTCCGGTGGCAGATCGATCTCCAGGGGCGGCTCCAGCGACAGACCCTGACCGGAGGCGTAGGCTGCCAGGCTGGCCGGGGTGGGCAGTGGGGCGCGGGGGTATTCGGCGAGGTCCAGCGGTTCCACCTGGCGGACCTCCACCTGCCGCCAGCGGATGCCCAGGCAGCAGGTGGCCCGCCACATCTGCCCGGTGGCCGGGTTGTACAGCAGCGGGCAGCGCCGGGTCCTGGCGACCGCCGCCATCACCCCGGCTTCGCTGCTGACCAGGGTACCGATCCACAGCAGGGCGATCTCCCCGGTCAGCAGGGCCAGGATCAGGCTGAGGATCGGGCCAAGCACGATCACGCCGATGATGGCCCGCCACGGCAGCGAGAATCGGGCGACTGGCGCTTGCCCCTGCACCAGGAAGGCGCAGCTATGATCGGCGTGATGAGGACAGACGACGATCTCGCGTGGGGCGGTCCGCTCACAGCGGTCGCAGCGCAACATCCGACGGTTCTCCGTGGCGCGAATCACGGGTCGGCCAGAGCATGTCCCTTCCAGGTGGGTCTATTGTGACACAGGTGGGCCTTTTCTGCCGGGCGGCCAGGCGCTGGCCGGTGGTCGCCTGTGCCGGGTCGATGGCCAGGAGGTGAGAAACAGGCGATGTCCCGCCGACGAGGGCCGCACAGCGTCGAGGCCCTGATCGATATCCTGCGCGATCCGGGCCGGGGGCACGCCGCCCACGACGAGGCGGTGCGGCAACTGGGCCGCCTGCGGGAGCGGGCGGTGGAGCCGCTGATCGCGCTGCTGGTTGACGGGGATGCCGGGGTACGTGGGCGGGCGGCGGCGGCGCTGGGACGGGTCGGCGGACCGGCCATCAAGGCGCTGCGCGGGCGGCTGGACGACGCCGATCCCAACGTGCGGGCGTCGGCAGTGCTGGCGCTGGGGCTGACGCGGCACCATCGGGCCGCCCGACCGCTGGTGAAGGCGCTGGGTGATCCGGAAGCCGACGTGCGGCGGCGGGCAGCGGTGGCGCTGGGCTGGCTGGGCAATGACTACGCGGTCCCGGCGCTGACCGACGCGCTGGATGACGAGTCCGCAGCCGTGCGGGAGGCAGCCCAGGCCGCGCTGGCGAAGATTCGCGGGGGCGGCGCGGCGAATCGCGACGGGTGAGACACGTGTGGTTGGCGGGAATGGCGTCGGCATCCATGCCGCCGCTACGTCTGGCCGATAGTGTAGCGGCGCGATGAATCGCGACGCCCATGCATGGAGGGGCATGTGAGGCAGGATCGAGCAACACCAATCCAATACAAGACTTATGGTCAGCGGCGATCGCTTCGCCTGGAGGGCTGGGACTACGCAACAACTGCCGTCTATCATGTCACGCTTTGCGACTTACGAGCGTTCGGTCCTGTTTGCTATGGCCGTGCACGCGGGTGCTGTGGTCGATGCGTTGCGCGAGCAGGTAGTTCGCACGCGATATACCATATACGCCTTCTGCGTGATGCCTGATCATGTGCATCTATTATGCCAGCCCGATGCCGAACGACCTGTCTCATTGATTCAGTTTGTTCAGCAGCTGGAGCGAGGAGCGACCCGCCGCTTGCGGTTGCTTGGTGTTGAGCAGCGTATCTGGCAGCGGGGGTTCTACGATCACATACTGCGGGGAGAAGAAGATATCACCGACGTTGCAGGTTATATTCTGGCCAACCCTGTGCGCGCCGGGTTGGTGGAAGACTATACCGCCTATCCATACTCATTTGCGCCAGGGCTTAAGGACTATACTGGCCCTCGCGATGTCGTAAGTGTCCCTGTTTGGGAGCCACCGGAGCGATAGAAACTATGCGTCGGCATTCATGTCGCCACTACGGCCCCTTAGCGGTGGACTGAGGTCCGACGCCCCGCGCCCGGCCAGCCGTCGGCATCCATGCCGTCGCTACGTCTGGCCGATAGTGTGGCGGCGCGATGAATCGTGACGCCTGCGCCTTTTCCGACGGGTGAGCACCACTAGCCCCAAAGTACTAGGCGACGTTGATGGACCATGGTCGGTTTTACGAGCACATACGTTAGCTCAATCATTGGGAGAGGTGAGCCATGGTTTTCCGTGGGAAAGTTTCGCTATCTCAGGTGTTGATCGTCGTTCTCATCTGGTCTTTGCTGATGGCGCTCGTGCCCGCTTACGCCCAGGAAGAGGGCGCGGTGACCGTCACGCCAGCGGGGGCGGGGGCCATCGTCCGCAGCGGCCCCGGCACCGAGTACACGATACTGGGGACCTTACACGAAGGGTTCTGGCTGACGGCCACCGGGCGCAACGATTATCCGGCGGATTTCGCCTGCACCGGCGTGGCCGGATACGATGCCCAGGCCTGGCTGCGCGTCGAACTGGTGGAATATGCGGAAGGGTGGGTCAATCTCTGCGTGGTGGACGTGACCGGCGATCCGGCCCTGCTGCCGGTGGCCGAACCGGCCTACCCGCTGCTGATCGATACGGCGGAGTTCCCGGAGCTGACCGCCGAGGGCTGGGAGCCGGAAAACCCGCTGTTCGCCAGCCTCACCCTGGGCGAGGTGATCGTCCATGAGTACCCCACCCTGGGCAGCGCCATCCTGGGCACCATCGCCGCCGGTGAGGTGGTGGAGTTGCTGGCCATCTCCGAATCTGGCGACTGGGTGCAGATTCGCTACGGCGAGACCGAAGGCTGGATCGTGGGCTTCATGGTGACGGTCAGCGAGGCCCAGGCCGCCGCCCTGCCTGTGATCAACCTGGAGGAGTTTTTCGCAGCGCTGATCGCAGACCTGGTCGGGGAAGACGGCGCGGGCTGCGGCAATCCGCCACCCCCCTGGGCCATGGCCCACGGCTGGCGTCGCCAGTGCCAGGGCATCCCAATGCACACCTACGTGCCGGAGCCGCCGCCCGGCCACCAGCGCCAGGCCGACGCGGAGGAATAGCACGGCGGGGATTTTCCGCGTTCGCGCATCGTGACGGGGTCGGGGTCTGCCCGGCCCCGTTTTTTTGTGGGGGGAGGGGATGTGGCGTCGAACTGAGGTTCGACGTAGCCCGGCGCACCGCAGTACGCCGCTACGGGCCGACGCTTTTCGGCGCGATTCATCGCGCCGCTACGAGTTCGGCGGCTGCGCCCGGTGATCGGTGCGGTGGGCAGGTTCGCCCTCAGACCGGCCCTGGGTCTCTCGCGAAAGCGGAGATTTTAACCCTCCCGCGACAGGTCACCACCCAGGCCGTTCGTCCGCCCAACCGCCAGCAGTTGACAGAATCGCCTTTCGGCGCGATCCTCTAAGCCCGTACCCGCTCACCTGATTGCAGGATCGCGCATGACCACCGAAACCGCTGCCCCCGCCACCCCTGACACCCGCAAAAAGTGGATCATCCTGATCACCGTCGGCATGGGCGTCTTCCTGGCCACCATCGACGGGACCATCGTCAGCGTGTCGCTGCCGACGCTGGAGCGGGCGCTGCACACCGACTTCCCCACCATCCAGTGGGTGACGCTGGTTTACCTGCTGACGGTGACCGTGCTGCTGCTGGGGATGGGCCGCCTGGGCGACATGATCGGCAAAAAACGCCCCTACCTGGCGGGCATGGCCATCTTTGGCCTGTCGTCGGCGCTGTGCGGCCTGACGGACAGCATCCAGATGCTGATCCTGTTCCGTGTGTTCCAGGCCGTGGGGGCCAGCATGCTACAGGCGCTGGGCACGGCCATCATCACGGAAGCTTTCCCCGCCAGCGAGCGGGGGCGGGCGCTGGGCATCAGCGGGCTGCTGGTCTCGGCGGGCATCCTGACCGGGCCAGTGCTGGGCGGCGTCCTGATCGAAAATGTGGGCTGGCGGCTTATCTTCTTCGTCAACGTGCCCATCGCTCTGGTTGGCATGGGTATGGTGGGGGCGTTCGTGCCGCCGGGCGGGCGGCGACCGGGCCAGCGCTTCGACGTGCCCGGCGCGGTGATTCTGGGCGTCAGCCTGGCGGCGCTGATGCTGGCGCTGACCTTCGGCCAGAACTGGGGTTGGGGGGCCGTCCAGACACTCGGCCTGCTGGGGGTCTTCGCCGTCACCTTTGGGGCCTTCCTCGTCGTGGAGTGGCGCGTCGCCCAGCCGATGGTCGATCTGACCCTGTTTCGGAACCCGCAGTTCGCCATCAGCCTGACCATGGCCCTGCTGGTGTTTATCGCCATCGCCAGCCGCAATGTGCTCCCCTTCTTCCTGCAACAGGGGCAGGGCCTGCGGGTGGATACCATCGGCCTGCTGCTGGGGGTGTGGCCGCTGGCGACCGCCCTGGTCGCGCCGCTGGCGGGCTGGCTTTCCGACAAGATCGGCAGCATGCGCATCTCGCTGCTGGGGCTGGTGGTGAGCGCCGTCGGTTACTGGGTGATGGGCGCGCTGCGCCTGGACCTGTCGCCGGAGATGGTGGCGCTGCTGATCGCGCCCACCGGCCTGGGCATGGGGCTGTTCCAGGCCCCCAACAACAGCGCCGTGATGGGCAGCGTGCCCAGGGAGCGGCTGGGGCTGGCCTCCGGCTTCCTGGCGCTGTCCCGCAACATGGGGCAGGCCATCGGTTTCGCCATCGTGGGGGCGCTGTGGGCGACCCGCACGCTGGCCCACCTGCCGCCGGAGCTGGCCGGGACGCTCACCGACGCCAGCGAAGCGCCCCCGGCGGCCATTGCCACTGGCACGGCGGAGACGATGATCGCCCTGGCCGTGGTGATGGCCCTGACGGCGGGCCTGGGCGTGATCGCCGTGCTGATCGAGCGGCAGCAGAGGCGGGCGGGCGTGGCCCGCTGGGCCTCCGAGCCGACGGCCCAGAGCCGGTAGGTTGGGCGGGGCATACGCGCCGGGGGCGGTCCGGGTCCTGCGCTTCCGCTATAATAAAAACAAACGCTGCCCTGGCGAGGGTTTTATCCAATGACCACCACCATCCATCCGATTGAAACCATCGTCTCCGATCCCGATGTGCGCAGCGGCCAGCCCATCATCGCCGGGACCAGCGTCAGCGTGGCCGACATCGCCGCCGCCATGAACTTTAAGGGCCGGACCCCCGCCGAACTGGCCGAACAGTTCACCCTCACCCTGGCGGAAGTCCACGCCGCCCTGGCCTATTATTACGCCCATCAGTCGGCCATCGACGCCATCATCCACGCCGAGCGCGACCGGGCCGAAGCCCAGCGCGACTGGCAGGCTCGCCGCGCCTGGCTGGAGAGCCTTAAGCCCCAGATCGCCGCCTTCTGCCAGCGCTGGCAGATCGTCGAGTTCGCCCTGTTCGGCTCCGTACTGACCGAGGACTTCCGCCCCGACAGCGACATCGATGTGCTGGTCACTTTCGCGCCGGAGGCGAGGATCGGCCTCTTTGATCTGACCGCCATGGAAGGCCAACTCCGCTCGATTTTCGGTCGTGAAGTCGATCTGGTAGAACGCAGGGGGGTCGAACAGAGCAGCAATCTTTCCCGCCGTCAATCCATTCTGGAATCGGCGGAGGTGCTCCATGCCGCGTGACGTGGATTATGTCCGGGACATGCTGGAAGCTGCCCGCAAAATACAGACGTTCATTGCAGACTTCGAACTGGAGCAGTTCATCGCCGACGAACGCACCAATCTGGCCGTCATCCGCCTGATTGAGATGATCGGTGAAGCGGCCAGCAACGTGTCTGCTGAATTTAGAGCCGCCCACCCGACCGTCCCCTAGCGGGACACCATTAACACCCGGAACAGGCTCATTCATGGGTATCGAACTGTGCGGTTAGACATCGTGTGGAAAACAGTCGTCGAGGATATTCCCGCCCTGATCACCCGGCTTGAGGCGCTGCTCCCACCGGAGGGGGAATGATGACATCGGAAATCGTGCTTGTTCTGGCGTTAGTTGCGCTGGCCCTGGTCATCCTGGCGGCGCTTCTCCTCCGCTGGCGTGCGCTCAGTGAACGTCGGCGGAGACCTGCCGCCGATCAGACGACGGGGGGCGGTCCCGTCTCCCTGGAAGAACTGGAGCTATCCGTGCCGTTCAGCGAGCGGGTGCTGCGGCCTCTCCTGGAAAAGATCGGTTTGCTGGCCAGACCCGCGCCAGAGGCAAAAGAGGAAACGCCTCCCGAACCCGCGTCGGCAGCCGAAGCAGCCGAAGCGCCGTCCCCCCGGCCACGATGGGAAGGCGGGCGTGAAGACAGGACGGTAGCCGAGCCGCCCCCGCCGGGAGCGCCCCCTGCGCCGTCGGAAAGGCCCGCCGATGAGGTGACATTCCACGCCGAGGTGGAAATCACCGGCTATGCCGGCAGAGACCTGGCTGCCCCCGCGCCGGAAGCCGAAGCAGCGGCCCGGACCGAAGCGCCCAGACTGGCCGAAGCGGAACCGGCAGCGGCAGCCGCTGTGGAGCCGGTGCGGTTCTCCGCCCACTACCCCCGCCGGGTCCAGCCGGACGACTGGCAGCCGCTCCACGCTTACATCTTTAAGGAGGCCGCCGCGGCAGCCGTCGCCCAGGACGCCAGGGCGCAGCTGGGCAAAAAGGCGGCGGACTACGCCGAATCGATCAGGCCCGCCAGTCAGCCGGTTGCGGCTGGCGCGCTGGTCACGGCTACCCCGCGCCTGGACGGCTTCCAGTTTAACCCGCCCAGCGCCAGCGTGTATTTCCTGGAAGACTGGCACCGCTTCGACTTTAAGCTGCGGGCCACCGATGCCCCGATCAACGCCTCCCACATGGGTTATGTGACCTTCGCCGTGGAAGGCGTGATCGCCGCCGACGTGCCGCTGGTGATCACCGTCAGCCAGGCCGTCGCCGGGGCGGAAACGGCAGCCGAGTCCGTCAACCCGTACCAGGCCATCTTCTGCTCGTACAGCCACCAGGATACGCGCATTGTGGAGCGGGTGGAAGCCGCCTGCAAGGCGCTGGGATTAACCTACCTGCGCGACGCGGCGACTCTGCGCAGCGGCCAGATATGGAACGAGGAGCTGATGCGGCTGATCGAAGGCGCGGACATCTTCCAGTTGTTCTGGTCAACGAACGCGGCGGCATCGAAGTACGTCGAGCAGGAATGGCGGCACGCGCTGGGCCTGGGCCGCCAGGGACAGGTGTTCATCCGCCCGGTGTACTGGACGCAGCCCATGCCCCCGCCGCCGTCGGAACTGGGCCACATCCACTTCGCCTACCAGCCGGAGCTGGCCGAATAGCCGTGTGCCGGGGGGCGCGCCTGGCGTCAAGGGCGCGGGCGCGACCGCTGAACGCCGCCTGACCCTGCCGCCGGGGGCCATGTCCGCAGGTCCCCCGGTTCATCGTTTTCTAAGCTTTGTGTGGTACGATCAATAAAAAGAGGCATTGATCAGGCAACCTGCCGGGCAATTGCATTTGGAGTACCAGCAGTGGGAAGGCCGCTGTGGTGTCGCCACGCAGGGGGCTGCAAGCCCTCCTGCTCCCCTCTCCGGAAGCCCGCTAAAGGGGCTAGAGGCAGCTTTTCAGCACCTTTAGCGCGCTTTCCCGCGCGGCAGCCTGATACTTGGAGCATCAGGCCGACACGGCCCCTGAATAATCGCCCTGAGCAATCTGACGGAATGACTGCCTGAGGTCGCCAGGCATGAGACGCGGCATCCGGATCAACCGGGAGTATTCCAACCTGCACTTTGGCCGTCAGCGCCGGCGGTTCAGCGGCCTGCTGATCCTGCTGTGGGCGCTGGCGATGCTGGCGGTGGCGGTGGTCATCTGGCAGTTTGAGACCATCCAGCCCCGGGTGCTGGCGGTTGTCCAGCCGCCGCCCCCCACCCTGACCGCCTCGCAGCGGGCGCAGGTCGGTTATGACGCCTACCTGGCGGGCGACCTGGCGCGGGCCGAGGCCGAACTTGGGGCGGCGGTCGGCGCGGACCCCACCAACGTCAGCTACCTGTTTGAATACGGGCGTATGCTGATGTTGCAGGACAAATACGAGGACGCGCTGGCCGTGGCCGAGCAGGCCATCGCCGCCGCGCCCGCCGACCCCCGGGGCTACGCCCTCAAGACCTACGCCCTGGATTTCCTGGACCGCTCCGAGGAGGCCATCCCGGTCGGGCTGACGGCGCTGGAACTCGACCCCGGCTTCGCCCCGACTTACGCTTACCTCTCCGGCGCGTACCGCTCCACCGGGCGCTGGGGCCGGGCGCAGGAACTCGGCGCGCGGGCGGTGGAGCTGGACCCCAACAACATCGACGCCCGCCGCGCCTACGCCCTCAGCCTGAACTGGATCGGGCGCAACGACCTGGCCGTGGAACAGTACGAGGCGGCCATCGCCATCCACCCCAACCTGGACTTCCTCTACTTTGAGCTGGCCGGGGCCTACGCCGGGCTGGACAGAGAGCCGTCCATGATCGCCATCTACGAGTACCTGCTGGAGAAAAACCCGGAGAACGTCCAGGCTATGGTCCGCATGTGCGAGACCTACTTCGGCCTGCGCATCGACAACTACGCCCAGTACTACTGCGAACAGGCGCTGGAGCGTGATCCAGCGCTGGCCCGCGCCTGGAAGCAGGTCGGCATGATCTACTACACCCGCCGCAACTACGAGAGCGCCGTCGACGCTTTTGAGACCTGCCGGGAGTTATCCGGCTCGCGGTACGTGGAGTGCTGGTACCTGGCCGGGCTGGCTCACTACCGCCTGGCCCAGTGTGAGCTGGGCGTGCCGCTGCTCCAGCAAGCGCTCAATTACACCGACGATCCCGGCATCCAGACCAACATCCTGGACGGCCTGTACTTCTGCGCCGAGTCCGACGACCGGTTTGACTTCTCGATCATCCCCACGCCTCACCCCACGCCGACCCCGGTGCCGACGCCGATCGGGATATTTTAGCCATGCACATCCGGCGCGACCGCTCCAGCCTGCATTTCGGGCGTCAGCAGCGCCGCCGCGTGCGGGGGCCGCTGGTGATGCTGGCCGTCGCCCTGGCCCTGCTGGCGGGCCTGGGCGGGCAGTTCGCCCGGCTCGCGGGCGCGGTCTCGGCGCTGCTGGGCGCGCCGCCGACCCCCACCCCCTCCGCGCCGACGATGGCCCGCCAGGGGTACGCCGCCTACCTGAACGGCGACCTGGCCAGCGCCGAAGCGGCGTTCGCCGAGGCCGTCCGCATGGACCCGGCCAACGCCGACTACCTGTATGAGTATGGGCACCTGCTGCTGCTGCAAGGCAAAAATGAGCAGGGCCTGGCCGTCGCCGAGCAGATCGTCGGGCTGGACCCGACCGAGCCACGGGGCCGCGCTCTGCAAATCCTGGCGCTGTACCAGTTGGACCGCCTGGACGAGGCCATCGCCATCGGGCTGGCCGAGCTGGAGCGCGGCAATGACTTCGCCCTGACCTACGCCGCCCTGGCCTGGGCCTACGCCGACCTGGGGCGCTGGGAGCGGGCGGTGGAGATGGGCGAGCGGGCCGTCGCCCTGGACCCCAACAGCGTGGACGCCTACCGCGCCTACGCCTACGCCCTGACCTGGGTCGGGGCGCGGGAGCAGGCCGCCCGGGCCCTGGAAGCCGCCATCGAACTGCACCCCACACTGGACTTCCTGTACTTTGAGCTGGCCCTGACCTACCGCGCCTTGCAGGATATCCCGTCGGCCATCTACGCCTATGAGAGCGTGCTGGCCCTCCAGCCGACCCACACGCGGGCCTTGCTGCGGCTGTGCGAGACCTACTTCGGGCTGCGGGAAGACGCCCGCGCCCAGGAATATTGCGAGCAGGCGCTGGCCATCGACCCGACTTACGCCGACGCCTGGCGGGCGGTGGGGCAGGTCTACTACATGCAGGGCCAGTACCAGCGGGCCATCGACGCCTTCGAGCAGTGCATCGCCCACGGCTCAGACAACATCACCTGTTATTACGTGCGCGGGCTGGCCTACTACTATCTGGGGCGGTGCGACCAGGCGGTGCCCATCCTGCAACAATCGCTGGAGCGCACCCAGTCGGACCAAATCCTGGGCTTCATCCGGCAGGGCCTGCGGCTGTGCGAAGCGCCGGGCGGCGTGCCTGAGGACGAGGGCGAACCGACCGGGGAAACCCCGCCCGCGGTTGACGGCGGCGGCGGAGATGGGTAAGGTTTACCGCCGACGGGGGATGGTGGCGGCCCGCCCGCCCTGAACCGAAATCGATATGTACCTGCGAACGCCCAAACGTTACACGCCTAGAGGCCGACGCCGACGCCTGCTCAACCTGCGCTGGTGGTGGCTGTATCTGCTGACGGCCCTGGTGGTGGTGGTCGGCGCGGGCATCTGGCAGAACCGCGCCATGTTCCAGAGGATGGTCAGCGACGCCATCGCCACCGCCGTCCGGGCCGGCGAAAACCGGATCGCCACCCTGCAGGCCCCCACGCCCACCCCCACCGACTCGCCATACAACTACCTGGCGGTGGCCAATGCCGCCTATGAGCGCGGCGCGATGGACGAGGCCATCACCAACTACGCCCTGGCCGCCGAGGGCATGCCCAACGACGTGGCCGTGTTCTTCCGGCTGGCGCACCTGATGATCACCAACGGTCAGGAGCGGCAGGCCCTGTCGGTCGCCGAGCGGGCCATCAACGCCGACCCCTACGACCCGCGCGGCTGGGCCATTCGCGGCATGGCCTACGACTGGCTGGGCGACTATGACCGGGCGCTGGCCAGCCTGCTGCGCGCCCTGGAACTCGACCCCGATAATGCCATCACCCTGTCCTTCCTGGCGGAGACCTACACCGACATGGGGGCCACCGACCGCGCCCTGGAAGCCGCCGAGCGCGCCCTGGAACTGGAACCCGCCGACTTTAACGTGCAGCGGAACTACGGCTACGCCTTGCAGCAGGGCGCTTACGACTTCGAGGGGGCCATCCGGGCTTACGAGCGGGCGCTGCAACTGGCCCCTTCGCAGGCTTACATCGCCTTCACCCTGGCCGAACTGTACCGCGCCCAGGGGGACTACGACGCCGAAATCCAGCTGCTGCGCGACATGGTGGAGCGTAACCCGGAGAGCGCCACCGCCCACTACAACCTGTCCCTCGCCCTGTGGCGCGACCTGGGCCAGTTTGAGCAGGCCCGCGCCGCCGTGGAAAGCTGTACCTCCATCGCCCCCAATCACGTGGCCTGCCTGTCCTTCCTGGGGCGGCTGCAACTGCGGGCCGGGGAATACAACCTGTGCGCCCGCTCCTTCGACCGGGCCATCCAGGCGGGCAGCCAGAACCCGGCGGACTATTACAACGGCGGCTTCTGCCACATCGTGACCGACAACTGCCCCCGCGCCACCGACATCCTGCGGCAGGGGCTGGCGCTGACCGACGACCCGGAGACGCTGACCGACATCCGCGATGCGCTGGCCCAGTGCCAGGTTGTGATCACGCTGGAGCCGACCGTCACACCCACCCCGGAGGCCACCTCCGTACTGGAAGAAGGGGACGCCGAATCTCCGGAGTCGGCCTCGCCTTAGCGGGTGATGCCGGGCCGGGGGTGGGGCGGCGAACCCCGGACACGTCCTGGTTTTGTCCGCCGCTCAAAAGCTGCCGGTCAGGGCGTTGAGCCACAGCGAGGCGGCGAAAAACAACAGCGCCGCCAGCCCGATCCCCAGCGCGGCCCGCACGACGGTCGGCCCCAGCCGCCGGGCCTGGTGGAAGACGATCACCTGCGCCGCCATGACGCCCAGGAAGGTGCCGTAAAAGGCGGCCACGAAGCCGACGGCATGGGCGGGCGCGTCCCGCCAGGCGGCGATCACGATCGGCCCCATGGCCGTGCTCCAGAACAGCCAAGGCCCCGGCCCCAGGGCGTTGATGGCCACCGTCCGGCGCAGCGCTCCCCAGGGGGATGTCGCCGCCGTCCCCTGGGCCGCTTCCGGGGGGAGATCGAAGCCCCCCCGCCGGAGGTGCCCCCACAGCCCCCAGGCGATATAGAGGATGAAGGCCCCGCCCGCCAGGCTGACGCCGCGCAGCAGGGCGTCGCTGGCCCCTTGCAGGAGGAGCAGGATCACGGCGACGATGGGGCCGTCGCTGATCAGTGGCGAGAGGATGATCCAGATGGCGCGCCGCCAGCCGTTTTGCAGCGTTTGGGTCAGCAGAAAAACCTGAAGCGGGCCGGGCGTCATCCCGGCGGCCAGGCCGATGCTGATACCCTGAGCGAGCAAGGCGATCATGTGGGGACTCCGGGGGTGAGGTGGGGGCACATAATGGTTCGCCTTATCCCACATCCGTGATCCACGAGAGCCGCCGGGGGAACAGGGTGTTGAGCAGCAGGGCGGCCTCGTCCCTGGCCCAGCAGTCGGGGAAAGTCTCGCGCAGCTCCGCCAGCGCGCGGTAGCCGAACAGCAGCTTGAGGAAAACCAGCGGCGGAAAGGCCGCGTCCGGCGCTTCGTTGGCCTGCGCCAGGTCCAGGTGGACGGCGTCGACGATCTTACCGTCCTCGAAGGCCAGCCGCAGCCCGTCGCGGTAGAAGTTCAGGGCCAGCCCGCCGCTGTAGCCGCTCATCACGGAGTCGGCCAGCCGCTCCTCCAGGGCCGAGGCGATGTGCAGGATGAAAGCGGCCACGTCCGGGACGCGCAGATACCAGGCGTAGGGCTTCTGGGGCCGCTCCAGCCGGCGGCCCAGCACCTGGTAAACCGGGTGTTCCCGCCCCAACTCAAAGGCGATGTCGGTCAGGGCCTTTTTCCGGGGGGGAGGCGGCGGGGGTTCGCCGGGTCGCCGGGCGGCCAGCGTATCCCGCCTGGCCCTGGCCGTCTGGGCGGCGGCGTAGGTCTGGCCCTGCTCGCGGAGCGCCCGCAGGATGGCCGGCAGCACGTCGTAGTAGGAGACGCCATCCGCCAGGGCCAGCGCCATGACGTACAGGGCGGTCCCTCGCAGGCTGGCGGCGGTCTGGTAGTAGCCCACCACCGCGCCGTCGGCGTTGACCACCACAAACAGCCGCGTCTCCAGCATGGACCCCCGGCTGTGCCCGGCCAGGTGATACCGCCAGAGGGCCTCGTCCATCTGGGTGGTGACCATGTAGTCTTCAAAGAAGGCGTCATGGCGGCGCTGGATGATCGTCAGGTCTTTCTCGACCGCCGGGCGGCACTGGTAGCGCTCGGTCTCGCCCGGCGGGAGGGCCGGGAGGCGGCTGGCGGGCAGGTGGTAGAGGCCGCCCAGGTCCAGCGCGTACTCGTAGCCGAACTGCCGGTAAAACCACGGCATGCCCATGATGGCCTGGACGTGATGCCCGCAGGCGGCGCTCAGTTCGTGCAGCGCCGCGATGACCCGGCGGGCCAGCCCGCGACGGCGGCAGGCGGGGTCGGTGCCCACCGCTTCCAGCTGCCCCACGCCGAAGGGGAGGCCGTCGTAGAGCCACGTCTGGGGGATCAGGACCGCGCTGCTGCGGATGTGGCCGTCGGCATCTTCGATCAGCGCGAAGTCGGCGGCGCAGACCGTGGGGTGGTCGCCACCCATCAGGTCGCGTGTCCAGACGCCCACCGCCTCGTCCTGGTGGACCCGGCTGTTAAACTCGGCCAGCGCGTCGGTGTCGTCGGGCGTGGCCAGCCGCAGGACCAGGCCGCCATTTAGCGGGCGCGGCAGGTTCAGGGCGTCGTGCGGTTTGGGCATGGGTGCTCACTTTCTGGCGCGTAAGGCCCCGGCGATCAGCCTTCGGCGGTCCCCTCGCCTCCCAACTCCCGGATCACCCGCGCCGGGCTGCCCGCCGCGATCACGCCGGGCGGAATCTCCCCCGTCACCACGCTGCGCGCCCCGATCACGCTCCCCGCGCCGATGTGCGCCCCCTTGAGGATCAGGCATTCCATGCCGACGAAGACATCATCCTCGATCACAACGGGCGCGGTCGCGCCGCGCAGCGGATCGTCCTGGCGGGCCTGGGGATCGGTCGGATGGAAGTCGGTGTCGGCGATGGTGCTGTTGGCCCCGATCATCACCCGGTCGCCGATGGTGATCCGCTCCGCAACGGCGATCACGCCGCCCGTCATGCCGAAATCGTCGCCGATGGTCAGCGCGGCCCCCGGTCGGCGCAGGCTGATCACCACCGGGTGGCTGGGGGCCAGCGGGTTGCTGCGGGCCGACGAGCGCAGGATCAGGCCGTCCCCGATCTGCACCTGCGCCCGGCGGTGAATTTGCAGGATCGGCGCGCCGTAGAGCTTCCAGCCCCGCCCCCAGCGGACCCCGGCCAGGGCGAACTGGAGCCGGACCCACGGCCAGATCAGCAGGCGGGCCAGCTCATTGCGGGCCTTCCAGGGCATCTCCCACGCCGCGCGGGCCGCCTCCAGTGAGAGGGGCGGGACCTTGGTCAGGTATTCGGGGCGGTCGGAGGGCATCAGTCGGACTCGCTTCCGGGCGGCGGCAGGGCGTAGACCGTGTAGCCGCCCGCCTCATATACCGCCGGGATGGACTCCGCCGCCGCCCAGGCGGGCAGGGGAGTCTCCGGCTTCAGCACCCAGTAGGCGAACGATCGGACATCTTCCCGGTCTGTCGTGCCCCAGAAGACGGCCTGCGGGTGGCTCTGCAACAGATGATAGGTGAAGTGATAGTCGTTGTAAATGATCGACGTCTCCGGCGGGACGTTGGCCCGCAGCCACAGGATCACGTCCCACCGCCCGCCGAGTTGCCGCCGGTGACGGGCGTCGCCGTCCATGAAGGGATCGCGCAGGATGTCCCATTTGTGATCGACGGCCTTCTGGGCGGCGGGCAGCGCCAGGGCGATCAGCAGCAGCGGCAGCAGGCCCCTCCGGAGCCACCCCGCCCGGCCCCTCGGCCCGGCCTGGGGGGGAAGGCGCGCCGCCAGCCAGCGGACGGCGTATCCGCCCATGACGGCGAAGATCGGCCAGACCAGCAGCAGGAAGCGCAGGTCGTAGCTGAAGAACCACCACCACACCAGCCAGAAAGGCACGCCGAAGCCCAGCAGCAGGACCGGGCGCGGGTCGAAGGCCGGGCGCGACCGCCACAGCGCCCCCGCCAGCAGGGCCAGCCCCAGGAAAGCCAGCGGCCCGCTGACCAGGAAATGGCTGGGGGTCAGCGCCGGGCCGAACAGCGTCGCCAGGGCGTGATCGGCCTGCTCGGTCCAGCCGGTGGGCGGGACCAGCACCCCGAAAGCCGCCAGCGTGTGGGCGTACCACGGTCCGGCGACGATCAGCCAGCCGCCCATCATGAGGAGGATGTCCCGCCGACTGATTGGCTGAAAGCCGCCGCCGGGGTCGCGCCGCGCCGCCCAATAACTGTAGGCTGCCCATCCGGCCAGCGGGCCGACCAGCAGTAGCGCCCCATTTTTGGTGAAGGCGGCCAGCCCGGCCAGCAACCCGGTCAGGGCGGCGTTCACGGCGCAGGGGCGCGTCCAGGCGCGCCAGGCGAAGACGGCGGTCAGCGCGTAAAACGTCCCGGCAGGCAGGTCGGTGTAGCCGGAGGCGGCCCAGTGCGGCAGGATGGGCACGGTAGCGGTCAGGAAGGCGGCGGCCAGTCCCGTTGGCGGCCCGTACAGGTCGCGGCCCAGGACGTAGGCCGCGCCGATCGTCCCCACCGCCAGCGCCGCCATCACCAGGCGGGCGGCGTACTCGTCCGGCGCGCCAGCAGCCAGGTGAGGATAGGCCATGGCCAGCGGGGCCAGGACGGGATAGGCGTCGTAGAGGCCCGCGCCGCCGAACCGCCCGGTGGTGGCGAAGCGGTAGGCGATGGGGCCGTAGAGCGTCATGGTGTCGTCTTCGTAGAACGGCCAGTAAGCGGCGTTGAACAGGGTCAGCGCGGCCAGGGCCAGGACGATCAGCGCGGCGGTCAGCATCGCCGGATCACGCCACCAGGGAGCGGGCGCGGGAGCGGGCGTGGTTGTTTCGGCGGAACGTACTGCTGGGGCGAGATGGCCTCGCTTGTGTACCCAGGCGACCCAGCCCGCCGCGCTCAATCCGGCGGCCAGGATCGTGACCGGCCAGAACGTCGCCAGCTGCGGCGAGATGGCCGCCAGCAGCATCAGCAGCCAGGTCAGCCCGCCCAGGCTCAGGCCCACCGTCAGCAGGAGCGTCAGAACGGGGTCGGCGGCGCGAGGTCCGTCCGGCGGGCCGGACCGGGCGAGCAGCCCGCGCGCCCAGGGATAGGCCCACAGCAGGCTGAAGGTCGCCGCCAGCCAGGGAAGCAGGGCGTGAATCATCACATCGAGGGACATTCCGTCCGGCCTGTCATCTTGGCGTGTGGATTCCGCGCGCCGCCCGATTGTAGCAGGCCCGCGCCAGACTTCCAGCGAATTGGCCCGGCGCATCCCAATGCGCCGCTACGCCCCCATGCGCCGCCACGTCTCCGCTCCGCCCGCCTCAGGCGCTTGGCCGCCAGGCGTGGCCCTCGTCCACCATGGCCAGGAAGTTGCCCGGCGGGATGTAGTTGGCCACGCTGTTGCCCGTGCCCAGGGCATACCCCCCGCCCGGCATACAGGATTCCAGCACCTGGCGGACCCGCGCCCGGACCGCTTCCTCACTGGCGCGGCACAGGAAGTCCACGTCGATGCCGCCGACCACGCCGATGCGGTGGCCGTAGCGGGCCTTGAACTGATCCACCGGCATGATAATGTCCTCGAAGG
>DAOTXK010000259.1:0-6011 GCA_034435395.1 Anaerolineae bacterium | reverse complement strand
CTCGCTTGTTGACGCTGCGCCCTTCCAGCCGGTAGGCGAGCTTGCGCTCCGCCAGCGCCATGTTGTACAGGCCCCGACAGGCGTCCAGCACGCGCCACAAGTTGTCTTCTTGCGAGCGCGAGGGGTAGAGGCGATAGCGGTAGGTTCGCAGCATTTAGACCGTCTTCTGACTCTCGATGTACTGCTTGATCATTGCCAGCGGCGCACCGCCGACCGTCGAAACAAAGTAGCTGTGGGTCCACAGCGTCGGCAGGCGACTTCTCAGGTGCGGGAACTCCTGACGCAGCAGGCGCGAGCTACGGCCCTTCACGCGCTTTACAAACTTGTGGATACCGAATTGCGGGTCCACTTCGCACAGCAGATGCACGTGGTCCGGCATGACTTCCAGTTCCAACACCTCGCTCTGAGTATCGTCCGCAACCTGTTGGATGATGACTTTCAGGCGTTCGTCCACGCCATCGACCAGCACTTTGCGGCGATACTTCGGGCAGAAGACAACGTGGTACTTGCACGAATACACCACGTTGTTGCTGCTCTTGAACTCGCGCAGTTTAGCCATGCCATCATTATACCACAGGAGGCTATCTAATGCAACAAATGTTCGAGTGTCAGGGAGGCGGCGCTTCATCCCCACAGCTAAAGTTGGGGGCTTTCGCGCCGATTTTTCGGTAAGCGTTCGCGCCAGGGCGCTCACGACATTCTGATGCTGGCCCGCCGGGTCAAAGACGGCGAGCGCGTGAGCCGGTAGGCGGAGGTTGGCGTTTGGTGGAGGTAGAACCATGCGGCTCTTCAAAATCATTGTCGAGAAGCATCCCGACGGATATGTGGCGTATCCGCTCGGCTTAAAAGGCGTGGTTGTCGGCGAGGGCGACACGTATGAAGCGGCCTTGGCCGACGTGAAGTCCGCCATCCAATTTCACATCGAGACCTTCGGCTCCGACGTGATCGAAACCGATTCGCCGGTGCTGGAAGCTTTTGTCGCTGAAATGAGTGTTGCCGTGGGATGACGAAGTTCCCGGTTGATGCACCGAGGCGAAAGGTTATCCGGGCATTGGAGTCGCTGGGGTTTCGGGTGGTGCGGGAAGGCAACCATATTGCCATGCTGCGGGAGAATCCAGATGGCACACGGACGCCGCTGACGCTACCCAACCATCGGCGGATCAAGGGTGCAACCCTGCGGACGGTCTGCAATCAGGCCGGCATTTCGCGTGAGGAGTTCCTGGAAGCCTACGAGCAGGCATAGGTGGACTGGCGAGTGAGTGAACAGACAGAAAAAGCAAAGCCAAAGGGATGGCTTGAGGAATTTGCTCGTTTTTTTGAACAGCCTGCCCGTGAAGGACTGCGAGAGTTGTTGCGGAACAACTTGGGCGAATTCGATTGCCTTGATTTTAAAGGCGAATGACCTGCTAGTGCACAGTCAAACTGATTCAGATGAATAGTTATGCCTCGTTTGCACCTCACCCCCTGTTCACGGCGTTCGCTTTTCCCCTCTCCGCTGCGGAGAAAGGGATTAAGGGGGTGAGGTCAACAACGTGCATCCATTGAGTAGTAGTTGTCTCAAGGCTTCCCCGGCTCGACGCCCGGCTTGAGCCAGATCGTCAGCTCAGAAGTCGGGCAGGCGGGGAAGTCGGTGTACGTGTAACCGCGCGCCTGCAAGTACTGGCTCGCCGCCCCGGACGGTGGCCCCGGCCATAATACAATGTCCGGGTCGATCCAGGCCCACCACGCCTCGGCGCTGCGGGTCGGCCAGGGCACCTCCACCAGCGTCCGCGAGGCGTAGCCAGTCAGCTCAGGCCTCCCCAGCCAGAACAGGTGCTCCCCCAGGATCATGCCCTCTTCCGGCAGCCACGCCTTCACCGCCGCCAGGCAGCGCTCAAACTCCCGGTTGTATCCTTCCCGTTCGGCGACGATGACCTGCCGGACCGACACCCCGCCCACCGCCGCGGCCAGCAGCGCGCCGATGATCAGCGCCCGGCCCGATCCGGCGAGCAGGCGGGCCAGCATCCCCGCCACGAGCATGGCCCCCAATGGCACGAACGGCGTGATGTAGGTTGGCGCGCGGCGGCCCCCCACCAGGAACAGCCCGACGACGCTCAGCGCCAGCAGCGCCAGCAGCGACCGGTCGGCCCGCCGGCCCGCGACGAGGGCGGCGATCCCCGCCAGGGCGACGGCGCTGCCTTCCACCAGGGAAAAGGCGAACCAGGTCCGGAGGTGGTTGAGAGCCGTCAGCGCGCGATCTAACAGGACTTCCGGCAGGGTGGCCTGGGTCTCGTCGTAGTTGAGGAGGTAGTAGTAGTTCATCTGCTGGCGAAAGGCCGCCACGTCCGGCAGGATGTACACAGCGGCGAATACCGCCACGCCGACCAGTCCCCCGGCGGCCAGCCCCAGCAGTCGCCCCTCCAGGGTGAAACGCCGCGCCCGCCAGCAAGCCCACAGCCAGCGCCCCAGGTAGCAGGCTCCGAAGGCGAAGCAGAAGATGAAGGCGTTGGTGTGCACAGTCATCGCCAGCGAGAGGAGCAGGCCCAGGGCGAACGCCTCCCGGCAGCGCTGATGTTTTTCGGCCAGCGCGTGGAGAACCAGCGCCAACGCCAGGACCGCGCTGAGGACGATCTCGGGACGGATGAAATGGGCGGAGTACAGCGTCAGGGTGCTGGTGGCGGTGAGCAACGCGGCCAGCAGCCCGACTCCGGAGTCGCGGAACAGCGTCCGTGCCGCCCGGTAGGTGAAGGCCACGGCCAGCGGCATAAACAGCCACATGGTCAGCCGCCCCTGCCACAGCCCCAGCCCCACCAGCCGCAGCCAGAGGCCGATCGGCCACAGGTGGAGCGGCGCGCCGATGCGCTGCGGGTCCCCGTGGATGCCCAGGTGGAAACTGGGATGGTAGAGCGGGCCCATGGCCGCGCTCGACCAGGCCAGGTTGAGGTACCAGCCCTCGTCGGTGTAGATCGGCGGGTAGAGGCGGATCGTCGCCAGGCTGAACCACAGCGCCAGGACCAGCAGCGCCAGGAAGCCCTTCCGCCCGATCGTCGGTGACGCCCCGCCCCGCCGCCGGACGGCCAGCGCGCCCCCACCGGCCACCGTCAACGCCCAGCGCAGCGCGTCCAGCGGGTAGGCTGGTTCCAGCGGCCAGGCCCATAGCAGCAGGCACAGTCCCAGGGCGAGCGGCAGCCCGACTGGCTTCCCCAGCCAGCGGTCCCTCAGGCGAGGCCAGCCCTTCTCCCCCGGCAGGAAGCCGATGGCGGCGGCGATCAGCGCGATCAGGGCGGTGGCGGCGGCGCTCCAGCCGACGTAGGCGGCGTCGGCCTGCCAGTTGACGGCGATGCCCAGCAGCCCGCCGATCTGGCTGACCAGCCAGCAGCCAACATATTGGCCGGCGATCCACCGGCGGCGGTTGTGGGCGGTTTTCCTGTGCATCATGGGCCTGTCGTGGGCAGTCGGTCGGCGGCCAGGGCGGGCCTATTATAACGACCTGCCGGGGTCGGTCACAAAAGCCGGGTCGTCCTCCTGACCGGCCTCCCGCGCCCGCGCCGCTGGCTGTGTGGTTTGACGGCCCGTTTCGGCCAACCTGTATCAGGCGCGCCGGGTTGTGGGGCGCTACAATGCGCCGGCGATGGTGGCGCTGAGAGCGCCTGCTGGGGGCGCGCGGGTTGCGCCGGGGGGATGACATGACCGGATATGCGGAGCTTTACCAGGCCGTGTATCGCCGTGGGCAGCTTTTGGGCGTGGACCGCCCGCTGCCGGTCAATCCGCTCGCCGAGACGAGCGCTGGCGTCCGGCCCTACAGCATCGCCATCGAGGGCGGGGCCTTTGGCGACGAGGGCAAGGGCCGCATCGTGGACGAGGTGTGTGCGGCGCTGGTCCGGGCGCACGGCGTGGTCGTGGTCTACCGCTGGAACGGGGGGGCCAACGCCGGGCACACGGTGGTGGTCGCCGGGCGGACGATCGCGCTGCACCAGCTCCCGGCGGGTGTGCTCCTGGAAGGGGCGACCGTCGTGCTGGGCAAGGGCATGGTCCTCCACCCCGGCGACCTGCTGGCCGAGCTGGAAGACGTGCGGGCGCTGGCCAGGTGTATCCCGGCGTCGTTGCGCCTGGACGCCATGGCCGTCCTGGCGCTGGATACCCACCGGGCGCTGGAGAGCACGCTCAGGCGCTGGGAGACCGGCGGGCGCGGGGCGACCGGGCGGGGCATCTCCCCCGCCTACGCCGACGTGCTCTACCGCCACCCGGTCCGGCTGCGCGACCTGGCCGCCGATGACTGGTCGTGCCGCCTGGGTCGCCACTACGACCTCTATCTGGCTCACGTCGGCGGGCTGGGTGGCGACCTGCCCTCCCAGCCGGTGCCCCGGCTGCATGGCGAGCCAATCCCCGTGGGGGATAAGTCCACCTTCCTGGAGCGGCTGGCCGCCCAGCGGGCCGCTCTGCTGCCCCACATCGGGGATGTCTATGATTTCCTCCGCGACCGGTGGCAGGGTGGGGCGGTGCCCTTCGTGTTTGAGGGGGCACAGGGCGTCGGCCTGGACCCGCGCTTTGGCGTTTACCCGGACGTGACCGCCTCCGACCCGACGTTTGGCGGCATCCTGCATTCCACCGAGGGCCTGATCAGGCCGGAGCAGATCGCCGTCCGGGCAGCGGCGATCAAGGCCACCTACACCTCCAGCGTGGGGACGCGCCGCCTGCCGACCCTGATGGCCGGGCCGCTGGCCAGCCGCATCCGCCAGGACGCGGGCGAGTACGGCGCGACCACCCGCCGCCCCCGCGACATCGCCCACATTGACCTGCCCTGCCTGCGTTTTTTTATGGCGGTCAGCGGGGCGACTCACCTGGCCCTGACCCACCTGGACATCGCCTACCCGGACGTTCCGCTGAAGGTCTGCGCCGCCTATGCCGGTGGCCGGGATTACCGGCCCGACCAGGCGTACCTGGATACGGTGACGCCGGAATATCTCGAATTGCCGTCGTGGGATGGCCGGGCGGTGGCGGGGGCCAGGGCGCTGGCCGATCTGCCGCTGGCAGCGCGGCAATATATCGCCTTCCTGGCGGGGGCGCTGGGCGTGGCCCCGCTGTTCGGCACGACCGGCCCGCAGCGCGAGGCGCTCATCTCCTGGCTGCCCGATTAAAGCGCCTCGGTGGGCGGGCGCTACCCTGCCGTGTGCTCGCCCGTCGCCAGCCTCGCCGCCAGCCCGGTGTACGTTTCCGGGGAGAGGGCGAGCAGCTCCGCTTTGACCGCCTCCGGCACGTCCAGCGACCCCACGAAGGCGGCGATATCCGCCCGGGTGATCGCCGCCCCCCGGCTGAAGGTTTTGAGCCGGTCGTAGGCGTCGGCCATCCCCTCCCGCCGCAGGATGGTCTGGATGGCTTCCGTGATCACCTCCCAGTGGGCGTTGAGGTCGGCCCGCAACCGCTCCTCGTCCGCCACGGCCCGTCCCAGCCCGCGCCGGACGTTCTTATAGGCCAGCAGGGAATGCCCCAGGGCGACGCCGACGTTGCGCATCACCGTGCTGTTGGAAAGGTCGCGTTGCAGGCGCGAGACCGGCAGCCGCCGCGCCAGCAATCCCAGCAGGGCGTTCGCCACCGCCAGGTTCCCCTCGGCGTTCTCAAACTGGATGGGGTTGACCTTGTGCGGCATGGTCGAGGAGCCGACCTCGCCCGCCACCGCCCGCTGCCGGAGGTAGCCGTCGCTGAGGTAGCGCCACATATCCTGGCACAGGTCCAGCAGGATGGTGTTGGCCCGCCCCAGCCCGTCGAACAGCGCCGCCAGCGAATCGCCCGGCTCCACCTGGGTGGTGAGCAGGCTGGGCCGCAGCCCCAGCGACTCCACAAAATCCCGGCTGAAGGCGATCCAGTCCACGGCGGGACAGGCGGCCTGGTGGGCGTTGAAGTTGCCCGTCGCCCCGGTCAGCTTGCCGGGCAGGTCGGCGGTCAGGGCGTCGAGCGCGGCGCGCTGGCCCTTGAGGCGGGCGGCGAAGACGGCCAGCTCCTTGCCCAGGGTGGTGGGGGAGGCGGGCTGGCCG
>DAOTXK010000258.1:0-24106 GCA_034435395.1 Anaerolineae bacterium | reverse complement strand
CTCGCTTGTTGACGCTGCGCCCTTCCAGCCGGTAGGCGAGCTTGCGCTCCGCCAGCGCCATGTTGTACAGGCCCCGACAGGCGTCCAGCACGCGCCACAAGTTGTCTTCTTGCGAGCGCGAGGGGTAGAGGCGGTACTTGTAGGTGCGGATCATAGCAGTCACAAAGCGGAACACCCCACCGCAGATTGTGCGTTGTCTAGGCGCACGGGTACGGCAGGGTGTTCTGCGCACAATCTTAACCCGTGTTATGCGCCTAGACAATACTATTATACCGCACATGCGTTCTGATGTCAAACGGTAGGACGGCACTCCATCCCCACAGCTAAAGCTGGGGGCTTTCGCGCCGATTTTTCGGTAATCCGGACATGGAGATCACCATGCAGGGGTACGATGGACTCAACGTCTACTATGGCGACATCCACAGTCACTGCGCCGTCGGTTATGGGCACGGCTCCCTGGAGGAAGCGTTCCAGAACGCCCGGATGCAGCTGGACTTCGCCTGCGTGACCGTCCACGCGCACTGGCCGGACATCCCGGTGGACGACGCCTACCTGGCCGACGTGGTCGCCTATCACCAGCGGGGCTTCGCCGTCACAGCGGCGGCCTGGCCGCGCGTGCGGGAAGTGGTCCAGGCGAATCACCAGTCGGGCCGCTTCGTGACCTTCCTTGGTTTTGAGATGCACTCGCTTCAATACGGCGATCACAACGTCTACTTCAAGGGTGCGGAGGGTGAGGTCATCCGGGCCGCCGACCTGGAGGACCTGCGGCGTTCCCTGCGGCAGTACCAGGCGCGCGGCATCGACTGCCTGCTCATCCCCCACCACATCGGCTACCGGCGCGGCTACCGGGGCATCAACTGGGCGGCGTGGACGCCGGAGTTCAGCCCTGTGGTGGAGATCATGTCCATGCACGGCGCGGCGGAGAGTCCGGACGCGCCCTACCCCTACCTGCACACCATGGGCCCCCGCGACTGGGAGAGCACCTACCAGTATGGCCTGGCCCAGGGCCACGTGGTTGGCGCTTACGGCTCCACCGACCACCATAGCGCCCACCCCGGCAGCTACGGGCACGGGCGGATGGCCGTCTGGGCGGAAGCGCTCACCCGCGATGCCGTCTGGGCAGCCATCCAGGCCCGGCGGACGGTGGCCCTGACCGGCGATAACATCGCCCTGGTCTTCGCCATCAACGGCCAGCCGATGGGGTCCGTCCTGCCGCCGACGCCGGAGCGTCATATCGAGGTGTCGATCGCGGGCGGCAGCGCGCTTGACGCTGTGGATGTGCTGCACAACAACCGTCTGATCCACCGCTGGAGCGGATCGCCTGCCCCTGCTGGAACCGCCTCCACCGAGCCGGTTAAGGTGCACGTCGAAGTCGGCTGGGGTGAGAAGCACACGACCGTCGATTGGCAGGTCGAGCTGGCGGTGGAAGGCGGCGACCTGCGGGCGGTCGAACCGCGCTTCCGCGGCCACGAGATCGTCGAGCCGCAGGCGGGCGAGGAGGAGCGTTACGCTTTCAGCCAGTGGGAGCGGCGGGGAGCCGACGGCGTGCGCTTCGCCACCCGCACCTGGGGCAATCTGACCACGACCACGGCCAGCACGCAGGGCCTGTGCCTGGAGGTTCAGGGGAGCGCCGAGACCGCCATCACTGGCGTGATCAATGGGCAGCCCGTCCGCGTGACCCTGGCTGAACTGCTGGCCGGGCCGCGGACGGGGTACCTGGGCGGCTTCCTCAGGCCCGCCTATACCTTCCACCGGGCCGTGCCACGATCCGAGTCGACCTGCGCCCTCTCGCTGACCCATCGCGGCCAGGGCCGGGCCAGAGACTGGTACACCGTCCGCGTGCGGCAGACCAACGGCCAGTGGGCCTGGAGCTCGCCGATCTGGGTGGAAGCCGGGGATGCCTGAGGTCAATCCGCTGCTGGTGGCCACCGTGATCTTTTTCGCCGCCCTGGTGCAGACCCTGGTCGGCTTCGGTCTGGCGCTGGTAGCCATGCCGCTGCTGGTCGGGGCGGTGGGCATCACGCTGGCCGCGCCGCTGGTGGCTCTGGTGGGCCTGGTGAGCCAGGTTATCCTCTTGCTCCGCTACCGCCAGGCGCTGAACATCACGGCGATCAGGCCGCTGGCCATCGGCTCCGTCGTCGGCATCCCGCTCGGCGTCGTCGCCCTGCGGGCCGCTGACGAGGCGCTGGTAACCACCCTGCTGGGCGTGGTCATCGTAGCCTATGCCCTGGCCGCGCTGCTGGGGCCGCCGCTGCCGGAGATCAAAAACACCAGCTGGGCCTATGGCTTTGGGCTGGTCGGGGGCCTGCTGACCGGGGCGTACAACACCGGCGGGCCAGCCCTGGTGATCTATGGCAACTGCCGCCAGTGGCCCCCTGACGAATTTAAGGGAAATCTTCAGGCGTTGATTCTGTTGCACAGCGTGACCGTCCTCGCCGCCCATGCCGTCAGCCACCACTTCACCGCCCCGGTGCTACTCGGTTTCGCGGCTGCCGTCCCGGCCATCCTGGGGGGAATCGTGGCCGGTTTGGCCCTGGGGCGATTGATCAACGCCGCCGTCTTTCAGACAGCGGTGTTGCTGGCCTTGATTCTGCTGGGAATCAACCTGATCATCTGATGGGACAGGGATTTCTCCCCGCCCTGAGCCTTCCTGGCGCAGCGCCAGCCGCCTCCCCCGCCTGGGTTGGGGCGGCAGATGGCCTCACTCGTAACGGAGGACGGCCAGCGGTTTCTCGCCGGAAGTCGACCACGCCGTGACCATGGTCGCCGCGATGGTGATCACCACCGACAGCGCCAGCATCAACAGGACCAGGTCCACGGGCAGGGGCAGCCTGACCAGACCCTGCGTGAGCGAAGGCACCAGCGCCAGGATCAGCAGGGTCGGCAGCAGGCTGACGACGCCGCCCACCACGCCGATGAGACCGTTCTCGGCCAGCAACTGGCCCAGCGCCTGCCAGCGGCTGACGCCAATCGCCTTGAGCATGGCGATCTGCCGCCGCCGTTCCAGCGTCGCCAGGGCCACCGTGGTGGCGATCAGCGCCGTGGCCGCGAACAGGCTCAACCCGGCCACCAGCAGCGGCAGCGCGGCCAGCTGGTACAGCAGGCGGCTGATCATCGAGTCGAAGATGGTGACATCAAACACAAACAGGCCCGGCACCGCACCAATCGTTGCCATGACCTCGTTGACCGCCTCCGGCTCGACATCGGCGATCACAAAGTCGAAGGGGATCGCGCTGTTCGCGCCCAACATGTCGAGCGGGGCCTGCATCGCATAATCGTTGAGGCTGAAGGGGATCAGGCCAGCGCCCGTATCCGGGGCGACGATGCCCACCACTTCGAAGGTCTGCTGGCCCCTGCCCAGGCGAAAGGTGAAGTGCGAACCGACGTGAACCCCATGCGCCTCCAGTTCCGGCAGATAGGGGATCACCAGGTGGGGCTGCCCGGCATCCTCCGGCCCCAGAAAACGCCCCTCCACCAGCGCGCCGCGCGGCAGGTCGCCGTGCGCCTCGACGCCCAACAACATGCTCAGCCGGGCGACCCGCATCGCCGCCTGCGGGTCTTCGCGATCGAACCAGGACCGGAAGTTCCTGGCTCCGTCAATCGATTCCAGCTGCAGGTCGGAAGGGAACCGGACATCGCGATAGCCCCTGACGGCGGCCATCCCCTCCAGCCGACTGTGGACCGCCGGTTTGACCAGCGGCAGCGGCACGATAATCACGTTGCCGCCCAGGGGCTGGCTGATGCTGGTATAGAGCAGCATGTTGATGCTGCGGGCCATGATCAGGGTCCCGCTGAGCGCCGTCATGCCGATGACCAGCGCCAGCAGGCTGAGCGCCGTGCGGCTGCGATGGGTGGTCAGCCCCCGGATGGCGATCTGTAAGCTGGCATTGCGGAAGCTCGGCAGCCGGCCCAGCAGCCAGACCAAGGCCCACATCAGGGCGAGCGCCACGCCCAGCATGACGAAGACGCCCAGCGTGCCGATGATGCCCGGCGTGAGGAGCGGCGGCAGATCAAAGTGAAAACGGTGGGTGCCGATGATCACATCGACCAGCAGGCCGAAGCCGACGATCAGCAGGACAAAGGTGAGCAGCGTCGAAAGACACCCGGCGCGGGCTATAGGGATGTTCCCCTCGCGCAGCACGAGATTGGGCCGGATGCGCGTGGCCATCGAGGTCGGCAGGGAGCTGAAGAAGATCGTCACCGTCATGCCCAGGGCGATCCCGATCAGCAGGGGGTCGAGGTACACCCGCCAGGGCAGGGCCACGGCAAACGCCTGCTGCCCCATGTCGCGGGCCAGGTAGCTCAGCCCGATGCCCAGCAGGATGCCGAACAGGCTGCCCACTAGGCCGGAGGTGATCGCTTCCGCCAGGAACACCAGCGAGATATCGCGTCCTTGCAGGCCCAGCGTCTTGAGGACGGCGATCTCCATGGAGCGGCGGTTAACGGCGACGATCATGGTGTTGATGATGCCTACGCCGCCGATCACCAGCCCGACCAGGCTGAGCACCAGCACGAAGCGCCCAATCACGTCGGCGATCACCTGGTTGTCCTGCAAAACTTCGCCCGCTGACGTGACCCGCCAGCGGCCAGCCCCCGATCCCCCGGCGGCGGGCCACTGCCTGACCTCGCGCATGATCGTCCGGGGATCGGCCTCAGGGGGCAGTTTCAGGTAGGCCCGGTCGGCCACGTCGCCCAGGCCAAATTCCCCCTGCTCGGCCCGGTCCAGATAGGCAAAACTGAACAGCAGGCTCTGCGGATTGTCAAACGTGCTTTCGGCGGCGTCGGGCACGATGCCGGCCACCGTGTACAGGTCCTCCGCCGCGCCGATGCGCACCAGATCGCCGACCTGCGCGCCAATCTGGGTTGCCAGCCGCCGTCCCAGCACAATGGCCTGGGGTTCGGCAAACAGGTCAGCCAGCAGCGCGCCCCGGGGCGCTTCAGCACGGATGACATCGTAAAAGGGGTAAACCGCCGGATCGATGAACACACCCATCGCCAGGGCTGGAGTTCCCGCCCGCCCGTCCCGGACCACCGCCGCCTGCATCAATTCGCTGTTCAGCGTGTACGTGATCTCCAGGGCGTTTTCTGCCGCCCAGGCGTTGATCCAACCCATGTTGTCGGCGGAAAACGGATGGTCGTCCTCGCTGAGATTAAAGACGCTGAGCGTGAAACCACCATACCCGGTGACCTTGAGGTCGCCGCGCAGGAATGCCTGGGCGTTGGCCGTCAGGGCATCGGTCAGCATCAGGCCGAGCGCGCGCAGGGCCACCACGGTAGCCACCCCGGCGGCCACACACAACAGCGTGAAGGCGGTGCGGCGGCGGTCCCGCCACATGTTCCGCAGGGCGTATGAAAAAGCAAACACCAGTCGTTCCATAATCGGGTTGCCCCTTAGGGTTGTGACGGCAACCGGTCGATCTGGGCCAGCCACTGCCGGGCGGTCGTGTGGTGCCGCATTCTTTTCATCTGGTAGTACGCGGGACTCGTGGCCGGGTTGCTGGCTGTCCAGGGCCGCCGGTCACCAACGACACGGCTTCCCCCCCCATCGACTGCCCCGCCGACCGGCATCAGCCCCCGGCGTCGCCTGGCCCTGGGGACCGCCCAGGCACTACAATAAACCCGATCATGCTTCTCTTCAAGGCTGAAGTGAGCGGCCCAGGGGCGCGGGCCGCTCGTCTGAGGCCCCCTAACCGCTTTTCCAGCAAAGGAGGCGTATGAAGCAGGCGCGTATAGACTCCCTGAAACGATACTACCGGTCCCACCTGCTGGACGATGTCCTCGCCTTCTGGCAGCGGCATGCGCCCGACCATGACTGCGGCGGGTACTTCAACTGGCTGGACCGGGATGGTTCCGTGTTTGATACGGACAAAGCCATGTGGTTGCAGGGCCGCACGGTGTGGCTCTTTTCCGAGCTGTACAACACCCTGGAGCCGCGCCAGGAATGGCTGGATATGGCCCGTCATGGCTTCGAGTTCCTGATGAAACACGGCTTCGATAGCCAGGGCCGGATGTTTTTCCTCCTGACCCGCGACGGTCGCCCGCTCCGCCAGCGCCGCTACTTATTCACGGAGACGTTCGGGGTCATCGCCTGCGCCGAATACGCCCAGGCGACCGGCGACCAACAGGCGTGGCAGCGGGCCAGGGACACCTACCGGCTGGTCATCGACCTCCACCGCACGCCCGGCGCGCTCCCGCCCAAGGTGTTCCCGGAGACTCGCGTCACCAAGCGCCAGGCCATGCCCATGATCCTGCTGGCCACGACGCAGGAAATCCGCCAGGTTGACTCCGACCCGCTGTACGAGGAAGTGGCCGACGAGGCGCTTGACCAAATCCTCAACCACTTCCTGAAACGCGACGAACGCGCCCTTTTGGAAACGGTCGGGCCGGGCGGCGAACGCCTCGATTCCGCCGAAGGACGCCTGATCTGCCCCGGCCATGCCATCGAAACCGCCTGGTTTATGATGCACGAGGGCCGCCACCGGGACGATCGGTCCCTGATCGACAGCGCGCTGGACATCTTAAACTGGTCTCTGGAATGGGGGTGGGACCGGGAATATGGCGGCCTCCTGTATTACGTCGACGTGGAGGGTAAACCGTCGCCGCGCCTGGAATGGGACATGAAGCTCTGGTGGCCGCACAGCGAGGCGCTCTATGCCCTGTTGCTGGCCCACCATCTCACGGGCGAGGACGGCTACCTGGACTGGTACGAACGCCTGCACGAGTGGACGTTCGCTCACTTCCCGGACCCGGAGTACGGGGAATGGTACGGCTACCTGCACCGTGACGGCTCGGTGGCCAACCGCCTGAAAGGCTCGATGTGGAAAGGGCCTTTTCACCTCCCCCGCGCCCTGCTGTACGGCCTGAAATTGCTGGAAACGATGCCGGGCAGTTGAGGCGCTCGCTTACCGGCGGGGGCGCACAGCCATGGGCCGAACGCCCGGCTGCCCGCCCGCTCATCCCGACAACATGCGGCATGCATGGCCGCTGCTGTGGGGAGACGCTCACTCGTCCCAGCTGCCGACGTATGGGGCGTGCGCGGCCAGGTACTCGTCCACCAGCGTCCTGGCCAGCGGGTATGAATAAACCAGCGGGTGGACCATCAGCGCTTCCGCCGCCCTGGCGCGGGAGCGGGTCAGGATGGCCTCCACGGTGAGCCGTTCATAGAGCTTGACCGTGCGCATGAGCAGCTCCTGCGCCTCCGGTATGGCCCCAATCGGCTGGGGATGCACCCCGTCGCCATCCACCCGGCAGCTGATCTCCACCACGTCGTCGGGCTTCATGCAGTCGATGGCCCCTTCGTTGGGCACGTTCAGCGCGGTATACAGCGGCTGGCCGGTGGACAGGCTGAGGATGGTGTCCAGCGCCACGCCCATATAACCTTCTTCGTCGTCGGTCGCCAGGCGGGGAGGGTTGGCCTCCCCTTCAGCGCCGTAGGCCATGTACGTGCCACCGCGTCGCGCCAGGTAAGCGCTGTAGTAACCGCGCGCTGTTGCCGGATCGCCCTCAATGTCCAGCTTGCGCAGTTGGGCCAGCAGTTCCCGGTTCCACTCCAGGATGGCCTCCCCGCGCGACCGCTCCTCACCCTGGACCGCCTCCAGCGCCTGCCTGGAATGGTACCAGTAGAAGAGATACTCGTTGAGCCACAGGCCCATCGCTTCGATCAGCCGGGGGTCGAACAGCCGCAGCAGCGTCGCCCGCCGAAACGCCGGGTCGCCGAGCAGGGACGCGAGGACGTCCTGACCGTCCAGCCAAACGGCGCGCGCCCAGGACAGATGATTCAGCCCGAAAACTTCCGCCCGCAACCGCTGCCCGTCGACATTGAGCCAGCTGGCGACGGCCCGCTGCGCGCCATTGGCGCTGTCGCAGATGCCGATGGTGTGAGCGAAGCCACGGTCGCGCAGGGCCTGGGTGACCAGGCCAGCCGGGTTGGTGAAATTCAGCATCCAGGCCCCCGGACTGACCGTCTCCAGCAGTTCGGCATAGTCGAGGATGGCCGGGATGCTGCGCAACGCCATGGCGAACCCACCCGCGCCCGTTGTCTCCTGGCCCAGCACCCCATGCCGCAGCGCAATCCGTTCGTCCAGGGCGCGGCCATGGTCGTTGCCCACGCGGATGGTGGTGATGACGAAACTCGCGCCTTCCAGGGCGGGGCGGGCTTCCACCGTCGCGGTGATGCGCAGGGCGCTTCCCTGGGATCGAGCCACCTGGCGGGCCAGGGCGCTGAAAATCCGCAACTTCTCCGCGTCGATGTCCATCAGGCACAGTTCGTCCAGCCCCATCTGCGCCGCGCGCCGCAGGATCGGGGGGACGGCCAGCGGCGTGCGTACCCCCCCGCCGCCGATTATGGTGAGCTTCATGGCAACGAAATCCCCTTTGGGGTGCCAGGGCACCCTTGGCTGGTAGCCGTATCCCAGGGCAGGCCCCGGTCAGCCGCCCAGATACGCTTTTTGAACCTCCGGATTGCTGGCCAACTCCTGGGCCGAGCCGGCGAGCACGATATGGCCGGTCTCCAGCACGTAGCCCCGGTTGGCCAGCTTGAGCGCCATGTGGGCGTTCTGCTCCACCAGCAGGATGGTGGTGCCCTGCTCATTGATCTCCCGCAGCACGGTGAAAATCTGCTGGACCAGAATCGGGGCCAGCCCCATCGACGGCTCGTCCAGCAGCATCAACCGCCCCCCGGTGACCAGGGCGCGCCCCACGGCCAGCATCTGCTGCTCGCCGCCGGAGAGCGTGTCGCCAAGCTGGTTTTTGCGCCCCGCCAGACGGTCAAAAATCTCAAATACGCGCCGGATGCGCCTGTCCAGCTCATCTCGGTCAAGCTGGAAGCCCGCCAGCCGCAGATTCTCATACACGGTCAGATTGCCGAAGATCCGACGCCCCTCCGGGACCAGCGCCAGCCCCCGCCGTACAATCTTGGACGCATCCATGGCGGCGATGTTCGTTCCCTGGTGGACGATCGCGCCGCGATCAGGCGCTTGCAGACCGGCGATGGTGTTGAGAATGGTGGACTTGCCGGCCCCATTGGCACCAATCAGGGTGACGATCTCGCCCTCGTCGACCTCAAACGACACCTCATGCACGGCCTGAATGCTGCCGTAGGAGACGGTTAAATCCTGGACGCTGAGTAACATCAGGCCATCTCTCCTTGCTCGCCCAGGTACGCTTCGATCACCTTGGGGTTATGCTGGATTTCCGCCGCCGTCCCCTCGGCAATGGTCTCGCCGAAGTCCAGCACCTTGATGCGCTCGCAGATGTTCATGACCAGCCGCATCTGATGCTCGATCAGCCAGATGGTCAGATCAAATTCGTCGCGTATCCAGTGGATGAAGTCCATCAGTTCCCCGATCTCCCCCGGATTCATGCCCGCCGCCGGCTCGTCCAGCAGCAGAATCTTGGGCCGGGCGGCCATGGCCCGCACGATCTCCACCCGCCGCTGCGCGCCATACGGCAGACTGCTGGCCGGCTCGAAGGCGAACCGCTCCAGCTTAAACAGGCGCAGCAACTCCATGGCATGGGCCTCAAATTCTTGCTCCTGCTGGCGGCAACGGGGCAGTTGCAGGAAGGCGTCGGCCACCCCATAGCGGATGCGGCGATGATTGGCCACCCGGATGTTATCCAGCACCGTCATCTGGTTCCACAGGCGAATGGTCTGAAAGGTGCGGCTGATGCCCAGGCCGTTGATGGTGTGCGGGGGCAGGCCGACCAGGTCCCGGCCCTCCAGGCGGATCGTCCCCTGGCTGGCGCGGTAGACCCCCGTCACCAGGTTGAAGACGGTGGTTTTGCCCGCCCCGTTAGGCCCGATCAGGCCGATCAGTTCGCCGTGCTCCAGGTCAAGGTTGAAGTCGCGGACGGCGCACAGCCCGCCGAAGTAGTGGGTGAGGTCCCTAATCTGTAGCAACGGCATCTTTCGCCTCCGTGGCAACCGGCCCGGCCACTCCCCTGGTCTGGCGCAGCCCCAGATTGAGCCTGATCTCGCGGAACCCGAACAGACCCTGTGGCCGGAAGAGCATCAGCAGGATCAGGATCAGGGGGATGACCACCCACTTCAGGACGGCCAGCGGGCGCAGGGCCTCGATCAGGATGGTGAAAATGGCGGCGGCGATGATCGAGCCGGAGATGCTGCCCATCCCGCCCAGATACACCATCACCAGCACCTCGGTGGACTTGAGGATGCCGAAGTTGCCCGGATTGACGTAGGCCAGCTGATGGGCGAACAGCCCCCCGGCCACCCCCGCGATGAAGGACGACACCAGGAAGGCCAACAGTTTGACCTGGCGGGTGTTGACCCCCATCAGCTCGGCGGCGACCTCGTCTTCCCGGATGGCGATGATGCCCTTGCCCAGAGTGGAGTTGACCAGGTTATAGATGACTGCCAGCGAGAGCAGGGTGAAGACGAATATCCAGTTTAAGTCCGTCCATAACGGGACGCCGTTCAGGCCGCGCGGCCCGCCGATGACTTCCAGGTTATTGATCACCCCCTGCACGATGAAGTTGACCGCCAGCGTGACGATGGCCAGATAGTCCCCGCGCGTCCGGAACGAGGGGAAAGCCACCAGCAAACCGGCCAGGGCCGCGGCCACACCGCCCGCGATCAGGGCGATGATGAACCCGACCGGCAGCCCCAGGTCCGGCGAGAGCAACGGCGGGCCGAACACCCGCGTATCGGCGAACAGCAGCATGGTCAGCACCGCCGACACATACGCGCCGACGGCCATAAACCCGGCGTGGCCCACCGAAAACTCCCCCATGTAGCCGTTCACCAGGTTCAGGCTGACCGCCAGCATGATGTTGATGCCCATGTAGACCAGGATGAGCTGGCGGGTGCCGCCGTCGGCTCCCCACAGCATGACGATGGCGTACAGAGCGACGATGTGCAGGGCGATCCCCGCCCAGCGAGGCAGCTCCGCCAATACCCGCAGGATGAGCGGACGGAGCACAATGGCCAGGATGATCGTCGGGATCACGAAGATCACCACGTCGTAGATCACCACGCGCAGCACCACGTCGAAGAAACCCGGCTCGCGCGGCCCCTGGTAAAACAGCGACCGCCAGAAGGTCGAGAGCAGGTCGCCGATGGCCTCGCCGGACCGCTGAAGCGGCGCTTCCACCGTCATCGACGGCGAGGGGAAAAACGGGGCCAGCACGCCGGTGAAGTCCAGGTTGGAGAACGGCTCGAAGATGTCCACCAGGCCGAAAAACTTGGGGATTTTGCGGAAGCCCAGCGTCTGGGCGAAGTCCGCGCCGACCAGCTGCTCCAGGAAGACGGCGGCCAGCAGCCCCACCTGGAGGGCCAGGACCGGGGCGCGGCTGAGTTGACGGCGAAGAGGCGCGGTCAGCGTGCGGATACGGTCGCGAATAGCCCTGAACATCGGCTCACTCCTACACTTTCTGGCGGCGGGCCACGCCGAACAGGCCGGTGGGGCGGACGACGAGGATGATCAGCAGCAGGGCAAAGGCCACCGGATCGCGCCAGGTGGAGGAGATGCCCACCGGCTCGCCCAGCGCCACCACAAAAATCTCCACGAAGCCCAGCAGCAGCCCGCCCAGAAATGCCCCCCGGATGTCGCCGATGCCGCCCACCACCGCCGCAATAAAAGCCTTCCAGCCGATGCGCAGGCCCATATACGGGTTCAACACCGGGAAGGCCACTCCCCACAGGATGCCGCCTGCCGCCGCCAGGCCGGTCCCCAGGGCGAAGGTCATGGCGATGATCTGGTCCTGCGAGACGCCCATCAGCGGGACGGCGAACTTGTCATACGAGATGGCGCGCATGGCCATCCCCCACTTCGTCCGCTGGACGATGGTATACAGCCCCAGAAACAGCAGGAGGGCCAGCAGGATGACCAGAATCTTGACGTAGCCAATGCTGGCCCCGGCGATATTCAGCTCGCCTTCGAGCGCGAGAAAATCCCCCGGATAACTGCGCGGGTCAGCGCCGGTCAGCGCCAGCATGCCGTTTTCCAGCAGCAGACCCACCCCTAGCGCCGTGATGACCGCCGACAGCCGGGACGCGCGCCGCAGAGGCTTGTAGGCCACCCGCTCGATGGTCACGCCCAGCAGCGCCGTCACCGCCATTGCCAGCAGCAGAGTCGGGACAAAGGGCAGCCCCAGCACGATCGAGCCGAACACGCCCATGAACGCGCCGAACATGAAGATATCCCCATGGGCGAAGTTGATCAGCAGCAGCACGCCGTAGACCATGGTATAGCCCAGCGCGATCAGGGCGTACAGGCTGCCCAACTGCAAGGCGTTAAAAAACTGTTGAACGAGAAACGAGATGTCCATCCTGATACCGCTCCGACATGGCTGGAAGCCGACAAAACAAAAGCGCGCCTTCTTTGTTGAGAAGGCAGCCTACAAAGCGTAAGAGGGGCGTCCCACACCCATGGGACGCCCCTGCTGGGACAGCGACTCAGGAGCTGGAACCAGTCTCCGGCGTGGCCTCTGGCTCCATAAGTTCCTCAGGCGGGAAGCCAGCCGGGCAGGCCGTGTCGTAATAGGTGAACGCGCCGTCCTTGATCTGGATGATCACCGCGCACTTGACCGGATCACCCTGTTCATCGAAGCTCATCAGGCCGGTCACGCCCTCAAAAAGTTCGATCCCGGCCAGGGCGTCGCGGATCGCCGGGCGCTCGAACGAGTCGGCGTCGCGAATCGCCGTGAACAGCATCTGGAAGGCGTCGTAGGTCAGCGCGGCCACGTCGTCCGGCTTGGCCCCGTACAGCTCTTCGTAGTTGGTGATGAACGTCTGGGCGACCTCGGTGGCGATGTCCGGGGCGTAGTGCATGCTGAAGAACAGGCCCTCGCAGGCATCGCCGCACAGGTCCAGCAGTTCCGGCGTGCCCCAGCTATCGCTGCCCACGATGGGGCCTTCGTAACCCAGCTCGCGGGCCTGCTGCACGATCAGGGGCACTTCGTTGTAGTACTGCGGCGTGAACAGCACATCCGGATCCTTGGCAATGATGTTGGTCAGTTGCGAGCTGAAGTCGGAGTCGCCGGTGGTGAAGCTTTCAAAAGCCACCACCTCGATCCCGCCCGCTTCGGCGGCATCGCGGAAGTTCTCCGCCAGGCCCTTGGGATAATCGCTGGCGATATCGTAAAGCACCGCCGCCGTCTCCGCGCCAAATTCTTCCGCCACAAACCCGGCCACCACCGGCCCCTGGAACGGATCGAGGAAGGCGGCGCGGAAGACCCAGGGCCGGTCCAGCGTGGTGTTGGGATTGGTGGACCACGGGCTGATCATGGGGGTCTCGCGGTCGTTGGCCACCTGGCCCGCCGGGACGGCCTCCACGCTGGCCTGCGGGCCGATGATGGCGGCGACTTCCTCGTCCACGATCAGCCGGGTGGCCACGGCCACGGCGGACTCGCCCTTGGACTCGCTGTCCTCAACGAGGACGACCACTTCGTAGTTCTCGCCACCCACCTGCAAGCCACACTCGGCGTTCACCTCATCGACCGCCATCTGGGCGGCTTCCACGGTGCTCTGGCCGACCTTGGGACGGTCGCCGGTGAGCGAGGCAATCACGCCCACGTAGATCTCGCCGGCAAAGTCGCAATCGCCCTGCCCGGCCACCGGCAGGACGCTAAAAGCGGTGAACATCACTGCGAAAGCCAGGGTCAATGTGAAGAGGCGCTTGAACATGTTTTTTCCTTTCGCATTTGCTCAGCTTTAAGACAACAACAGGAACGGGGCTTTTCTTTTCTCGTCAGGGAGCAGGCAACCTCCTTTCGCGCGGGAACGAATGAAAGCAGCAGGGTGGGATACCCAAACAAAGGGGGAGACTGAGAAACCTCGTCTGTGATCGGCCACCCCCCGCTGTCAGTTGTCAGTATATGATAAAATCGCTCGAATACATAAGATGCTAAACGTACAATTTCGCTGGTGATGGTTGCAGGAAAACCTGGGCAGCCGCCGTTGGCTCCACGTGTAGTGTAACTTGCCCGGTGGGCAAAGGCAAAATGATGGGCGTACCCCCCGCCTTACCGGGCCAGACCGGTTTGCTGGGCAGCCAGGGAAGTAACCCGCCACCACCGACGGGACGCCAGCGGGCCGGACTCTTCAGGAATGCCGGAATGCTGTAAACAGCATGAGGCCAGCCCGATCCCCGCTCATGGTCTATACTTATCCTTTTTGATCATACCCGCCATCCTGTGTTAGACTGGGTTGAACGTTCACTTGAACGTTCAACTCCGCAGGGGGCAGGGCATGGTGAACAAACCCCCCACCATGAGAGAAGTGGCCGAACTGGCTGGCGTGTCCATCCAGACCGTATCGTGCGTGGTCAACGGCACCGGCAGCATCTCGCCGCAAACCCGCACGCGGGTCCTGCGGGCCATCGACCAGCTCAACTACCGCCGCGATCCCATTGCCCGCAGCATGCGTACCCGCCGGACCCGCCTGATCGGCCTCCTGGTGCTGGACATCACCAACCCCGTGCTCTCCGTCATCGCCAGCGCGGTAGAGAGCGCCGCCTATCACCACGGTTACAAGGTCGTGCTCTCCAACATCAGCATGGACCCCGACCGCGAGCACGAAAGCCTGGAAGCTCTGGCGGGGGGGCTGGTGGACGGGCTGATCATCGTTAACATGGTGGACCGGGTGCGCACCTGCCGGTTTTTACTGGAGGAGCAGCTTCACACCGTCCTGATCGACTGCCTGCCGGAGTCCGATCTTCCCTCGGTCGGCGTGGACAACTTCCGGGCGGCGTACCTGGCCACCCGCCACGCCATCGAACTGGGCCACCAGCGGATCGCCCACCTCGCTGGCTCCTCAACCCTGTGGATGGCCCGGCAGCGCATCCAGGGTTATCGGCAGGCGCTGGCCGCGTTTGATCTGACCTATCAGCAGGTGATCGTCTCGCCGAACGAGCGATGGGATTACCAGGCCGGCTACGAGACCATGCGCCAGTTGCTCAGCCACGCCCCATTGCCGACCGCCATCTTCGCCGCCAGCGATCAGATGGCCATTGGCGCCTACCGCGCCATCGCCGAGGCCGGTCTGAGAATACCCGACGATCTATCCGTCATTGGCTTCGACGACATGGAGGCCGCTTCTTTTGCCGTCCCGCCGCTGACCACCATTCGCCAGCCTTTTACGGAGCTGGCGTCCAATGCGGTCGATTTGCTGCTTCAACTGATTGCCGGGCAGAGACCGGAAAGCGCCCAGCTGGTTCTGCCGCCTGAACTGATCATACGGGGATCGACTGCGGAGGCGCCAGGTGAGCACCAGGCTGGGGCTTGAGATTCTCCTGGAAGAGCAGCTTGAGCGCCTGGCGGGGCGGCGCGCGGGCCTCGTCGCCAGCGCCAGCAGCGTTGACCGGGACCTGACCAGCACCGTCGAACGGCTGCATCGCCATCCCGCCGTCCGGCTGACCGCCCTGTTCGGCCCGGAACATGGCCTGCGGGGCGAAGCGCAGGCGGGGGAGGCCGTGGGCGCGTATACCGACCCCATCACCGGCCTGCCGGTCTACAGCCTGTACGGCGAGACCCAAAAGCCCACCCCTGACATGCTCGCTGGGCTGGACATCCTGGTCATCGACCTGCCCGACGGCGGCGTGCGGTTTTACACCTTCCTCTACACCATGGCCTATGTGATGCAGGCCGCCGCCGAAGTCGGCCTCCCGGTCCTCGTGCTGGATCGCCCCACCCCCCTGGGCGGGGTGAGGCTGGAGGGTCCTGTCCTGGACCCGGCCTATGCTTCCTTTGTGGGGCTGTACCCCATCCCCATCCGGTACGGCATGACCGTGGGCGAAGTGGCCCAACTGTTTAACCAGGCTTTCGGCATCGGCTGTGACCTGACCGTCGTCTGGATGACCGGCTGGCAGCGCCGCCTGTGGTTTGACCAGACCGGCCTGCCCTTCATCCCCCCGTCGCCCAACCTGCCCACCCTTTCCGCCATGACCGTGTACCCGGGGACCTGTCTGGTCGAAGGGACCAACCTCTCGGAAGGGCGCGGCACGGCCAAACCGTTTGAATACATCGGCGCCCCCTGGATCGACGCCCATGCCCTCGCCCAGGCGATGAATGACCTGGCGCTGCCGGGCGTGCGCTTTCGGCCGGTTCACTTTGTGCCGACGTTCAGCAAACATCGGGGGGAGCACTGCCAGGGCGTTCAGGTGTATGTCTGCGACCGGGACCGCTTCCGCCCGGTGGAGACGGCGTTGCACCTCCTGGCAGCAGTCAGAGGGGCCTATCCAGACCATTTTGCCTGGCGGGAACCCTGGTCTTCCGGGGGACACTACCCGATCGATCTGCTGAGCGGTGGCAGCGCGGTGCGCCAGCACCTGAATGCCATGAAGCCCATTCCTGACCTGGTGAGCCAGTGGCAGGGGGCCTTGCAGGCATTCGCCGACCTGCGGGCGGCTTTCCTGCACTACCCCGACTGACGGGTCAGGGCCCAACCCATCGGCCATCTGCCTTTCGGAAAGATATTGCCAAGGAGACGCAAATGTCACGCCAACGTTCTATATCCATCATGTTGACGGTCGCCATCATGCTGCTGGCGGCCGTCCCAATGGCGCTCGCCCAGGGTGGGGACGAGGTCAGGCTGACTATCCTCACTCACTGGGGGGAAGAACTCCAGATCGAAAAATGGCAGTCCTTCATCGACGAATACACGGCATCCCACCAGAACGTTACCATCGAACTGCAAACGGTGCCCTTTAATGAACTCCTGACCAAGATCATCACGGCGCGCACAGCAGGCACCAGCCCGGACATCTATCACATCTACAACCTGTGGCTGCCGGAGTTCGTCAACAGCGGCATGCTGGCCGTCCCCCCCGACGATATCGTTGAAGATATCGCCAACAATGCAGTCGCCACGTCGATCGCCGGGGTCACGGTCAACGATCAGATTTGGGGCTACCCCACCGAGGTGAACACCTACCTGCTCCTCTACAACCGACGCCTGCTGGAAGAAGCCGGCTATAGCGAACCGCCCGCCACCTGGGATGAACTGAAAGAAATAGCCCCGGCCATCACTAAAGTTGACGAGACTGGCGCGGTGACTCAGGTGGGCTTCGGCGTCATCACCGGCTGGGACTCCGGCGTGGTGCACCCCTTCATGGCGCTGCTGTTCTCCAACGGCGGGCAGTACTTCAACGATGACTACACGGAGGTCGCTTTCGGCAACGCGCAGGGGTTGGAAACGCTGCAGCTTTACGCCGACCTGCTGGAGAGTGGCGGCATGGACCTCAGCGTGCCCTGGGGCGACTTCGTAAACGGCAACATTGGCATGATCATCATGGCCAACTGGTGGCGCGCCACCATCATGGCTTCCGAGAACATCGATTATGAGACCGAGGTTGGCGTGGCCCCCATCCCGGTCGGCCCCAGCGGCACGGAAACGGCCACCCTGGCCTATAACTGGTTGTTCGCCGTTGATGCCCACTCGCCCAACCAGGAAGCGGCCTGGGAGTTTGTGCGGTGGCTGAACACGCCGCCCGCCGAGGGCGAGCCGTCCCCATCCGGCGACTTCGTGGTGAACAACCTGGGGGCCATCCCCAGCCTGGTCTTTGACCAGGAGGCCTTCGCCGAGGACATGGGCGATCACTTCCTCGCCCCGTTTGTGGCCTCCACCGAATACGCCATCCAGGAGCCGGTGATCGGCGGCAGCCAGGAGATCAAGACCATGCTCCAGACGGAAATTGAGTCGTTGTGGACCGGGATGACCGATCCGCAGTCGGTGCTGGACTACGTCGTGCCGGAGGCCAACGCCATCCTGGAAGAATTCCGGATGGCGACCGAAGGTTAGCCGCTGACTGACCCCACGCACCGGGGATGAGCGCCTCGTCCCCGGTGCCCTTTTCCGGTCTTCCCAGTTGCCAGGCAGGTGGAGGGATGTATGGACACATCGAGAGCACCAACGCGAGTGCGGCCCACGTCCTGGCCCAGGAGCGGGTTGATGACGCGCCGCATGGTGTGGGCCTACGTCTTCATCGCCATTCCCGTGATCTGGCTGTTCGTCTTCTCGGTCGGGCCGATTCTGTTCAGCGGTTGGGTCAGCCTGCACCACTGGGACATGCTCACGCCCCCGGCGGAGATGCCCTGGAGCGGCTCTGAGAACTACGAGTTCTTGCTTACGCGGGACAACGTGTTCCCCAAGGCCCTGGGGAACACCTTCCTGTTTGCCATCGGCGGCGTAACGACCAACGTGATCCTGGGGCTGGCCTTCGCCCTCCTGCTCAACAGCCGGATCAGAGGGCGCACCATCTGGCGGGTGCTCTACTTTTTGCCCGTCATCACTGCGCCGCTGGCCCTGGCGGTGATCTTCGCCTTTATGTTCAACCGCAACTACGGCCTGATCAACAATCTCCTGGTCATCCTCGGCCTGCCCCGCCAGGGCTTTCTCAACGACCCTAACCAGGCCATGCTGGTGCTCATCGCCATCGCCGTTTATCAGTACGTCGGCTATTACATTGTGATCTTCCTGGCCGGATTGCAGGAGATTCCTCAGGATTATTACGACGCAGCCCGCGTGGATGGCGCCAGCCGCTGGCAGGAATTCCGCTTCATCACCCTGCCATTGCTGCGCCCGGTGATGCTGTTTGTGATCGTGACCAACAGCATCGGCGCGTTGCAGGTGTTCGACTTGGTGTTTGCCACTACCGCCGGCGCGCCTGCCAACAGCACCATGACCACCGTGTTATACATGTACAATACGGCCTTTAAGTTCTCGCGGATGGGCCGCGCCTCGGCGATGGCTTTCGTGCTCTTCGCCATCATCCTCACCATTACCATCGTCCAGATGCGCCTGCTGAGGGAACGGACCACCACCTGAGGGGAGGATGTTACCATGACCGACATACAGGCCCTACGATCGGCGGTGGGGACCACCCTCAAATACGCCATCCTGATCCTGGGCGCGGTGGCGATGGTTTTCCCGTTTTTGTGGATGATTGACGCGGCCTTCATGACTTCCAGCGAAATCCAGCAGCGGCCTCCCGCCTGGTTTCCTGCCGAACCGCAGTTCAACAATATTCCCCGCCTGCTCGACGTACTGCCCTTTGGCCGGCTGTACCTGAACAGCATCATCGTCACCGGCGGCACCGTCCTGGGCGTGCTGCTGACCAGCTCGCTGGCCGGGTTTGCCTTCGCCAAGTACCAGTTTCCGGGCCGTGAGGTGCTGTTTTATGTCATCCTGTCCACCATGATGATCCCCTTCTTCGTGACCCTGATCCCGGTGTTTTACATCGTCCGGCAGTTGGGCTGGATCGACACCTACCAGGGGCTGGTCTTGCCGGGCATCGTCTCGGCTTACGGCATCTTTCTGATGCGCCAGTTCACCCTGTCCATCCCCGACGAGCTGATCGATGCCGCGCGCATCGACGGGGCCTCAGAACCCCTGATTTACTGGCGCATCGTCCTGCCCCTCACTCGACCGGCGCTGGCGACGCTGGGCACCTTCACCTTCATCGGCTCCTGGAACGCCTTCCTGTGGCCGCTGCTGGTGATCAACAACCGCGATCTGATGACCGTCCCACTGGGCCTCAACAACCTGCGGACCTTCGCCTCTGAAGCCCGTAATCTCGATCTGCTCATGGTCGGGACCGCGCTGTCGGTGGTGCCCACCCTGTTCATTTTTATCTTTTTGCAGCGCTACTTCATCCAGGGCATTGCCCTCACCGGACTCAAAGGGTGAACGGCCATCCACATCAGACCTTACCAGGGCGGAGACGAGGCCGATCTTCTGGCCGTCTGGAACGCCTCGATGACGCACGACCCCTTGAGCGCCGACCTCTTCCGCACCCAGGTGCTCCTGGACCCCAATTTCCTTCCCGTCAACCTGCCGGTGGCGGTGGAAGACGGGCGTGTGGTGGGTTTTGTGCTGGCGCTCACCCGGCAGGTGCCACTGTTCCTGCAGGGTCTTGAGCCGGAAAGCGCCTGGATCACCGCATTTGGCGTGCATCCGGACTACCGACGCCGGGGATTGGGCCGCGCCCTGTTTGAAAACGTCATCGACCGTCTGCGGTCAGAGGGCCGAAAGACGCTGGATATCTCGCCTTACGTGCCCAACTACTTCGTGCCCGGCGTGGATGTCCACGCCTACCCCGGCACCATCGCCTTCCTGGAGAACGCCCTCGGCTTCCGGACGCTTCACCGGGCCATCAGCATGGGGGCCGACCTGACCGGCTTCCAGATACCGCCGGAAATCCTGGCGTTGGAGCGCCAGCGCGAGCAGGAGGACGGCATCACCATCCGCCCCGTCACCGCCGCCGACCTGCCGGAGTTGATGCCCTTCATCGTAAAACACTTCGGCTGGGACTGGTACCGCCATGCGCAGCAGTACCTGCTGGAGTATTTTGGGGGCAACCCCCACCAGATATGTTTCCTGGTGGCCCGGCAACGCGGCGCGATCGTCGGCTACTGCCAGCAGCGCCGCGAGCGGTTCGGCCCCTTCGGCGTCCAGCCCGACCGACGTAACCTGGGGATAGGCCGCCTGTTGCTGTTCCGCTGCCTGGCGATGATGAGCGCCCAGCACGTCTACTACGCGTACTTTCTGTGGACGGGCGAAGATGCTGCCCGCCTCTATTCGCTCGCCGGGTTCCAACGCCGCCGAGAGTTCGCTGTTTTGCGCAAAGAGCTGTGATCCCGACAAGGAGCCACTACATGTCCAACGGTCATCTGATGGTGGTGGGCGCCCACATCTCCGACGCCGAAAACATGGCCGGCGCGGTGATGCTCAAACACAAGCGGGCCGGCTGGGACATCACCATCGTCCACGTCACTGCTGGAGAAAAAGGCCATCCCACCCTCCCCCCGGAGGAATATCTGAAGATGCGTCACGCCGACGCCCATGCCTCCGCCGAGTTCATCGGGGCGAACCTGGAAATCCTGCCCTTCAAGGACGGCGAATTGCAGGTGACCGAGGAGACCACCTGGGCGGTAGCTGACCTGATCCGTCAGTACTGCCCGACGGTCATCGTCACCCACTGGAAGGGCAGTCTTCACCAGGATCACAACCACACCCATGCCATCGTCCACCAGGCGTTGTTTAAAGCCGGCCTGCCCGCCTTCCAGCGTGCCCATCCGGCCCATTCCATCCATGCCCTGTTTTACGCCGAAAACTGGGAGGATATGGAGAACTATTCCGCCGATATTTATCTGGATGTCACCGACGTGTTCGACGATTACCTGAAGCTGCTCAAGACCCATGCCCTGATGCGCGAGAGTTACGCCAGTTTTCGCTACTACGACTACTACCAGGCGCTGGGCACGGTGCGCGGCGCGCTGGCCGGTTACGGCAAGGCGGTCACCCTGATGCGCCCGCCCGGCCTTTACACCTTCGCGCGCCAACCCGGCCTGTTGCTGGACTGATATGACCGTACTCGCCGTTGACATCGGCGGCACCAAAGTCGCCGCTGCCCTGGTCACCCGCCAGGGCGAAATCCTGACCAAACAGCAGCAGCCGACGGACCTCGCCGGGCCGGAAGCAGTGGCCGACCAGATCGCCAGTTTGTACGGCGCGTTGGCCGGTCAGGAGCGCGTCCTGGCCTGTGGGGCCAGTGTGCCGGCGGCCCTGGCCGGTCCGGATACCGACCGGGTGATCTGGGCGCCCAACCTGCCCGGCTGGCAGGACATCCCCTTCCGGGAGATGCTGCGAGAGCGGCTGGCCGTGCCCGTCTTCCTGGAATTTGACGGCCATGCGACCGTGCTGGGCGAGTGGTGGGTGGGCGCGGCGCGGGGATACCGCAGCGTCGCCTCGGTCATCATCGGCACCGGCATCGGCGGGGGGGTTATCGTCGACGGGCGGCTCTGGCCAGGCCGCGACCGGCTGGCGGGGGCGGTTGGCTGGTTTCCGCTGGCCGGGTCGGAAGGCGTCGACCACTGGGAAAACCTGGCTGCCGGGCCAGCCATCGCCCGCCGCGCCGGGCAGTTGTTGGCGGCGGGGCACGCCTCTACCCTGACGGCTGAAGCACTCACGGCCAGAGAGGTGTTCGACGCGGCGCGCCAGGGAGATCGGCTCGCCTGGCGGGTGATCCGGGAGGCCGCCGAGGCCATCGGACAGGGCGTGGCCAGCATCATCAGCCTCGCCAACCCGGAGATCGTGGTGCTGGGCGGCAGCGTTGGCCAGCAGGGTGATCTGCTGCTGGGCACCGTGCGGGCAGCCGTCTCCCGCTGGGCGCAACCCATCGCCGCTCGCGACGTGCCGATTGTGTGTTCGACGTTGGGCGAGGAAGCCAGCCTGCTGGGCGCTGCCCACACGGCTTTCCTGCGTCTGCCATCTTGAGGAGGGTGTTATGTCTGCCAGTGAATATTTACGCCGGGCCGGGCAACTGCTGGACACGATTCACCGCACGCAAATGGGGGTCATTCAGCAGGCGGCTCAGGCCTGCGCGGCCTCCATCGCGGCGGACCGGGCCGTGCATTTTTTCGGCTCCGGCCATTCGGTCATCCCGGTGCTGGACCTTTTCCCGCGTTATGGGTCATATGTGGGCCTGCATCCCATCATGGATCCCCGCCTGATGTGGTTCAACATCACCGGGCCGGGCGGCGCACGGGAACTGCTCTGGCTGGAGCGAGCCGAGGGTTATGTGGAGCAAGTGTTGCTGTCGCACCACCTGGACCCGCGCGACTCAATGATCGTTTATTCGCACGGCGGGCTGAACGCCGCCCCGGTGGAGATGGCCTTGGCGGCTAAGGAGAAGGGCCTCACCGTTATTGGCGTGACCTGCGTCGCCAACCGCCGGATCAACCAGCCGACGCACTCCTCTGGCCAATCCCTGCATGATGTGGCCGACCTGGTGATTGATAACTGCTGCCCGCCGGAAGATGCCCTGATCCCGGTGGAGGGCCGCCCGGAGAAAGTCGGGGCCAGTTCCACCCTGGCAGTCGTCGCCATCACCATGGCCCTGCTGGCGGAGATCACCGCTGAACTGGTCAAACGCGGCAAGACGCCATCGCGTATTTTCGTCTCGCCCAACGTCCAGGGGGTTGACAGAGACAACAATCTCCAGGTATTCCGGGACTACATGGCGTTTGAGAAACGCCTGTAACAGCCGCCGATCCGGGTCCGTTTCCGAGCCAGGCTTCCCACCAGGCTCTTGTATGGAGGAGGAACACTCATGCCTGCTCGACGTGTGGCAACCGCTGTGCTCATGCTGGTTATCGTGGTGAGCGGCCTGTCGGTGGTCGCCCAGGATGGTCCCGGCTGGCAGGTGGCCGCCGCCAATGCCCTGGCCCTGCCCAGCAGTGTGGGACTGCGGATTTTTCCCGCCCCCGACGGCCATCGCTTCAGCTTTGAGAGCGCCGTCCGGCTGGACGGCCAGATCGACCGCTTTGTCTGCGCCGCCGACAGCCTGACCGGGGAAGAACCATTGTGTCTGACGCCGCCTGAGGCCCACCCCCGCGGCTTCGATGTGGACGCCCGATCCCATTTCTGGCCGTTTAGCTGGTCGGCGGATAGCGCCCGCATCGCCGTGGTGGGCCAGCCGCTGTTGACCGGCAGCGATACCGACCTGTGGATCATGGATGTGGCTTCCGGCGTATGGTCTCCCCTGATCGATGACGGCTACGAGGGTCCGCTGACCACCGGTGAAGGGGGCGAGGGACCTCCCGCCGGGGTGTCCATCGACGTACAGCCCGCCTGGTCACCCGACGGGGCGCAAATCGCCGTCGAGCGGACGGTCATCGTCGGCGACGGCTTCGCCCCATCCACGCTGAGCCTGATAGAAACCGCGACCGGCGCGATCACTGACCTGACGCCCCTGCCCGGCCAGGAGGTCCACGCCCTGGATGCCGGGACGACGACCGGGCTGGCCTGGTCGCCGGACGGGTCGAGGCTGGCCGCCAGCCTGCGCCACCGGGAGCTGGATGCTGAGCACGATGGGGTGTGGCTGGTCGACCTGAGCAGCGGCGACCTGATGCAGGTGGCCAGCGTGCCAGCAGTCGAGGCGGCCCTGCACGAAGTTTATCCGGAAGTCGCCCTGGACAACATTGGCCCGGTCTTCTGGTCGCCGGACGGGGAGCGCCTGCTCTTTTGGGCCGGGAACCTCAAGGGCACGCCAATCGCGATCTGGGCGTTCTGGGTCGATCGGGCGGGTGGGGCGATCACGGCGCTGCCCCTTCCCTCCCATCCCAATTATACCGGCACCCGGCGCCGCAT